>NZ_LDQC01000021.1 GCF_001475545.1 Curtobacterium luteum | reverse complement strand
CGGGAGGCCCGTGGCGGCGTCGACCCGCGCCTCCCGTCCGACGCGTGCCGCGCCGGTGCCGGAGGCGTGACCGGTCAGCCGAGCAGGTGCGCCGCCGCACCGACCGCCGCCAGCGCGGCGCCGATGCTCGGGACACGCTCGGCGCCCCGGGCGACGACCACCTCCACCCGGCGGGCGAGTTCGTCGCCCGCCGGCGTGACCGTCACGCCCGGCGGCACGATCGTCGTCGTGAGCGCGAGCCGCGGGAGGAGCGCGACGCCCACGCCCGCCGCGACCAGCCCGACCACGGCCGCAGCGTTGTCCGTCTCGAGCACGATCTCGGGGGTGAATCCCGATGCCGCGCACGACGCCAGCAGGTGTCCACGGCAGCGGGGGCAGCCCCCGATCCACCTCGCGTCCCGCTGCGCCGCGAGGTCTGCGACCACCTCGGCGCCGGGCGCGTCGGCGGACACCGCGGACGCCGCCCTCGTCGCGGTCACCGGACTCGTCGCGCTCGTCGCGGTCACCGGACTCGTCGCGCGCGTCGCGCTCACCGGACGTGTCGGGGTCACGAGTGCGAGCGGGTCCCGGCCGAGGACCTGCGCCGTGAGCGTGGGATCGGTGAGCACGTCGTCGTCCTGCGGTGCGTGCGAGAACGTGATCGCGACGTCGACCTCGCCCCGGCGCAGGAGGTCGACCGCCTCGGGCGGCTCGGCCTCGACGTACGACGTCACCACGCCCGGAGCGTCAGCGGCCATCGTCGCGAGCGCCGACGGCACGAGCGTCGACGACGCGCTCGGGAACCCGGCGATCCGCACCCGCCCACGGGCGAGCCCTCCGACGGCCTCGAGGTCCTCGCGAGCGGCGGCCAGCGCGGCCTCGACCGCGAGGGCGTGCTCGGCGAGGACCCGCCCCGACTCCGTCAGGGTGACGCCGCGTGCTCCGCGGAGCACGAGGTCGTGCCCGAGCCGCCGTTCGGCCCGTGCGAGGAGCTGGCTGACGGCCGGCTGGCTGTACCCGAGGGCACCGGCAGCGCGGCTGATCGACCCGGCGTCGCGGACGGCGCGGAGCACACGGAGGAGTTGGGGATCGAGACCGTCCACAACACCATGTTATGGGGGAGCGAAGCAAGCTGCCCTGGTGTGATGGACCGGCCGACACCACGGTAGAGGTATGGACTCCTTCGTCGACGGCTCCGGCTACCTCGCCGCCTGCACCGCCGGACTCCCGACGCTCGGCACGCTCGCGGCCATGCGCGCGGACCTCGACGAGTGGGGACGCGCGGCGTCGTCCCCGGTGGCGTACGGCGCCCTCGTCGAGGAGGGCCGCGCGCTCTTCGCCCGCATCGTCGGCCTCGACCCCGCACGGGTCGCCACGGGTTCCCAGACCTCCGCGATGGTCGCGGTCGCCGCGGCCGCGCTGCCCGACAGCGCCGAGGTCGTCGTCCCCGACGGCGACTTCAGCTCGGTCGTCTTCCCCTTCCACGCGCAGGCGCACCGCGGCGTCCGGGTGCGCAGCGTCCCGCTCGACCGGCTGGCCGACGAGGTCCGGCCCGGAACGGCACTGGTCGCGTGGTCCGCGGTGCAGTCCTCGAGCGGTGTGGTCACCGACCCGGCGCCGGTGCTCGACGCGGCCCAAGCGGTCGGTGCGATGACGCTGTGCGACCTGACGCAGGCGGCCGGGGTGCTCCCGGTGTCCGCCGCACCGTTCGACGTCACGGTCACCCACGCCTACAAGTGGCTCTGCGCGCCGCGTGGCGTTGCGTTCGCCACGTTCTCGGACGCCGCGCTCGAGCGGCTCCGTCCCGTGCAGGCCGGTTGGTACGCGGGCGCGGACGTGTGGTCGTCCTGCTACGGCCCGACGATGCGGCTCGCCGACGACGCGCGCCGGTTCGACGTGTCGCCGGCTTGGCAGGCCTGGCCCGGGGCGGTCGCCGCACTGCGGCACCTCGCGTCGGTCGACGCAGCCTCGGCCTGGAGGCACGCCACCGGACTGGCGGACCGGCTCGCGGACGCGCTCGGGTCGCCGCGGAGCGGTCAGGCGATCACGACGTTCCCGGATCCGGCGGGTGCAGCGCTCCGGGCGCTGACGGACGCGGGGGTGACCGCGAGCGGGCGGGCCGGCCGGCTCCGCCTGGCGCTCCACCTCTGGAACGACGACGAGGACGTGACGCGCGTCGTCGACGTGCTCGGGGGACTGCCCGGCTTCAGACCTGTGGGGTGAGACGACCCGTCCACAGGTGCCGCGCCTCCCGTCCGCCGACGGTCGAGAGGCCGGTACGCTTGCCCGGTACCTTCCCGCACCGGGCACCCAGTCCGGCGACCCATGGAGTCCCTCTTGGCACAGTCCTCCCGTCTCGACAGCGTCATCGCCCTGGCCAAGGGCCGTGGCTTCGTCTTCCAGTCGGGGGAGATCTACGGCGGTTCCCGTTCCGCGTGGGACTACGGGCCCCTCGGTGTCGAGCTGAAGGAGAACATCAAGCGCCAGTGGTGGCAGCGGTTCGTCCGCGGTCGCGGGGACATGGTCGGCCTCGACTCCGCCGTGATCCTGCCGCGCAAGGTGTGGGAGGCCTCGGGCCACGTCGCCACCTTCACCGACCCGCTCGTGGAGTGCCTGCACTGCCACCACCGCTTCCGTGAGGACCACCTGCTCGAGGCCTTCGAATCGAAGAAGGGCCGGAAGCCCGAGGGTGGCATGGCCGAGATCGCGTGCCCGAACTGCGGCACCCGCGGCGAGTGGACCGAGCCGCGTGAGTTCTCCGGCATGCTCAAGACCTACCTCGGCCCGGTCGAGTCGGAAGAGGGGCTGAACTTCCTCCGCCCGGAGACCGCGCAGGGCATCTTCGTCGACTTCGCGCAGGTCGTCACGACGAGCCGCCAGAAGCCGCCGTTCGGCATCGGGCAGGTCGGCAAGGCCTTCCGCAACGAGATCACGCCCGGCAACTTCATCTTCCGCACGCGTGAGTTCGAGCAGATGGAGATCGAGTACTTCGTGCCGCCGGCCGACGCCGAGACCCACTACGAGCAGTGGATCGCGGACTCCGTGGCCTTCTACACCGACCTCGGCATCGACCCGCAGAACCTCCGCCGCTTCGACGTGCCGGACGGCGAGCGTGCGCACTACTCCGACGCCACCGCCGACATCGAGTACCGCTTCGGGTTCCAGGGCTCCGAGTGGGGCGAGCTCATGGGCGTCGCGAACCGCACCGACTTCGACCTCAAGAACCACATCGAAGCCTCCGGCAAGGACCTCCGCTACTTCGACCAGGCCGCCAACGAGAAGTACGTGCCGTACGTCATCGAGCCGTCCTTCGGACTCACCCGTGCGCTCATGGCGTTCCTCATCGACGCCTACCACGAGGACGAGGCTCCGAACGCGAAGGGGGGCGTCGACAAGCGAACGGTCCTGCGGCTCGACCCGCGCCTCGCCCCGGTCAAGGCCGCGGTGCTGCCGTTGTCGCGCAACGAGCAGCTCTCGCCGGTCGCCCGTGGGCTCGCCGACGACCTCCGCAAGCACTGGAACGTCGACTTCGACGACGCCGGTGCGATCGGCCGCCGGTACCGCCGCCACGACGAGATCGGCACGCCGTTCTGCATCACGGTCGACTTCGACACGCTCGACGACCAGGCCGTCACGGTGCGCGAGCGCGACACGATGTCGCAGGAGCGCGTCTCGCTGGACCAGCTGCAGGGGTACCTCGCCGCGCGGCTCCTCGGCGCGTAGCGCGCGCGACGCGACGCGGCTGCGGCTGCGGGTGCGGCATGTCCGCATCGAACCACGGAACCGACGTCGAACCAGGCCCTGTGCTTGGTTCGACGTCGGTTCCCTGGTTCGATCTCGACCTCGGAATAGCCCCGTCCGGCCAGCGTTGCAGCCGCTGTGAACGATTCAGTGAAGGTCGATGTCTGGTCCGACATCGCGTGCCCCTGGTGCTACATCGGCAAGCGGAAGTTCGAGTCCGGCGTTGCCGCATTCACCGCCTCGGACGACGCCCGTCCGGTCGAGGTGGAGTACCACTCCTTCGAGCTCAGCCCCGACACCCCCGTCGACTTCGAGGGCACCGAGGCCGAGTTCCTCTCCGGCCACAAGGGCATGCCGGTGGAGCAGGCGCAGCAGATGCTCGACCACGTCACCGGTGTCGCGAAGTCGGTCGGGCTCGCGTACGACTTCGAGGCGATGCACCACACCAACACGGTGAAGGCGCACCAGGTCATCCACCTCGCCAAGGAGCACGGCAAGCAGCTCGACATGGTCGAACGCCTGTTCGCCGCCTACTTCGAGCGCGGCGAGCACGTCGGACAGGACGACTCGCTCGCCGACCTCGCCGCGGAGGTCGGGCTCGACCGCGACGAGGTGCTGGCGACCCTGCGTGACGACACCCAGCTCGCCGCCGTGCGCGCCGACCAGGCGCAGGCGCAGGCGTTCGGGATCAACGGTGTCCCGTTCTTCGTCATCGACGGCAAGTACGGCGTCTCCGGTGCGCAGGACCCCGCCGCCTTCGCACAGGTCCTGCAGCAGGTCGTGCAGCTGCGGCAGACCACGCCCGAGGAGCTCGCCGAGGCCGCGCAGCGTGCCGCGGACGACGCCCGCGCGGACGCCGAGGCGACCCGATGACGGCCGTACAGCCGACGGATGCGGCCCGTCCGGGCCTCCCGTCCGCCGTTCCGCCGGTGTCGGTGCCCGACGCGCTCACGGGCGCGTTGACGGTGATCGACCGGGAGGCGCGCCCCGGCCTGCTCACGCTCGTCACCCCGGGCGGTGCGCCGGTCTGCGAGGGCGACACCTGCTTCGTCCCGGGCGCCGAAGGCGTGTGGGCCGAGGTCCCGGACTGATCGTCAGCTGCAGTTCCTCAGTTGATGATCGTCAGCTGATGATCGCCAGCGCCGGGCGTTCAGGCGCGGGCGGGCTCCTCGTCGGTGATGTCGGCGACCGTCGCGTCGTACGCCGCGACGAGCTCGTCGGCGTCGACGAAGGCGCTCGCCCCGTGGCGTCCGGCACCGAGCGCGACCCGACGCCCGAGGATCCGCTCGTCGGCGTACACCGGCAGGTCGCCCATCGCACCGATCGGGGTGATGGTGCCGCGCTCGTAGCCGGAGGCCTCGAGCGCGGTCGCGGCGTCCGGCATGGAGAGCTTGTTCACGCCCACGACGGAGCGGAGCTTCTTCCACGCGATGCTGCGGCAACCCGGGACGAGTGCGAGCACGAAGCCGCCGTCGTGGCGTTTCACGACGAGGGTCTTGACGATGTCACCGGGCTCGATGCCGAGGAGTCCCGCGGCGTCCTCGAGGGAGTTCGCTGGCGGCCGCTCGACGAGGTCCACGCGGAGTCCGCGGGCGGCGGCGTCGGCGTCGAAGCGGGCGATCGCGGTGTCGGTCATGTGGAGAACGCTACCGGCGGGCGCCGACGTGGGAGAATGAGCAGCGTATGACGATCACACAAGCGCCTCCGAAGGGTTTGCGCATCGGCCCGATCGAGGTCGAGGCGCCGGTCGTGCTCGCGCCGATGGCGGGCATCACGAACATGGCCTACCGCCGGCTCTGCCGTGAGTACGGTGCGGGCCTGTACGTCTGCGAGATGATCACGTCGCGGGCGCTCGTCGAGCGCACCCCGGTGTCGATGCAGCTCATCCAGCACCACGAGTCCGAGACCCCGCGGTCGATCCAGCTGTACGGCGTCGAGCCGAACACCGTGGCAGAGGCCGCGACGATCCTGGTGGGCGAGGACCGCGCCGACCACATCGACCTCAACTTCGGCTGCCCGGTCCCGAAGGTCACCCGCAAGGGCGGTGGGGCCGCGCTGCCGTGGAAGCTCGACCTCTTCAAGGACCTCGTCGAGAAGACCGTGCGCGCCGCCGGTGACGTGCCGGTCACGGTGAAGATGCGCAAGGGCATCGACGCCGACCACCTCACGTACCTCGATGCCGCCCGCATCGCGCGCGACGCCGGTGTCGCCGCGATCTCGCTGCACGCCCGCACCGCGAACGAGCACTACTCGGGCCACGCCGACTGGTCCGCGATCGCCACGCTCAAGGAGACGATCACCGACATCCCGGTCCTCGGCAACGGTGACATCTGGTCCGCCGCCGACGCGCTGCGGATGGTCGACGAGACCGGGTGCGACGGTGTGGTCGTCGGCCGCGGGTGCCTCGGGCGTCCGTGGCTGTTCGGCGACCTCGCGGCGGCGTTCCGCGGCGAGGACGTCCGGGCGATGCCGACCCTGGGCGAGGTCGCGGTGGCGTTCCGCCGGCACGCCGAGCTCCTCGTCGAGTTCTTCGGCTCCGAGGACCACGGCTGCCGCGACGTCCGCAAGCACGTCGCGTGGTACTTCAAGGGGTACCCGATCGGCGGCGACGTGCGCTCCGGCCTCGCGATGGCGTCCTCCCTGCAGGAGATCGACGACCTGCTCGGCAAGCTCGACTGGACGGCTCCGTACCCCGGCGCCGACGTCGAGGGCCCGCGTGGTCGCGCGGGGCACCCGAAGCGGACAGCCCTGCCCGACCGCTGGCTCGAGTCGCGCGACGTCGACGCCGAGTTCCGCAAGGTCCTCGCCGCCGCCGAGCTGCACCACAGCGGCGGATGAGCGCCACCGCCTCCTACGGTCCGGCCGACGCCGAGCGCTGGCTCCCCGAGCAGCACTCGAACCGCCGGTCCGACTTCGCCCGCGACCGCGCCCGGCTGCTGCACTCCAGCGCGCTCCGACGCCTCGCCGCGAAGACGCAGGTGCTCAGTCCCACGACCGGGCTCGACTTCGCCCGCAACCGCCTGACACACTCGCTCGAGGTCGCGCAGGTCGGCCGGGAGCTCGCCGACTCCCTCGGCCTCGACCCGGACGTCGTCGACACCGCGTGCCTCGCGCACGACATCGGGCACCCGCCGTTCGGCCACAACGGCGAGACCGCTGTGAACGCGTGGGCCGCGAGCATCGGCGGGTTCGAGGGCAACGCGCAGACACTGCGGCTCCTCACCCGCCTCGAACCGAAGGTCTACGGCTCCGGTCCGGACCACGACCGTGCCTACGGTCTCAACCTGACGCGGGCATCGCTCGACGCCAGCTGCAAGTACCCGTGGCCGGCGTCGCACGGGGTCTCCGAGGCCTCGTCCGGCCGGACCAAGTTCGGCTTCTACGACGACGACCACGCGGCCTTCGAGTGGCTCCGCGCCGGTGCTCCCCGTCGGCAGCGGTGCATCGAGGCGCAGGTCATGGACCTCTCCGACGACATCGCGTACTCGGTGCACGACTTCGAAGACGCTGTCGTGGCGGGGTTCATCGACGTCGCGGCGCTCGGTGACCGCGTCGGCGAGAACGACATCGTCACCGCCATGCACGCCTGGGTCGGGGACGACCTCAGTCGTGAAGAACTGCTCGAGGCCTTCGACCGACTCCGGTCGCTGCCGCTGTGGATGACGTCGTACGACGGCTCCCGGCGTGACCTCGCCCGGCTGAAGAACCTCACCTCGCAGCTCATCGGACGCTTCGCCCGGACGGCGACGGCGGCGACGCGGGAGTCCTACGCGTCGGGGTCGCTCGTACGCTTCGCCGCCTCGGTGGTCACGCCGCCGGAGATCATCGGCGAGATCGCGGTGCTCAAGGGCATCGTGGCGGCGTTCGTGATGACACACGGTGACCGGCAGCCCGTGTACGAGGAGCAGCGGCGGATCCTCACCGAACTGCTCGACGCCCTCGCGGCCACCGGCAGCGCGGACCTCGAGCCGGGCTTCGCGGCCGACTGGCGGGCGGCGTCCGACGACGCCGGACGGCTGCGGGCCGTGGTCGACCAGGTCGCGAGTCTGACCGACCAGGGTGCGCTCGCGTGGCACCGGCGGCTCGTCGTGGGGGAGCGGGAGCGCACGCACATCCCCGTGTGAGCCGGGCGCTCGGCACGCTCGGCCTGCGATCGTGTGAACGACGTCGCACGGCCCGGCCCGGCCCGGCGCTCCGACGGCCGCGCGCGCTGCTCGCGCGACCACGGGCGGCGGTGCCGTGCGCGCCCGTCCTGCACCGTTCCTCCAGGCCGGAGCGCCGTCCACAGGACGGGTGGCGGCAGGCGGGGGTCGGCGGCACGAACTAGGATCGAGGGGTGGCTGGCAGGATCGCGCGGAACGACATCGACGAGGTCCGCTCGCGTGTCAACATCGCGGACGTCGTCGGCGACTACGTCACGCTGAAGCACGCGGGCGTCGGCTCGATGAAGGGCCTCTGCCCGTTCCACGACGAGCGGTCGCCGTCGTTCCACGTCCGACCGCAGGTCGGGCGCTACCACTGCTTCGGCTGCGGTGAGGACGGCGACGTCTTCAGCTTCATCATGGCGCAGGACCACACGACCTTCGCCGAGGCCGTCGAGCGCATGGCTGCGAAGATCGGCTACACGCTCCACTACGAAGAGGGCGACGGGCCGCGCACCGACTACAACACCCGGGCGCGGCTCATCGCCGCGAACGAGGCGGCCCTCGAGTTCTTCACGTCGCAGCTCACCATCGGGGCAGCCGAGCCCGCGCGGCGCTTCCTCGGAGAGCGCGGCTTCGACCCGGGCGCGGCGCAGCACTTCGGCGTCGGCTTCGCGCCGAAGTCGTACGACGCGCTGAAGGACCACCTGCGCGGCCGTGGCTTCACGCTCGAGGAACTCACGAGCGCCGGGCTCGTCAGCCAGGGCGACCGCTCGCCCTACGACCGCTTCCGTGGTCGGCTCATGTGGCCGATCCGCGACGTCACCGGGGCCACGATCGGGTTCGGTGCCCGACGCCTGCTCGACGACGACAAGGGCCCGAAGTACCTCAACACCCCCGAGACGCCGATTTACCACAAGAGCCAGGTGCTCTACGGGATCGACCTCGCCCGGCGGGACATCTCGAAGCAGAAGCAGGTCGTCATCGTCGAGGGGTACACCGACGTCATGGCGTGCCACCTCGCGGGCGTGACCACCGCGGTCGCCACGTGCGGGACCTCGTTCGGTGTCGACCACATCAAGGTGCTGCGCCCGATGCTCGGCGACGTGAGCGGCGCGGACCCGAACGCCAACGGCGAGGTCGTGTTCACCTTCGACCCGGACGACGCCGGGCAGCGCGCCGCCTCGCGGGCCTTCGCGGAGGAGCAGCGCTTCGCCGCGCAGACCTTCGTCGCGGTCGCGCCGGAGGGGCTCGACCCGTGCGACCTCCGGCTCGCGCGCGGCGACGACGCCATCCGGCGCCTCGTCACGAACAAGCGACCGATGTTCGAGTTCATGATCCGGCGCACCCTCGACGGGCACGACCTCGAGACCGTCGAGGGTCGCGTCGGCGCGCTGCGGGCTGCGGCTCCCGTGCTCGCGACGATCCGCGACCGGTCGCTGACGCAGGGCTACGTTCGGGAGCTCGCGGGCTGGCTCGGCCTCGACATCCCGGAGGTCCGTCGCGCGGTCGAGAACGCCCGGCAGCGAGCGCGCGGTGCGCAGGACGACCGGGCCGCGGGGACGGTGCCGGTCGCGCAGGCGGGTCCCGGCGGCGAGCTGGTCGCCCCAGCCGACGAGCCCGTGGCCGGGCTGCGATCCCTCCCGAACGACCCGATCACCCGCATGGAGCGCGACGCGGTGATGGCGATGGTGCAGCAGCCTGGGCACGTCGGTGCGCCGTTGCTCGGCCTCGCGGCCGCGGCCACGTTCTCGGCGCCGATGCTCGCCGTCGTCCGGGATGCCGTCGTGGCCAACGTCGACGCGATCGGGGCGGGCGACTGGCTCGACCGCTTGATCTCCGACGTGCCGGCACCGCTCCGGAGCCTCGTGCAGGAACTCGCGCTGTCCCCGATCCCGGCCCGCACCGACGAGGACCTCGCGCTGTACTGCCGGAGCATCGTCGTGGCCCTGGTCGAGCGAGACCTCCTCGCGCGCAAGGCGTCGCTGCTCGGCCAGCTGCAGCGGGCGGACCCGCACGAGCAGGCCGACCGTCGCGCGGAGATCCAGCGGCAGCTCGTCGACATAGACGCACAGCGGATGCGGCTGCGTGCGGACTCCGAGGCCGCGGCGGCCGCGGCCGGCCAGCGCTGACCGTTCTTCGGGCGGACGCGGCGGCCGCCGGCCAGCGCTGCCGCGACCAGCACGGCACGCGCGCGACCACGAGGGGAGCCGCGCAGCGCGTGGCGGAGGCGACCCGTGCCTCCCGGCAGGCCGCGGGTGGTCGCGTGGATCGCCGACCACGGCGGGCGCGCGCGGCACGTCGTGCGACCAGGACGGGCGCCACGCCGAGGTTCCGGGACTCGCCGCGCGCATGGTGCCGAGGTTCCACGCACCGGTCTTCGGGCGCCGCGAGATTCCGACATTCTGGAACCTCCGCGCATCGCCCGACCGAGACGGACGGCTCGAAGCACCCGACACGCCCGGCGACCGGCCACTGTTGCCCAACGCAACAATCGTGCGTGACACGCCGCTCGGGACCGGCGACATGATGCGCCAGACGACGCGGTCCTGCATTACAGCGGTGTAAACAAATCGCCCTCGGTTCGTTGGGTTCCGTGACAGGGTGGTACCAATGAGCGTTCCTGACCGGGCACACAGTCGTTCCACCCGCCGGTCAGGACTCCTGCAATCATCACCAGAGAGGTACACGGACATGGCATCCGTCACCAAGTGGGGCAAGCGCGGCATCGCGCTCGGCGCCGGGGCAGCAGCGACGGCGCTGGTGCTCACCGGCTGCGCGAGCGGCAGCGTGTCGTCCGCCGACCTGAACGGCATGACGATCGGCACGACCGACAAGATCACGTCGCTCGACCCGGCCGGCTCCTACGACAACGGCTCCTTCGCCGTGCAGAACCAGGTGTTCCCGTTCCTGATGAACACCCCCGTCGGCAGCCCGGACGTCAAGCCCGACATCGCGACCAAGGGCGAGTTCACGAACCCGACCACGTACGAGGTCACCCTCAAGAAGGGCCTGAAGTTCGCGAACGGCCACGACCTCACGTCGAGCGACGTGAAGTTCTCGTTCGACCGCGAGCTCAAGATCAACAACGAGAACGGCCCGCAGTCCCTGCTCGCCAACCTCAAGAGCATCGACACCCCGGACGACACGACGGTCGTGTTCAACCTCGACCACGCCGACCAGACCTGGCCGCAGGTGCTCTCGAGCCCCGCCGGTCCGATCGTCGACGAGCAGGTCTTCTCCGCGGACAAGCTCACCCCCGCGGCGGACATCGTCAAGGGCAAGGCGTTCGCCGGGCAGTACGAGATCACCTCGTACAAGGAGAACGACACGATCCAGTACAAGGCGAACAAGGAGTACGACGGCCTCCTCGGCAAGGCGAAGACCGACGAGGTCACCGCCAGCTACTACACCAAGGAGACCGACCTCAAGCTCGCCGTGCAGAAGGGCGACGTCGACGTGGCGTACCGCTCGCTCACGCCGACCGACATCGCCGACCTCCGCAAGGACGACAACGTCAAGGTCACCGACGGCCCCGGCGGCGAGATCCGCTACCTCGTCTTCAACTTCAAGACGCAGCCGTTCGGCACCGGCCAGTCCGGCGCTGACGAGAAGAAGGCCCTCGCGGTCCGCCAGGCGGTCGCGGACGTCGTCGACCGCGAGAAGCTCGCGAAGGACGTGTACAACAACACGTACTCGCCGCTGTACTCGATGGTCCCGGACGGCCTGACCGGTGCGGCGACGCCGTTCAAGACCCTCTACGGCGACGGCAACGGCGGCGCGGACGTCGACAAGGCGAAGCAGACGCTGTCCGACGCCGGTGTCTCCGGCAAGGTCCAGCTCGACATCCAGTACGCGCCGGACCACTACGGTTCGACCTCGGACGACGAGTACGCCGAGCTCAAGACGCAGCTCGAGAACTCGGGCCTGTTCACCGTGAACATCCAGTCGACGGTCTACACGACCTACGCCGTGGACCGCACGAAGGACGCCTACCCGGTGTACCAGCTCGGCTGGTTCCCGGACTTCTCGGACGCCGACAACTACCTGTCGCCGTTCTTCACGAAGGACAACTTCGTGCAGAACCACTACGACGACCCGACGATCCAGAAGCTCATCTCCGAGGAGCAGGCGGAGTCGGACGCGTCGAAGCGCGCCGACCTCATCGAGCAGGCGCAGCAGCGCGAGGCCGAGCAGATCTCGACCCTCCCGCTCCTGCAGGGCAAGTCGATCGCCGTGGCCGGCAAGGACGTCAAGGGCCTGACCCTCGACGCCTCCTTCAAGTTCCGCTACGCGACCCTCTCCAAGTAGCACCGATGTGACCCCAGGGGGCGCTCCGCCACGGAGCGCCCCCTGACCACGTCCCGAAAGGCACCCACCCCGTGACCCTCAGCACTCCCGAGGTCGGCCCCGGCGCCGGCCCCGGAGCGAGCTCGGACCTGGCCACCGACCCGACCAAGCCCCAGGCACAGCGACGTGCCTCGGGGCAGGGCGGCGGACTCGGCCGGTACGTCCTCGTCCGGTTCCTCCTGATCTTCCCGACCGTCTTCATCCTCGTGACGCTCGTGTTCTTCCTGATGCGCGTGATCGGCAACCCGATCACCGCGTCGGTCGGCGGTCGTCTCACCCCCGACCAGCTGCAGGAACGCCTGCACGCCGCGGGCTACGACCGACCGGTCCTCGTGCAGTACCTCGAGTACCTCGGCAACATCGTCCGGCTGGACTTCGGCGAGACGACGACGGACCACCGCCCGATCACCGAGATCATCCTGCAGTACGGCGGCGCGACCGCGGAGCTCGTCTTCTACGCGCTCATCGTCGCGCTCGTCCTCGGCATCCCGCTCGGCATGCTCGCCGCGTACGTCCGCGACAAGTGGCCGGACGTGCTGTTCCGCGCCCTCGCGATCCTGACGTACGCGACGCCGGTGTTCTTCGGCGGTCTGCTCCTCAAGCTCGTGTTCTCGGTCTGGCTCGGCTGGTTGCCGCTCGGTGACCGCGCCTCGACCCGGGTCAGCCTGGTCCTCGACAACATCCCCGGCGCGAGCGGCATCTACATCATCGACGCACTCCGCACCGGCAACGCCCAGATCATCGGGGACGTGCTGGCGCACGCCGTCCTGCCCGCGCTGACACTCGGCCTGCTCACCGCCGGCATCTTCCTCCGCCTGGTGCGCGCCAACATGATCGGCTCGCTCGGTTCCGAGTACGTCGACGCGGCGCGCTCTCGGGGCGTCCGGGAGGCGCGGCTCGTCCGGACCCACGCCTTCCGTCCGGCACTGGTCCCGATCATCACCGTGATGGGCCTGCAGATCGCCATGCTGCTGGGTGGTTCCGTCCTCACCGAGACCACCTTCGGGTGGCGCGGGCTCGGCTTCGAGCTCAACCAGTACCTGTCGGCCCGCGACTTCGTCGCGGTCCAGGGCATCGTCGCGATGCTCGCGGTGATCGTCGCGGTGACGAACTTCATCGTCGACGTCGTCGCGGCGCTCATCGACCCGAGAGTGAGGTTCTAGCGATGGCCGACACCGCCCTCGTCGACCGCCACGAGCCGCTGTGGAAGCGCCTGCCCGTGGTCGTCCAGCTCCGCAGGAGCACCGGCTGGCAGCGCGCCATGCTCATCACGGGCGTGGTCATCTGCGCCCTGTACCTCATCGTCGCGATCGCCGCACCGCTCATCGCCCCGTACGGCTTCGGCCAGCTGCAGGGCGCCGACGGCCAGGGCTTCCCGCGCACGGCTGCCCCGAGCCCGGAGCACATCTGGGGCACCACGGTCGGCGGGTTCGACGTGTTCAGCCGCGTCGTCTACGGCGCCCGCACGGCCGTGCTCGTCGTCATCGTGGCCGTCATCGTGTCGATCACGATCGGTGTGGTCCTCGGCATGGTCTCCGGATACCTCGGCGGGTGGCTCGACCGGGTCCTGGTGGTCGTCGCCGACGCGATCTACGCGTTCCCGTCGCTGCTCCTCGCGATCGTCGTCTCGATCGTGGTGTCGGGCGGCAACTCGAGCTACGCGGGCGGCATCATCGCCGCGGCGATCTCGATCACGGTGGTGTACGTGCCGCAGTACTTCCGGGTCGTCCGCGCCGAGGCCGTCCGCCTGAAGAACGAGGCGTTCGTCGAGTCGGCCCGGGTCATGGGGACCAACCCGTGGCGGATCATGACCCGGCACGTCCTGCGCAACAGCACGCGGAGCCTGCCGCTCATCCTCACGCTGAACGCGAGCGACGCGATCCTGACGCTCGCGGGCCTCGGCTTCCTCGGGTTCGGCATCGGCCCGACCGCGGGCGCGGAGTGGGGCTACGACCTCAGCCGCGCACTGTCCGACGTCGCGTCGGGCGTGTGGTGGACGGGTGTCTTCCCGGGTGTGGCGATCGTCGTGCTCGTGCTCGGCGTGACGTTCATCGGGGAGAGCCTCAACGACATCTCCGACCCCCGTCTGCGCGCCCGCCGCCGGCTGAAGCAGCTGGTGTCCCGCAAGCAGGCGGCCAGCACGGAAGGAGCGGCCGCATGACGGACGCAACGAACGCGCCGGGGGCGAGCAAGCGCCTCCAGGCCGGCGACACCACGACCGAGGCGGTCGCCGTCGTCGACGACCTGACCGTCACCTTCGCGACCGACAACGGTGCCGTCGACGCCGTCAAGGGCGTCAGCATCGACGTCCGGCCGGGCGAGGTGCTCGCGCTGGTCGGCGAGTCCGGTTCCGGCAAGTCCGTCACGGCCCGCAGCATGCTCCGGCTCATGCCCGAGACCGCAACGCTCGGCGGGGCCGTGTACCTCGACGGCACCGACGTGGTGAGCGTCGGCGCGCAGAAGCTCCGTGAGCTGCGCGGCACCGCGGGCGCCATGGTCTTCCAGGAACCGTCGACCGCGCTCAACCCGGTCTTCACGGTCGGGTGGCAGATCGCCGAGGGCCTGCGCGCCCACGGTGGCGTCTCGAAGAAGGAGGCCCGGGCGAAGGCGATCGACTACCTCCGCCGCGTGGGCATCCCCGACCCGGAGGAGCGCGTCGACCACTACCCGCACCAGTTCTCCGGCGGGCAGAAGCAGCGCGTCGTCATCGCGAGCGCACTGGCCCTCGAACCGAGCGTCATCATCGCCGACGAGCCGACCACCGCGCTCGACGTGACCGTGCAGGCTGAGATCCTCGACCTCCTCCGGCGCTGCCGCGACGAGTTCGGCGCGGCGATCGTCATCATCACGCACAACATGGGCGTCGTCGCCGACCTGGCCGACCGCGTCGCCGTGATGTACCAGGGCGAGATCGTCGAGGAGGCCCCGGTCCGCGACCTCTTCGCGAACCCGCAGGCCGACTACACGAAGCGGCTGCTCGCCGCGGTGCCCCGACTCGAGTCCTCGACGGGCACGGCCCGCCGCGCCGCGATCTCCGAGGACGTCGAGCCGCTCGTGTCGGCGACGGGGCTCGAGATCGAGTACCCCGGCCGGCTCGGGTCGCACGCGTTCAAGGCGGTCAAGGGCGTCGACCTCGCGATCCGCCCCGGCGAGGTCCTCGGTCTCGTGGGGGAGTCCGGCTCGGGCAAGACCACCATCGGGCGGGCGATCGCGGGCCTCACGCGGATCACGGGCGGCTCGCTCAACGTCCTCGGCACCGAGATGCTCGGCTACCGGGAGCGCGACTTCAAGCGGCACCGCAAGGACATCGGGTTCGTGTTCCAGGACCCGGCGACGTCCTTCAACCCGCTGCTCACGATCGCGGAGTGCGTCGCCGAGCCCCTCGTCGTGCACGGCGAGGTCCGCAGCCCGCGTGCTGCCCGGAAGCGGGTCGACGAGCTGCTCGAAGCGGTGCAGCTGCCGGCGGCGTACGGCGACCGCTACCCGCACGAGCTCTCCGGCGGGCAGCGCCAGCGCGCGTCGCTGGCGCGGTCGCTCGCGCTCCGGCCGAAGCTCCTCATCGCCGACGAGCCGACGAGTGCGCTCGACGTGTCGGTGCAGGCACGGGTCCTCGAGCTCTTCCTCGAGCTCCAGCAGGACCTCGGGTTCGCGTCGCTGTTCATCAGCCACGACCTCGCCGTGGTCGGCGCGCTCTCCGACCGGATCGCGGTGCTCTACCGCGGCGACCTCGTGGAGACCGGCACGACCGCGCAGGTCCTCGGCGCTCCGCAGCACCCCTACACCCAGCGCCTCCTGGCGTCGCTCCCGGTGCCGGACCCGGCCGAACAGGCCGAGCGACGGCGTACGCTGGAGGCACTGGAGAACGTCGGGTCCTGACCCGACCGGACCGGCCTGGAGGCGCGACCCGCGTCGACGACGCGAGTCGCGCCTCCAGGCGGTCGCCTCCACTGCTGTGCACACGCGGCGACGTCTCCCACGTCGCCGCGCGGACCGCCGCCAGGGGGCGGCGTGGAAGGGGACCCATGATCGCGGTGAACGGCCCGGCGGTCGTCGCGGACGACGTGTCGATCGAGTACCGGAGCGGGCGAGCGGGGGAGCCGATCCGCGCGGTCGACGGCGTCAGCATGTCGCTGCGGCAGGGGGAGATCCTCGCGGTCCTCGGCGAGTCCGGGTCGGGCAAGTCGACGCTCGCGGCGGCGATCGCCGGGCAGCTCGGCGCGCACGGCGAGGGCGAGGGCGCGTACCGGCGCCAGATCGTCGGCGGCGAACTGACCGTCCTCGGGCAGAAGACCCGCGGACTCCGGGCGTCGTCGCGGAAGCTCGACCGGCTGAGCGGGCGGATCGGGTACCTCCCGCAGGACGGCGCCGACCGGCTGAGCCCCGACCTCACCGTGGGCGAGGCCGTCGCCGAACCGATCTACGTGCGCGACCGCCGCTTCGACCGGAAGGAAGCGGGGCTCATGGTCGCCCGGCTGCTCGACGCCGTGCACCTGCCGCTCGGGTCCATGCGCCTCAACACGTGGGAGCTGTCGAGTGGTCAGCGGCAGCGGGTCGCCCTGGCGCGTGCCCTCATCCTCGAACCGCAGCTGCTCGTCGCCGACGAACCGGCGCGCGGCGTCGACGTGCTCGTCCGCCAGTCCGTCCTGGAGGCCCTCGCGAACCTGCAGCGGAACCGCCAGTTCTCGGCGATCGTGGTGTCGAGCGACCTCCGCGAGGCCCGAGCCCTCGCCGACCGCGTCGCCGTCATGGCGGACGGTCGGCTCGTCGGGCTCGGGACGTTCGACGAGGTGCTCGACAACCCGGTCGACCCGTACGTGAAGACCCTCGCCTCCACGGCATCCCGCCCGGTCAAGCGACGGCCCGCCGGAGCCGGTGCCGCCGCGGCACCGTCGTCGCCCCGTCGATCGTCGGCGCCGCGGCGGCCCGGCTCGAGCCCGTCGGGGGCTGCGGCACCGTCCGGCGCGGGCTCGTCGACCGGGTCCGGCTCCTCCGGGTCCGGCTCGTCGGCCGCGTCCGGCTCGTCGGCCGCGTCCGGATCCTCGGCCGTCAGGGGCTCGTCGCTCGGCGTCCCCGCTGCGACCGTCGCTCGGCTCGAACGGCAGGAGCAGGCGTGAGCGCCACGCCCGGTCGCGCCGCCGCGCCAGCGGGGGTCCGCGGGCACCGCGCGGTCGTCACCGACGCCGGAGCTCCGCTGCCCGTCGCCCCGCCGCAGGCCGGCCCCGTCGCCGTCCTGCCCGCCGAGGCCGACCTGCACGTCTCCGCCGTCGTCGAGGCCGGTGGGACCGTCGCCCCGCTCGGTCCCGACACCCGCGGGATCGTCTGGCTCGACCCACGCGACCCGGACGGACTCGCGTCAGCGCTCGACGATGCTCCCGACGTGTCCTGGGTGCAACTCCCGTTCGCCGGGGTCGACGCCTTCGCCGGGCTCATCGAGGCGCACGGGGACCGCGTCCTGTTCACCTCCGCCAAGGGCGCGTACGCCGAGCCGGTGGCCGAGCACGCCCTCGCGCTGACCCTCGGCACGCTCCGGGTACTGCAGAAGCGGGCACGGGCGACCTCCTGGGCGACCGAGCCCGAGGGTGTGTCGCTGTACGGGAGGAACGTCGTCGTGGTCGGCGCCGGCGGCATCGCGCTCGAGTACATCCGGCTGCTGCGGCCGTTCGACGTGCACGTGACCGTCGTGCGGCGGTCGTCGGCCCCGGTGGAGTCCGCCGACCGCACGGTGTCGACCGACCAGCTCGACGAGGTCCTGCCCGACGCCGACGTCGTGATGATCGCCGCCGCGATGACCTCCGGGACGTCGAAGCTGTTCGGAGCGCACCAGTTCGGGCTCATGAAGGACTCGGCGCGGCTCGTGAACATCGCACGAGGTGGACTCGTGGACACCGACGCACTGGTGGCCGCACTGCGGGACGGCTCGATCGCTGCCGCGGGACTCGACGTGACCGACCCGGAGCCGCTGCCGGACGGCCACCCGCTCTGGAGTGAGCCCGGGGCGATCATCACGCCGCACCAGGCAGACACACCGGAGATGGTGGCGCCGCTCCTGGCCGAGCGCGTGCGGGCGAACACGGTCGCGTTCCTCGGCGGGGAGGGCACGGGCTACGTCGGTGTCGTGGACCCGGCCGCGGGCTACTGAGTCGGTCGTCCGCCGTCACTGCAGCCCGCCACGCCCGGGGTGTGCTCCCGATGCGGTGAGCGGGGTCCGCGTGCTGCTATGCTGTTACCCGTTGTTCAGCAGAGCAACTGATCCTCGATAGCTCAATTGGCAGAGCAGCCGGCTGTTAACCGGCAGGTTGTTGGTTCGAGTCCAACTCGGGGAGCGACAGACCCCCACCGTTCGCGGTGGGGGTCTTTTGCGTGCGCGGCGCGCGTGGGTGTCGGCGGGGATGGGTGTGAGGGTGTGCGGGGCTGCACGAGACTCGGGTGGTCTGCGCTGGACTCGGGTGGTCTGCGCTGGACTCGGGTTGTGCGCGGGGGAGCCTGTTAGCGTTCTCAGGTGCGCTCGATCCGGCCCGTCCTCACCCTGGCGCTCGCCGTCGCGGCGAGCGTGCTGCTGAGCGCGTGCACGTCGGCCGAGGCCGACCCCGAGGAACCGTCGAACACCCGGGCCGCGGGCGCAGCGGTGACCGGCACCGCGCCGGTCATGTTCGCCTTCACGTGCCGCACGGGCAAGGGCGACGCGACCGAGACCTACACGACGTACTCCGCCGTGTGGGAGGACCGTCGGGCATCGTGCACGGCGACCCGCACCACCGGGAGCGCGATGTCCGACCAGCAGGCCGACGCGGTCCGCGCTGCTGACGGCACAGCGACGCTCGACGAGCTCGCGGCTTGGTGCGCGGTGCGGGGTGCCGGACCGTGGGCCGAACCGGTCCGCACGGCGCACGCTGCGCAGCGTGCCGCGGGTCTGCTCGCCTACTGTCCCGGTCACCCCGAGCACGACCGCCTGCGGGAGGCGCTGGCGACCTACCGGGGGTGAGCCGTGCCTCCAAGCCGGACTGCCAGCGTGCAGAGCGGCCGCGCGCCGCGGCGCGGGCTGATCAGCCCTCCGGGTGGTCGCGCCCGGGCAGCCACGACTTGCCCGGTCCGCCCCAGCTGTTCTTCCGGATGGCCTTCGTGACCTGCTTGCCGTAGGGGTGCCCGAGTCGGTCCGCGTAGAGGTAGCCGTCGAGGTGGTCGTACTCGTGCTGGAAGACGCGGGCGAGCCAGCCGTGGGCCTCGACCTCGAACGGATCGCCGTGCTCGTCGACGGCGCGGAGGAGCGCGCCCGCTGATCGCCGGAGGGGGAAGCGCTCACCGGGGATCGAGAGGCACCCCTCGGACTCGTCGTCCTCGTCGAGTTCCTCCACAGCCTCGGGGACCGGGGGAGTGATCCACAGGACGGGGTTGACCGCCGCGCCGCGGTGCAGGACCTCGTCATCATCGGTCCATGAGTAGACGAAGAGCCGCTTCCCGACCCCGACCTGCGGACCGGCGAGACCGACACCGGGCGCCAGGTCCATCGTCTCGAACATGTCCGCCACGAGCTCGCGGAGTGCGTCGTCGAACTCGGTCACCTCCGTGGCGCGCTCGTGGAGGACGGGTTCACCGGTGATGCGGATCGGGAGGACGGCCATTCACCCAGGTTATCCGGCGAGGACCGGTAGCCTCGACGCGTGACGACGGACCTCCCGCTCCCCGACGCGGTCAGCAACCTGACCCCGTTCCAGGCGCTCATGATCCCCGTCGCACTGCTCGGTGCGGTGTTCCTGTCGCTCGGCGCGCAGTTCCAGAGCCGTGGCGTCCAACGGGTCGAGGCCCGGCTCGGGCGGCAGTCGAAGGGCCTCAGCGTCCGGCACGTCCTCGCACTCGTGTCGAGCGGGTACTGGGTGCTCGGCACGCTCATGCTCGGGCTTGCCGTCGTGCTGCAGCTGTTCAGCATCGCCAACGCGCCGCTGATCGTCGTGCAGCCGCTCGGCGCCGTCGCGCTCGTCATCACGACGTGGTTCTCCTCGCGTGCCAGCGGTGTCCCACTCGGGCGTCGGGCGCGCCGTGCGGTGTGGACGTGCATCATCGGTGTCGGCATCTTCGTGGCCATCGCCGCGTTCGTCGGGCGCGAGAGCGCCATCACGCGCCAGCAGTTGATCACGGTGCTGGTGATCCTCGCGGTCGTGCTCGCGCTCGTGCTCGTCTCCTTCCGCTTCGTCGCGCAGCACCGCAACGCGCTGTACTACATCGTGGGCGCCGGCGTGCTCTACGGCTTCGTGGCGACCCTGGCGAAGGTCGTGCTGAACCGCCTGCTCAACGGCACGTTCGACTGGCTCACGGCCGTCGCCATCCTCGGCGTGGTGGTCGCCGCGTCGCTCGGCGGGTACTTCGTGCAGAACGCCTACTCGAGCGGCTCCGCCGACCTCGTCATCGCCGGGCTCACCGTCATCGACCCGATCGTCGCCGTCGGCATCGGCGTGATCGTCCTCGACGAGGCGACCGGCGCGCCCGTCGGTGCGGTGCTCGGGTTCGTCGTCGCGGCGGCGATCGCGATCACCGGGGTGTTCCTCCTCGCGAAGCACCACCCCCAGACCCGGTCCTGACGTGCACGGCCCTGACCTGTGCGGCACCCGCGTGCGCAGCTCGGGGTCCTCCGCGAGGCGGACGCCGGGCCGAGAGCGCGTACGGTAGCGTTCCACTCCGACCAGGACACCGCCCACGAGAGGACCTTGCCCGCCGTGTCAGCAGACGCCACCAACGCCACCGCCGAGTCGACGGGTGCGACGGCCGGACGCCGACCGCTGCGGGTGCTCATCGCGGCGGACACCTTCCCGCCCGACGTGAACGGCGCCGCGACGTTCGCCGAGCAGCTCGCCGTCGGGCTGGCCGAACGGGGGCACGAGGTCCACGTCGTGGCGCCCGCGTCCTCGAGCCACCACGGCACCTTCGAGGAGGAGCACCGTGGCGTCCAGCTCGTCGTGCACCGTCTCAAGTCGTACAAGTGGCCGACGCACGCCTGGCTCCGGTTCGTCTGGCCGTGGAGCGTCCGGAAGCTCACCGCTCCGATCCTCGATGCCGTCCGGCCCGACGTGGTGCACATCCAGTCGCACATCGTCGTCGGTCGCGGGGTCGCTCGTGAAGCCCACGACCGCGGCATCCGGGTGGTGGCGACGAACCACTTCATGCCGGAGAACCTGCTCGACTACGTCCCGCTGAGCAAGAGGATCATCCCGACGGCCATCCGGATCGCCTGGCGCGACGCAGCGAAGACGTACCGCATCGCCGACGCCATCACGACGCCGACGAACCTCGCCGCCGACTACCTGCGCAAGGCCATCGCCGGACAGCGGGTCCTCGCGATCTCCTGTGGACTGGACGTCACCCGGTACGTCGCACGCGAGGGCCGTCCGGCGAACAACGAGATCGTGTTCGTCGGCCGTGTCGCGCCCGAGAAGAACCTCGACGTCCTGGTCAGGGCGCTGCCGCTGCTCCCACCGGAGCTGCACGCGCACCTGACCATCGTCGGCGGCGGCGAGATGATCCCGAAGCTCACCGCACTCGTCCGCGAGCTCGGCCTCGAGGACCGCGTGCGTTTCGCGGGGTTCGTGTCCGACGAGGACAAGCGCACCGCGCTCACCAACGCGACCGTCTTCGCGATGCCGTCGACGGCGGAACTCCAGAGCATCTCGTCGCTCGAGGGCATGGCGTCGGGGCTCCCGGTCGTCGCCGCCGACTCGATGGCACTGCCGCACCTGATCGACGGCAACGGGTACCTGTTCCGTCCCGGTGACGAACGCGACCTCGCCGACAAGCTCACGACCGTGCTCACCGCGTCGGACGAGGACTACGTCGCGATGCGGCAGCGGAGCCTCGCGATGATCCAGCCACACGACATCAACCGCACGCTCGCGACGTTCGAGGCGCTGTATCGTGGGGAACCGGTGGCCTGACGGGTCGCCGGCGAGGGGCGGTAGCCAAGCTGGTCAAGGCAGTCGGCTCATAACCGAACGATCCGCGGGTTCGAGTCCCGCCCGCCCTACGATCCGAAAGTGGGTCCGAGCAGCACACGAGACACGGCCCGGCCCACGATCCGAAAGCGGGTCCGAGCAGCACACGAGACCCGGCCCGCCCTACGATCCGAAAGCGGGTCCGAGCAGCACACGAGACACGGCCCGCCCTACGATCCCGACGCGGGTCCGAGCAGCACACGAGACACGGCCCGCCCCACGATCCCGACGCGGGTCCGAGCAGCACACGAGACAAGGCCGCCCATGCAGCTCCCACGGCGCAAGCCGCACGACCACGACCCCCTCGGACCGACCCCGAACGTCACGTTCGAGGTGACCCGCGGCGGCACCGGCGTGCGCGTCAACGCGTTCCGCATCGGCTTCATGGGCGCGATCGGTGTGCTCGTCGCCCTCGCGGCCGGCGCGGTGGTCCGGGAGCTCAGCACCGTCCTCGTCTACATCGGGGTCGCACTGTTCCTCGCGCTCGGGATCGACCCCCTCGTGTCGTTCCTCGAGCGCTTCATCCCGCGCTGGACCGCCATCCTCGCGGTGGTCGTCGCTGTGCTGGCGGCGTTCGTCGGGGTGATCTTCGCGGTCGTACCGATCCTGGTGCAGCAGGCGACGAACCTCATCCAGAACTTCCCCGAGATCATCCAGGACATCTCCCGACAGGACTGGTTCCGAGACCTCTCGAAGCAGTTGAGCGGGGCGTTCGACGTCGAGCACGCACTGCAGTCCGTGCAGTCCTTCGCCGAGGACCCGGGCAACCTGCTCAACCTCGGGGGCGGCATCCTCGCGGTCGGGGGCGGCATCCTGTCCGGGCTGACGGGCGCCCTCATCGTGCTCATCCTGATGCTCTACTTCCTCGCGTCCATGCGCGGCCTGAAGTCGATGACCTACCGGTTCGTCCCAGCGTCCCGCCGCGGGAACTTCGTGGACGTCAGCGAGCAGATCACCCAGGCGGTCGGCCGCTACGTCGTGGGCCAGATCTCGCAGGCGCTCATCAACGGCGTCCTCAGTCTGGTCTTCCTGCTCATCATCGGCGCCCCGCTGCCCGTGCTGCTGGCGTCCTTCGCGTTCCTCGGGTCGCTCATCCCGCTCGTCGGGACGCTCAGCGCCGCGGTCGTGATCTCGCTGCTGTGCCTGTTCGCCTCACCGGCGACGGCGCTGACAGCGGCGGTGTACTACCTCGTGTACATGCAGGTCGAGGCGTACGTCATCTCTCCGCGCATCATGTCCCGCGCAGTGCAGGTGCCGGGGGCCCTCGTGGTCATCGCCGCCGTCGCCGGCGGCACCATCGGCGGTGTGCTCGGCGCACTCGTGGCGGTGCCGATCGCAGCGTCGGTGATCATCATCGTCCAGAAGGTCATCTACCCGCGGCAACAGCAACTGTGACCGGCCTCGCCGAGCACATCGCCGACCGGGACCGCTGGGCACGCGGGCCCCGTGGGCCGCTCGCGCTCGTGAACGCGCAGCAGGTCGAGGTCGAGCAGCCCGTGTGGCCGGTGCCCGGGCGCTGGGCACCGGCACCGGGCGGCCTGACCGTCACCGCGGAGCTCGGGGACGGGGTGGTCGTCGACAGCGTCCCGGTCGACGGCACGGTCCTCGTCGCGGGCGACCACGCCGTCGTGCCGTCGGTGGTGTCCTTCTCGGACGGTCTCGCCGGCACGGTGACGGACCGCACGCTGCGCGTGTGGGACCCCTCCTCGGAGGCGATCGCCCGCTTCGCCGGGATCGCCCGCTTCGACCACGATGCGACGTGGGTCACCTCCGGGAGGTACGAACCGGTGCGCGACGGCCTGGAGGCTCGGGGCAGCGTCCTCGACGCCGCCGGCGTCCCGCTCCCGGTCGCCGGGCACGTCACCACCACCGTCGGCGACGTCGCCGTGCGCCTCGTGGCGGTCCGGTCCGCGGCGTTCCGCGGCTCCGCACGGCTGCAGCTCATCGTCCAGGACGCTACGAGCGCCCTTCCCGAGGACGATCCGTCGAGCACGTACTCGATGGGCCGCTTCCTGTACCTCGACGACCCGGGCGGACCCGCCGAGGTCGTCCTCGACTGGAACCGCGCCGTCCTGCCGCCGTGCGCATTCTCGTACCTCTTCGCCTGCCCGGTCCCGCCCGCCGAGAACCGCATCCCGGCGGCGATCGCGGCGGGGGAGCGGCACCCCGTCGACGCCTCCGGCGCGGTTCTGCACTGACGACGGTCCCGGCCTGGCGTTCCCAGCGCTGACGCTGCATAATGGGCGTGTCCGGCAGGACATCACAATCGCATACCGATGGTTCCGAGAACGGTTCCGAGTGCTCAGGTCGATGGGGAAGTCGCACCTGACGAATCGGAGGAACCGTGAACGGAACGACGACCGGGGTGCTCTACGTGCACTCCGCACCACGCGCGCTCTGCCCGCACGTCGAATGGGCGGCAGGTCGCGCGATGAACCGTGCCGTGAACTTCTCGTGGCTCGACCAGCCGGCGCAGGACGGCGCCCGACGCACCGAGTTCACGTGGACCGGCACGGTCGGCACCGGAGCCGCGATCGCCTCTGCGCTGCGCGGCTGGGAGCACCTGCGGTACGAGGTCACGGAGGAGCCGACCAGCGCTTCCGACGGCGGCCGGTGGATGCACACGCCCGACCTCGGGGTGTTCTACGCGCAGACCGACGTGACCGGCAACATGGTCGTCCCCGAGGACCGCGTCCGTTACGCCATGGAGGTCGCCGGCAGCAACGCGCTCGAACTCCACCGCGAGCTGCGTCTGGCGCTCGGCCAGGCCTGGGACGACGAACTCGAGCCGTTCCGCCACGCCGCCGAGGGCAATCCCGTCGTCTGGCTCCACCGCGTGGGCTGACCCACCCCCGCGCTTCCTCCGCTTCCCCGAACGCCGCCCGGCCTCGTGCCCGGCGGCGTTCGTCGTCCCCGGGCCGCCACGAGTCGCGCCGGGCGTCGTCCGAGACTCGGCTCAGCGGACAGTTCCGCGGCGTGGGACCCGCGAAAGTGTCCGGCTGGGCGAGACTCGGCTCAGCGGACAGTTCCGCGGCGTGGGACCCGCGAAAGTGTCCGGCTGGGCGAGACTCGGCTCAGCGGACAGTTCCGCGGTGTGGGACCCGCGAGAGTGTCCGGCTGGGCGAGACTCGCGGCGGCGGCGGCGGCGGCAGCAGCGGCGGCGGCACGGCACCAGACCGGCCACGCAACCAGCGGAGGCCCGCCCCGACGACGCGGGGCGGGCCTCCGGGCCGGAACGGACGCGACCGGCGCGACCGGCGCGACCAGGGCGACCGGCGCAACGAGGGCGACCGGCGCGACCGGCGCGACTACGCGTTGCGGAACGCGACCACGGCGTTGTGCCCGCCGAACCCGAACGAGTTGCTCACCGCGAGCAGGTCACCGTCGGGCAGCTGGCGCGGCTCGCGCGCCACGTCCATGACGATCTCCGGGTCCTGGTCGGTGAGGTTGATCGTCGGCGGCGCGACCCGGTTGTGCAGCGCGAGCACCGTGAACACGGCCTCGATCGCGCCGGCGCCGCCGAGCAGGTGCCCCGTCGACGCCTTCGTGGCCGAGACCACGACGTCGTCGAGGTGGTCGCCGAAGACACGGCGCATCGCGTGGTACTCGGCGACGTCGCCCACGGGCGTGGAGGTGGCGTGCGCGTTGACGTGGACGACGTCCTCGCGCGCGGCACCGGCGTGCTCGAGCGCCTGGAGGACGGCACGGGCGGCGGCGCTGCCCTCGGGGTCCGGCGCGGTGATGTGGAACGCGTCCGAGGTGATGCCGGCACCGGCGACCTCGGCGTAGATCGTCGCGCCGCGGGCCTCGGCGTGCTCCTTGGTCTCGAGGATGAGCGCCGCCGCGCCGTCGCCGAGCACGAACCCGTCACGCGTGACGTCGTACGGACGCGAGGCGGTCTCGGGCGAGTCGTTGCGACGCGACAGCGCCTGCATGGCCGCGAACGCGGCGAGCGGCAGCGGGTGCAGGGCGGCCTCGGCACCACCGGCGATGACGATGTCGGCCTCGCCGGTCGCGACGTGGCGGTACGCCTCGGCGAGGGACTCGGTGCTCGACGCGCACGCCGACAGGTAGGTGCGGGCACCGCCTCGGGCGCCGAACTCCATCTCGATGGCAGCCGCCGGGCCGTTCGCCATGAGCATCGGCACCGTCATCGGCATCACGCGGCGCGGGCCCTTCTCGCGGAGGGTGTCCCAGGCGTCGAGGAGCGTGTTGACACCGCCGATACCGGTCGCCCAGTCGACGACGAGACGCTCGGGCACGACGGACTCGGCGTCGATGCCGGCGTCGGCCCAGGCCTCGCGAGCGGCGATGAGCGAGAGCTGCGACGACGGGTCGAAGCGCTTGGTCTCCGGACGGGTGAGCTGGTCGGTGACGAAGCGGCGCGCCTGGCCGGCGAACTCGACGGGGAGCTCGAGCTCGGCGTAGCGCGGGTCTTCGATGCGGGTGATGCCGGACTTGCCGGCGAGCAGCGCCTCCCACGTCTCCGGGGCGGTCGCGGCGAGGGGCGTGATCGCACCGATCCCGGTGACGACGACGGTCTTGTTGGTCATGGAACGACGTGTTCTTTCGTGAGGACGTCCGGCCGCTCGTGGCGGTGCCGGACGGAGCCGGGTCGGACCGACGAACGCCGGGCCGGTTCGGACCGACGACGGTCGGGCCGGCGGACCGGTGCAGCCGGTCCGCGGTGGACGAGTCGAGCGCCACGGCCCGCGGCTGTTCCGCCGGGGCCGCGGCGCTCAGGAAGCTCGCGTCAGGCCTGCGCCTTGACGATGTAGTCGACGGCGTCGCCCACGGTCTTGAGGTTCTTGACCTCTTCGTCCGGGATCTTCACGTCGAACTTCTCCTCGGCGTTCACGACGATGGTCATCATCGAGATGGAGTCGATGTCGAGGTCGTCGGTGAACGACTTGTCGGCGGCGACGGTGTCGGTCGCGATGCCGGTCTCGTCGTTGATCAGCTCGGCCAGGCCGGCGAGGACTTCTTCGTTGGACAGGGCCATGGGGATTCTCCTTGAGGGGGTGTCGTTTGACCGTGGACCAGCCTAGGGCACGGGCCGTGCTCGTGCGCGGAGGCTCGGGGGGGGGCTAGGGGAGGACGACGACCTGGGCGCCGAAGACGAGACCGGCGCCGAAGCCGATCTGCAGGGCCAGGCCGCCGGACAGCTCGGGGTGTTCCTCGAGCAGTCGGTGCGTCGCGAGCGGGATGCTCGCGGCGGAGGTGTTGCCGGTGGTCGTGATGTCGCGGGCGATGGCCACCGTGTCGGGCAGACCGAGCTGCTTCGCGAACTCGTCGATGATGCGGATGTTGGCCTGGTGTGGCACGAACGCCGCGAGGTCCTCCGGGCGGACACCCGCCGCCTCGATCGCCTCGCGGGCGACCTTCACCATCTCCCAGACGGCCCAGCGGAACACCGTCTGACCGGCCTGCCGCATCGTCGGACGCGGCGCGCCGGCGGCCCACTCGTTGTAGGTCGCGGTCATGCCGATCGCGTCCCACTTCGATCCGTCGGATCCCCAGATCGTGGGAGCGATCCCGGGGAACTCGCTCGGACCGACGACGGCCGCACCGGCGCCGTCGCCGAGGAGGAACGAGATCGAGCGGTCGGTCGGGTCGACGACGTCGCTGAGCTTCTCGGCACCGATGACCAGCACGTGGTCGGCGAGGCCGGACTTGATGAACGAGTCGGCCTGCGCGATGCCGTACGCGTAGCCGGCGCACGCGGCGCTGACGTCGTACGCGGCCGCCGGGGTCGCCCCGATCCGCTCGGCGAGGAGCGACGCCATCGACGGGGTCGCGACCGTGTGCGTGACGGTGCTGACCAGGACGACACCGATCTGTGACGGCTCGATGCCGGCCTTCGCGATGGCTTCCCGTGCGGCGATCTCGGCGAGGTCGACCGCCTCGGTGTCGGCACCGGCACGCTTGCGCGTGACGATGCCGGTGCGCTGCCGGATCCACTCGTCGGACGAGTCGATCGGGCCGACCAGGTCGTCGTTCGGCACGACGTTCTCGCCGCGGGCCGCGCCGTAGGCGAGGATGCGGGTGAACTCGTGGCCGCGACGCTGCTGGAGCATCGGCCGGGAGGCACGGGTCGGTTCGGTGCTGTCGGTCGCGTCCGTCACGCGGTCGCCTCTGCTTCCGTCTTCGCGGCCTGCAGCAGCTCGATGGCTGCGGGCAGGTCGTCGGGGGTCTTGATCGCCACGGTCGGGGTACCGCGGAGACCGCGCTTGGCGAGGCCGACGAGGGCACCGGCCGGGGCCAGCTCGATGATGCCGGTGACGCCGGCGGCGGAGAACGACTCCATCACGGCGTCCCAGTGCACGGGGTTCGCGATCTGCTGCACCATCAGGTCGACGAAGCGTCGGCCGTCGTCGACGCGGGAGCCGTCGGCGTTCGTCCAGATCGGGAGCGTCGGGTCCTGCACCGCGGCGGCTGCGGCCACCGGGGCGACGCGCTCGACCGCCGGGCCCATGTAGCGCGTGTGGAACGCGCCGGCGACGGCGAGCGGCACGACCCGGGCCTTCGCCGGCGGGTTCGCGGCGAGGTCGGCGATAGCGTCGGCAGCGCCGGCGACCACGGTCTGGCCGCCGCCGTTGTGGTTCGCGGGCACGAGACCGCGGGCGTCGAGCGCGGCGGCGACCTCGTCGGCGTCGCCACCGAGGACCGCGGCCATCGAGGTCGGCTCGATGGCAGCGGCGTCGGCCATCGCGCGCCCCCGTTCGGCGACGAGCGTCAGGGCGTCGGTGGGCTCGAGGACGCCGGCGACGGCTGCGGCGGTGAACTCGCCGACCGAGTGTCCGGCCACGCCGCCGACCAGGTCACGGCGACCGTCTGCGAGCAGTGCACCGGCCGTGATCAGCCCGGCCGCCACGATCAGCGGCTGCGCGAGCGCGGTGTCCTTGATCGTCTCGGCGTCCGAGACGGTGCCGTGGGCGACCAGGTCGACGCCGAGGGCGTCCGACCAGGCTCCGACACGGTCACGGACTGCGGGGTCCTCGAGCCAGGGGGCGAGGAAGCCTGGGGTCTGGGAGCCCTGTCCGGGCGCGACGACGACGATCACCGGACAATCCTGCCGGGGACGGCACGCGGGGTCCGTGTGGACTTCCCACACGAATCCCCGCGCGACATTGTGCGAAGTCCTACAAGCCGCGGTGCGGAGCGGGTCCGCGTGCCGGCGCCGACCGGCTCGCGGCTCACCGGCGCTGGGGCAGGCGCCGTCGGCCGGACGCCGACTCGGACATCGCACCGAGGATGAGCGCCGACTGGACGATCAGGGCGTCCCGGGCGTGGGTGGCGTCCCAGCCGATGATGTCCGCGACCCGGCGCAGGCGGTAGCGCACGGTGTTCGGGTGCACGAAGAGCTCACGGGCGGTGGCCTCGAGCGAGCGCCCGGTGTCGAGGTAGCACCAGAGCGTCTGGAGGAGCTCGGTGGACTGGTCCTTCAGAGGGACGTAGATGCGCTGCACGAGCGCGGACCGGGCCAGCGGGTCGCCGGCCAGGGCCCGTTCGGGCAGCAGGTCGTCGGCGAGTGCCGGACGCGGTGCACCGCGCCACGCGCGTGCAACGGCGAACCCCGCAAGGGCGGCCTTGGCGCTCGTCGAGGCGTCGACCACGCCGGGGACCTCGTTGCCGAGCACGAGGTGGCCCTCGCCGAACGACGGCTCGAGGGCCTGGGCGATCGCGGTGAACGACACCGGGTCCTCGCCCTCGGGGACGTCGTCGCGCGGCGTCGCCCTGCCGATGACGACCACGAGCCGGGATCCCTGCACGCCGATGAGGACGTCGGCGTCCATGTGGCGGGCCGTCCGGCGGATCTGGTCGACCTCCAGCTGTTTCGGTGCGGTGCCGACGAGCACCGCGACCTCGCCGTGGCCGTGCCAGCCGAGCGCCGCGATCCGGGAGGGCAGCTCGTCGTCGTACTCGCCGGAGAGGATCGAGTCGACGACCAGCGCCTCGAGTCGGGCGTCCCAGAGCCCGCGGGCCTCGGCCGCACGGGCGTAGACGTCGGCAGCCGCGAAGGCGATGTCCCGCGAGTACTTGAGGATCGCCTCCTGCAGCATCTCGTCGTCCTTGGCGCGCTCCTCGACCACGGTGACGACCACCCGGATGAGCTGCAGCGTCTGCTGCAGGCTCACGGACCGGAGGAGCTCACGCGGCGCGGAGCCGAAGACGTCGGCCGCGGCGATCCACGGGGTGGACGCGGTGCCCTCGAGCCAGCTGATGAACGAGGTGATGCCGGCCTGGGCGACGAGCCCGACGGCCGAGCGACGCCCCGGTGGCATCTCGCTGTACCAGGGCAGCGTGTCCTCGAGCCGCTTGATCGTCGCGGTGGAGAGTTCGCCCGACACCTGCCGGAGCCAGGAGAGCGCGCGTTCGCGGTCGCTCTGCTGGCTCACGGCAGGGTCGGTGCGGGGTGTCGACAACTCAGCTCTCGCCGCCCGCGCTGCCGGTGGTTCCGGCGGTGACGTCGTGCAGGCGGTACTTGTCGATCGCCTGCTGCACGAGGGCGTGGTCGACCTTGCCCTGCTTCGCCAGCTGCTGCAGCGTCCGCACGACGACCGAGGGGCCGTCGATGTGGAAGAAGCGGCGGGCTGCCGGGCGGGTGTCCGAGAAGCCGAAGCCGTCGGCGCCGAGCGTGGCGTAGTCGGTCGGGACGAACGGGCGGATCTGCTCCTGCACCTGGTGCATGAAGTCGCTCACCGCCACGACCGGGCCCTCGGTGCCGAGCAGGCGCTCGGTGACGTACGGCGTCCGCGGGGCCTCGTTCGGGTTGAGGAACGCGTGCTGCTCCGCGTCGAGACCGTCGCGGTACAGCTCACCCCAGCTCGTGACGCTCCAGACGTCCGCCGACACGCCCCAGTCCTCGGCGAGGAGCTGCTGCGCCTCGAGGATCCACGGCACGGCGACACCGGACGCGAGCAGCTGCGCCTTCGGGCCGTCCTGCTCGCTCGGCTTGAGGAGGTACATCCCCTTGACGATGCCCTCGGCGTCGACACCCTCCGGCTCGGCCGGCTGGACCAGCGGCTCGTTGTAGACCGTGAGGTAGTACATGACGTTCGGGTCGGCGTGCTTCGGCGAGCCGTCCTCGTTCGTGCCGTACATGCGCTCGAGGCCGGCCTTGACGATGTGGCCGATCTCGTACCCGTACGCGGGGTCGTAGGACACCACGGCCGGGTTCGTCGCCGCGAGGAGCAGCGAGTGGCCGTCGGCGTGCTGTAGGCCCTCACCCGTCAGGGTCGTCCGGCCGGCGGTGGCGCCGATCATGAACCCGCGGGTCATCTGGTCGCCGGCGGCCCAGATGGCGTCACCGGTGCGCTGGAACCCGAACTGCGAGTAGAAGACGTAGACCGGGATGAGCGGCTCGCCCTGCGTCGAGTACGAGGTGCCGACCGCGGTGAACGCCGCGAGGGCACCCGCCTCGTTGATGCCGACGTGGATGATCTGGCCCTGCGGGCTCTCCTTGTACGCCAGGAGGAGCTCGCGGTCGACCGACGTGTAGTGCTGGCCGTTCGGGTTGTAGATCTTCGCGGTCGGGAAGTACGCGTCCATGCCGAACGTGCGTGCCTCGTCCGGGATGATCGGGACCACGCGGTCGCCGAAGTCGGGCGAGCGCAGCAGGTCCTTCAGCAGGCGGGCGAACGCCATCGTCGTGGCGACCTCCTGCTTGCCGGAGCCCTTCTTGACGACCTGGTACTTCGAGTCGTCGGGCAGGGTGACCTGCGTGTACTTCGTCCGACGCTCCGGCACGTAGCCGCCGAGCTCGCGGCGACGCTCGTGCATGTACTGGATCGCCTCGTCGTCGTTCCCCGGGTGGTAGTACGGCGGCGTGTAGGGGTTCTCCTCGAGCTGCGCGTCGGAGATCGGGATGCGCATCTCGTCGCGGAACTGCTTGAGGTTGTCGAGCGTGAGCTTCTTCATCTGGTGGGTCGCGTTGCGCCCCTCGAAGCTCGGGCCGAGGCCGTAGCCCTTGACCGTCTTCGCGAGGATGACGGTCGGCTGGCCCTTGTGCTCGGTCGCGGCCTTGAACGCGGCGTAGACCTTGCGGTAGTCGTGGCCACCGCGCTTCAGGTTCCAGATCTGGTCGTCGGAGTAGCCCTCGACCAGCTGGAGTGCCCGCGGGTCGCGCCCGAAGAAGTTCTCGCGGACGTACGCGCCGTTCTCGGCCTTGTACGTCTGGTAGTCACCGTCGGGCGTGGCGTTCATGAGGTTGAGCAGGGCGCCCTCGGTGTCGCGGGCGAGGAGGTCATCCCACTCGCGACCCCAGATCACCTTGATGACGTTCCAGCCCGCGCCGCGGAAGAAGGCCTCGAGCTCCTGGATGATCTTGCCGTTGCCGCGGACCGGACCGTCGAGACGCTGCAGGTTGCAGTTGATCACGAAGTTCAGGTTGTCGAGGCCGTCGTTCGCGGCGACCTGGAGCTGTCCGCGCGACTCGACCTCGTCCATCTCGCCGTCGCCGAGGAACGCCCACACCTGCTGGTCGGACGCGTCCTTGATGCCGCGGTTCGAGAGGTACTTCGCCTGCTGCGCCTGGTAGATCGCGTTGATCGGGCCGATGCCCATCGACACGGTCGGGAACTGCCAGAAGTGCGGCATGAGACGCGGGTGCGGGTAGGACGACAGCCCACCGCCTGCGTGGGACTTCTCCTGCCGGAAGCCGTCGAGCTGGTCCTCGCTGAGGCGGCCTTCCATGTATGCGCGGGCGTACATGCCGGGGGAGGCGTGGCCCTGGAAGAAGACCTGGTCGCCGCCGGAGGGGTGGTCCTGCGCGCGGAAGAAGTGGTTGTAACCGACCTCGTACATCGCGGCGCTCGACGCGTAGGTCGAGATGTGTCCGCCCACGGCGATGCCCGGCCGCTGGGCGCGGTGCACCGTGATCGCGGCGTTCCAGCGGATCCACCGGCGGTAGCGGCGCTCGAGCTCCTCGTCACCGGGGAACTCGGGCTCGTTCTCCGGAGCGATGGTGTTGACGTAGTCCGTCGTGGGGACCATCGGCACACCGAGGTGCAGTTCCTTGGACCGCTTGAGCAGGCTCAGCATGATCTCGCGGCCGCGCTGGTGGCCGTGGGTCTGCACCAGGCCGTCGAGGGACTCACGCCACTCGGCGGTCTCCTCCGGGTCCTGGTCGTTGCTGCCTGCGCTGTACGGGTCCTGGTCGTTCACCGTCACCCTTGACCTCGTTCGTTCTCGTGGTGGTGGACATGGCGGGTTCCGACGGTCGGGTCGGACCGGAGGGAAACCCCCACCACTCTAGGCCCCACCACCGACCGTGACCCTGATGGTGACGTGCACGTGGACACGCGCTTGCATTCGGGTGACGTCGGCGTACGATTGCCGATCGTGCACGCGTGACCCGCGCCTGCACGGGACACGGGCACACACCACGCCCGAGGAAGAAGCACACGCACCGATGGCACTGGAGATCGGCTCCCTCGCGCCGGACTTCGAGCTCCCGAACCAGTTCGGCGAGCACGTCCGCCTCAGCGACTTCCGCGGCATCCGCCCCGTCGCCCTCGTCTTCTTCCCCCTCGCGTTCTCGTCGGGCTGCACGAACGAGCTCTGCGTCCTGCAGGACAACATCGCGATGTTCCAGGACCAGCGTGTCGAGCTCATCGGCATCTCCGTCGACTCCAAGGCGACGCTCCGGTCGTTCGCCGAGGCCAACGGCTACGACTTCGAGCTCCTCGCGGACTTCTGGCCGCACGGTGCGGTGTCGAAGGAGTACGGCGTGTTCCTCGACAAGAAGGGCTTCGCCACCCGGGCGACCTTCGTCATCGACGTGCAGGGGCGCATCAAGGCCTCGATCATCACCGAACCGGGTCTGCAGCGCGACGTCGCGGAGTACCGCGCCGCCCTCGACCGCCTCGCCGCCTGCGCGGCACCCGTCCCGGTCGGCTAGCGTTCCGAACCCCTCCGGAGGACGCTGACGCGTCCGGACGGGAGGGAGGCACGGTGCGGCTCATCGACGGACACACGGTGGACGACGTGGTCGCCTGCCGCGACGGCGCCTACGCGCCGTTCCCGTTGCGTGACGAACCCGCACGCTGGTCGCTCGTCCGCACGACCGTCGTCACGTCGGTCGGCCCCGTGGTGGTGCACCACCGACCGGGGCCGGACCCCGTCCTGCTCCTGCACGGCGTCGCCGGGTCGTGGACGACGTGGACCCCGCTGCTCGCTGCCGCGGACGGTCTCCGTGGCCGCGGTGTGGTGCTGCTCGACCTGCCCGGTTGGGGCTCCTCCCCGGCCCCGTCGGCGCCGTTGACGATCGACGACGGGTCCGACGTCGTGTCCGCGGTCCTCGACGCCCTCGGCACGGGGCCCGTCCGGGTGATCGGGCACTCGATGGGTGCGTTCATCGGGCTGCACCTCGCGGTCGCGCTGCCGGAGCGGGTGCGCTCGCTCGTCCTCGTGTCGCCGACGACCGCTGCGACGGTCCGTGCCGCCCGGCACCCGTGGCGCGCGCTCCGGACGCTGCCGGCGTACACGCTGCTCCGCGCCGGGCTCCTCGTGACCGGTCGGGCCGCGGTGCCGCTGCTCCGCGGACTCGCCGCGGTCGGCCTGCTGCGGCTGCTCGCTGCTCCGGTGTTCACGCACGTGCGCCGACTCGACCGCAGCGTGCTCGACGCCTTCGTGCGCGAGCTCCGACCGGGCGGGTTCACGGCAGCGGCCCGGTCGGCTGCAGGGTACGACACCGAGCGTTGGCGGAGCATCGCGTGCCCGGTCGTCGCCGTCCTCGGGCGCGGCGACGTCTTCGCGCGCCCCGCGGACCTCGACGAGTTGCGCGAGCTCGTGCCCGGTGTCCGGACGGAGCTCCTGGACGACTGCGGTCACTTCGCCCACGTCGAGCACCCCGCCGTGGTCGCCGCGCTCCTCACCCCCTGACGTGGGTGCTCGCCTGCGTGGACGAGTGACACCGTCGTCGTACCCCCTCGTGCCGATGCTTGCGCGTGCAACGGACGACGGCGCCGTTGTCGTGCGACGGCGGTCGTGTCGTCTCCGCGCGCGTGCAACCGTTGCGCGTGCAAGGGACGACGGCGCCGTTGTCGTGCGACGGCGGTCGTGTCGTCTCGGCGCGCGTGCAACCGTTGCGCGTGCAAGGGACGACGGCGCCGTTGTCGTGCGACGGCGGTCGTGTCGTCTCGGCGCGCGTGCAACCGTTGCGCGTGCAACCGTTGCGCGTGCAACGGACGACGGCGCCGTCGTCGTGCGACGGCGGCACCGTCGTTCGACAGCGGCCTGAGCGGACCTCGCCGGGCCCTCAGACGTGGGCGGGGAACGTCGCGGCGACGCGGGCGCGGACCTCGGCCCGGACGGCGGCGCGCATCGCGGGGGAGAACAGTGCGTGGTCGCCCTCCGGCACCCGGACGACGTCCACCTGGCCCGACCACCGCTTGACCGCGCGACGACCGCCGAGCCGGTCGAACAGCTCGGCGTCCTCCGGCGCCACGACGAGCACGACCTCGGTGCCGTGCTGCACGAGTGGACGGACGTGGCCGACGACGCCGCCCACCCGGTCCCGACGAGCGATGCGTGCACGGAGTCGTTCCGGCACGTACCGGTTGTACCGCTCCCGGACCCATGCCCGACGCGGCGACGGGGCGTCGACCGCACGGACGTGGTCCGCGTAGCTGCCCGGTGCCGCCGGCGTCCGCCGGTAGTCGTTCGGACTGATCTCGACCACGAGTCGCGGTGCTTCCTCGACGGCACGACCGGCGAGCCAGGCGCCGGCGCACATCCCGACGAGGGCGAGCCGCTCCGGCGGGACGTCGAGCGCGTCGACGACCGCCGACTGGTCGTCGATCCACTCCTGCGCGAACATGAAGTCCCGCTCGTCCGCCCGCACCACCGAGCTCTCGCCCGTGCCACGTCGGTCGATGCGGAGGACCCGAGCGCCGTCTCGAGCGAGGTCCCGCGCGAGTGCGACCTGGTAGTCCGTGGCGCCGACGCGGTGCTCCGCCGAGCCGTTGTGCAGCAGGACGGTCGGAGCGTCGTGGTGCTGCGCGGACGAGACCGTCTCGATGCCGAACAGGGCCTCCGGACCGATCCGGACCGTGCGCTCGGACACCCGCCCGTCGACGTCGAGCACCTCCTGCAGGACGGGCTGCCGAACGGGCACCGGGGCCACCGGGGCCCAGGTGTCGAGCCAGGAGACCACGGCGTCCACCGCGGCGTCGGGGATCCGGGCGTGCATGCTCGTGCGGTCGAGGAGCTCGGCGCTGCCGGTGACCTCGATCCGCTCGACCGGGCCGAGCGCGCGGGGCGCCGGAGCACCCTCGCGGACGAACGACACGGTCGGCGCAGACCGCGGGGTGTAGGCGATCGCGCCGAGGACGTCGGCCTCGGCAGCGTCCACGTCGATGCCGACGAGCGTCTCGTACCCGTCGACCACGCGGTCGGGACCGATCGTCATGGTCGCGAGCGCCCGCTGGCCACGGAGCCACGCACGACCGGACGCCGGCGGGTCCCACACGACGAGCGCGTCGCCGTCCCCGGCAGCCCCGGCGGCGATCAACGCCGCCGACGCCAGCCCGACGAAGGCGATCCGCTCGACACCCGTGCTGCGGAGCAGCGCGGCCGCGTGTCCCGCGGACCGGACCTGCGCGTGCGGGTCGGTGTCGGGGGCGGAGTCCCCACGTCCGGACGGGTCGTAGCGCACCGAGGCCACGCCACGGGCCTCCAGGCGGTCCGCCAGCAGGCGAAGGGTGCGGTACGCGATCACGCCCTCCTGTCCGAGCGGTGGGACGACGACGACCCCGGCCCGCGCAGCGGGCGGCAGCTGCACGGCCACGCGGACGGCGGGGGAGCCGGACCAGCCGTGCAGGGTGCTCACAGTGCCAGCGCCGAGCGGACGGCCGCCGGCCACTCGTCGGGGTCGGTGCCGTGCGCGGCGAAGAGCGCGATGGTGATGCGCTCCAGGCCGAACGCGATGCAGGCACTGTGGGCGACGCCGCCGTCCGCGCTCCGGATGCCGAACGCCGTGCCGAAGTGGTCCTCGTGCAGGTTCGCGGAGCTGATCGCGGTCGCGTCGTGTCCCGGGCCGTAGACCGGGGTCACGAACTCGAACTTCAGCGCCTGCTCGACCTGGTTGCGGGCGAGCATCTGCCCGACCCGGCCGAAGAACGGGTCGTTCGCGGGCACGACGTCGATCTCGAGGCCGAACGACTCGAGCAGTGCGTGCATCACCGGGATGCGGTCGTCACGGTGCGCCTTCGCGGAAGCCGGCGTGCCGATGTGCACGAACTCGTGCATGTGGAACGCCTGGAGCCGCATCGGGTCGAGCGACGGCTCACGGCGGAACGAGTCGCCGAGGATGTCGAACGAGCGGCCACCCTCGGGCACCGTGTCGCCGACCAGGCCGTACACGGGGTGGCAGACGGCCGGCGTGAGCATGAGGTCCGCGGGTTCGAGGAAGCCCTCCCAGCGCTCCCCGCGCTCGCGGGCGGCGAGGAGCGCCCGGTGCGTCCGGTCGTCCCCGGTGAACCCGGAGATGGAGGCCGCGAGGTCCGGGAACGACGCGATGTAGTCGGTCCGCTCGAACGACGCCAGCGGTTCGACCGGCGGGAAGCGCAGGACCTCGGCGTCGAGGTCGGCCTGGCTGCGGACCGCGGCGGCGTCGACGGCGGAGTAGACGCGCTCGAACACCCCCGTGCGGCCGTAGAGGCCGGGGGAGCCGAGGTCGAGGAGCACGCCGTCGGCGAGCAGGCGATCGCGCAGCTCAGCGCGGGCTGCTCCGAGGGCGTCAGCGCTGTCCTCGACGGGTGCGGCGGTGGTGCCGACGGCGGTCTCGGAGGCGGCGGGGGCGGCGGTGTCGTGGTCGAGGTGGATGGTCACAGGAGTGCTCCCGTCATGAGCGCCATGCCGGCGTCGTTGTGGAGGAGACGGTCGTTGCTCACCATGACGGCGGCACCGTGGGCGTCTCGGAGGTGTCGGGCGATGCTGGTGGGACCGCTCGCGGCGTACCCGGCGATCCCGACGATGCGCAGGGACCGGGTGACGAGGTCGGTGACGCGCTCGGACGCCCCGATCTTGAGGGCGTTCGCGGCGAGGGCGTACGCCGTGGAGTCGAGGACGTCGGTGTCCTCGGCGACGACGTCGTACCGTTCCGCGGCGTGCCGGACGGTGTCGGCCAGCGACTGCAGCTCGACGAGCAGCTCGGCGAGCCGGAGCGCGCCGGGCGGGGCCGACCCGACGGTGGCGCGGGCCTGCTTCCGGACGGCCGTGCGCGCGCGGTCGGCGGCGTCGGCCGCGATGCCGAGCCACACCGACGCCCAGAGCACGTGCGAGACCGGGAGCACCGTGCGGGCGCTCACCGCCGCGTAGTCGTCCCGGAGCACGTGGTCGGCCGTGGTCTCCGCGTCGAGCACCCACCCGTTGCTGCAGGTGCCGCGGAGTCCGAGGGTGTCCCACGTCGAGGTCTGCGTGAGCGTGGTGTGCTCGGGCAGGCAGACCACGACCCGCTGGTCGGAGGCCGCGGCGTCGAGGTCCCGGCGGGCGGTGACGAGGATCGCGTCCGCCTCGGTGGCGTACGAGATGACCGGGGCGTCCTTCCGGAGCCGGATGCGCCCGTCGGCGTCGGGTTCGAGCGCGCAGGTGCTCCGACGGGTGTCGCCGCCGATGCCGCGCTCGGTGGTCGAGGACGCGAGCAGCGCACCCTCGCGCACCCGCGCCACGAGGTCGGTCACGCCGGCCCCGTCGCCGCCGTGCCGCCACAACGCCATCGCCTGGCCCTGGTGCATCGCGAACACCATCGCGGTCGCGGCGCAGGCCCGTCCGAGCTCGGTCGCGATGACCGACAGCTCGGCGACGGTGGCTCCTTCGCCACCGAGCTCCGTCGGGACGGCCGCGGCGAGGAGGCCGTGCTCCTTCATCGCGGCGATCGCCTCGCGCGGGGGTCGGGCGTCCCGGTCCACCTCGTCGGCGAACAGCCGCGCGATGTCGGCGACGAGTGCGGTGCGGGCGGCGAACCGCCCGCACGGGTCGCTGCCGGCGACGGTGGACGCCGTGGCGTGAGCGGCCGGGGTGACGGAACCGGCCGGAGCGACGGGAGCGGCGGACTCCCCGCTCGGGGTCGCCACGCGCCGGGCGCGACGGCCGGAGCTGCTGCGACCGGACGCGGGGACCACCGGGACCGGCGCAGTCGGCGGAGCCGCTGCCGTCACGGTCACGAGGCGAGCCCGGCGGCGTGCACGATCGATTCGACCGTCGCGAACGTCGACCGGTTGAGCACGGCGTCCGGGAACTCCACGTCGAGCTCGTTCTCGACCGCGAGCATCACGTTGACGGTGGCGTGCGACGTCAGCCCGAGTGCGTAGAGGTCCGCGATCGAGGCCACGTCCCACGCGTCGACGGTGAGGCGTCCGTGGTCGGCGAGGGCGCGGCGGACGGCGTCTTCGGTGCTGGGGTCGGCGAGCGCGACGGCGGTCGCGCGGGTCTGCTGGTCCTGGTCCATGCGGCAACCGTAATGAGGATGGCTCCCCGGAAAGCCGCTGTCCGGGTGCGCGAAACCGCACGACGCCCCGAGGTACCTGAGTGGATGTACAGCCGCGGCGCGGGCGGACGCAGCAGCGAGCCCGCGGAGCGCCCGGAGAGCGGATGCAGCGCCCGGTGAGCTTCGTCAGCGCTCGGACAGGGCCACGGCCGTGGCGACGGCGAGGCCTCGCTCGTGCGACAGCGAGATCGCGATCGGTCCGCAGCCGATCGCCTCGGCGAGGGCCGCCGCGGCACCGGCGAGTGCCACGCTCGGTGCGCCGTGCTCGTCGAGGACGACGGCGACGTCCGCGAGGGGCACGGGGTCGGTCCGGGTCGGGCGGAGCAGCTTGACGACCGCCTCCTTCGCGGCGAACCGGGCGGCCAGACGCTCGGGGTCGTCGCCGGTGTCGACGCGCTCCTGCACGGTGAACACGCGTGCGAGGTAGCGCTCGCCGTGGCTCGTGATGCCGCGGATGACGTCCTCGACGTCGGCCAGGTCGGTCCCCGTCCGGATCACGGTCATGGCGTCAGGCTACCCGCGGGCCCCACCGCGCGTGTCCGCACGCGACGTGGGCGCGGCCCCGTGCATGTCGCCGCGGGCATGGGCGTCGGAGGGGTGTGGGTAGCATCAGCGCCACGACCACCGAGGGGGAACGATGGCATCACCGTGGACCGGCATCGTCGAGGACGCCCGGCACTACCCGTCACCGCACAACTCGCAGCCGATCGTGCTCCGCGTCGAGGACGACCGGACGGCGATCGTGTTCTACGACCTGCGTCGAGGGCTGCCGGCCGAGTCGTTCGGGATCCCCTTCGGGCACGTCTGCGCCGGGGTCTTCCTCGCCGGGCTCGACGTCGTCGCCCGCGCGCACGGCTTCACCGTGTCCGAGGACCTCGACCACGCCGAGATGGACTTCACCCGGCTCGACCGCGATCCCTCGGACCACCTGCACCGGCTCGGTCGGGTCACGCTGCGTCCACACAGGGTCACCGCGGACGACCGGGAGGCCCTGGCACGCTTCACCGCGCGGCGCACGTCACGCAGGCCCTACGACGCGACGCTCGTGGACGACTCCGCCGTGTCGGCTGCGGTCGGCATCGCGGCGGCGTCCGGGCACCGGTTCCGGACGACCGCCGACCGTGCGACGGTCGACGAGATCGTGCGTGTCAACCAGGAGACGCTGTTCGACGACCTCCGGAACGACGCCGTCCACGAGGAGATCCTGCACTGGCTGCGGTTCTCGAAGCGCCAGGCCGCGGAGTCAGGTGACGGCCTGTCCGCCGAGACGATGCTCATGCCCGGGCCGGTGCTGCGGTTCGCGATGGAACACCGCGGGCTGTGGGAGGCACCGGGCATCGGCGGACTCTTCAAGCGGGTGTACCTGTCGACCATGCGGGGCGTCCGGCAGCTCGGTTGGTTGGAGGGCCCGTTCTCCTCGCCGACCGAGTACGTCGAGGCCGGCCGGGTCTTCATGCGCATCTGGCTCGACTTCACGGCGCGGGGCATCGCGCTGCACCCGTTCGGCACGGTGATCACGAACCCGCGGTCGCACGCCGCGTTCGTGAACCGTGCTGGTGTCGACGAGTCCGGAGGCGACATGGCCTGGATGCTCTTCCGCTTCGGGCACAGTGCACCACCACCACTGGCGCACCGGCGCCCGGCGTCGGCCATGACGATCGGGGCGGACTCGTGAAGCGCGCAGCGGTGTTCTCCGTGGTGTGGGTCGTCGAGACGTTCGTCGCCCTCTTCATGCCGCGCGTGCAGACCCACAAGCTCCTGCTCGCCCCGGGCATCGAGCCGCTGCGGTGGACCCTCGGACGGTGGCGCGCGTGGCGGACCGCGGAACGCGCGGCGGAGCGGGTGCCCGCGTACCGGGCGTTCCTGGCGGAGCAGGGGCGTGCCTCCCGGCTGGACACCCGCGGTGGCATCGCCGCCTCGCTCGCGGGCCTGCCCGAGATGGACAAGGACTCCTACGTCAAGCGGTGGAGCATCCCGGAGCGCTGCCTCGACGGGCGGCTCCCGCGGCGCGGCGTGGTCGTCGACGAGTCGAGCGGGTCGAGCGGCACACCGACGAGTTGGGTGCGCGGCCCGGACGAGCGGCAGGCGACCCGGCAGCTCCTGCAGCTCGGGTTCTCGCGGACCGCGAAGGACCTGCCGAAGCAGCCGTTCGTGCTGAACGCCTTCTCGCTCGGCGCGTGGGCGACCGGCATGAACGTGACGGCGTCGCTCACCGAGTCGTCGATGATCAAGTCGATCGGCCCCGATCGCGACAAGATCGTGCAGACGATGCGGGAGTTCGGCCCCGACTTCACGTACATCATCTGCAGCTACCCGCCGTTCCTGAAGGCGCTGTTCGAGGACGACCGGCTCGACTGGAGCCGGTACACGATCGTCGCGGCGTTCGGCGGCGAGGGCATCAGCGAGAACATGCGCGCCCACATCGAGCAGTACGCGCAGGCGGTGCTCGGGTCGTACGGGGCGAGCGACCTCGAGATCAACCTCGGCATCGAGACGCCGTTCTCGGTCGCGCTGCGGCGGGCGATCGCCGCGTCGCCGGAGCTCTCGGCAGCGCTCACGAAGCAGGAAGAGTACGGCGTCCTCCCGATGGTGTTCCAGTTCAACCCGTTCGGGTACCTCATCGAGACGAACGACCGCGGAGAGCTCGTCGTCACGATCACCCGATCGGAGAACATCAGCCCGCGCATCCGCTACAACATCCACGACCGCGGGCACGTCGTGCGGATGCGCCCGCTGCAGCAGACGCTCCGCGCACACGGGTTCGACGAGCTCGCGGACTCCGCCGAGCTCGACCTGCCGCTGCTGTTCCACTACGGGCGGTCGGACCTCTCCGTCGACTACAACGGCGCGGTCGTCGCGCCCGACGTGGTGCGCGACGTCGTGTACGGCGACCCGGGGCTGCTCGAGGCCGTGGAGAACCACCGGCTCATCAGCTACGAGGACGACCGCGGGGACCGCCAGCTCCACATCGCGTTCCAGCTCGCCTCCGGCGCGTCGGGGTTCGACGCCGACGGCGCTCGCCCCGCGGTGGTCTCGGAGCTGCGCCGGTTGAACAAGGACTTCTCGAACGCGATCCGGACGGCGCCGCCCGGCACGCTGCCGACGGTCGCGTTCTACCCGTACCGGACGGGGCCGTTCCGCGACGACGGGCGGAAGCTCAAGAACGAGTACGTGTGGCAGCTCGGCGCCGGAGCCGTGGCGGAGTGGGACCTCGACCTGTCCTGGACCGCGCCGAAGGAGGCCTGAGCCGCCGGCGGTCACGGCGGGAACTCGTTCCGGTGCCGTTCGCACAACCAACATCACTCCGAACTGCCGGATCGCCTGGTTCGGAGTGACGTTGGTTGTGCGGGCGGGCGCGCGGTGCGGTCAGTGGTACTGCGGTGGCCAGTCGAACGGGGCCGGGCGGCGCGGCGCTTCGCCGATGGTGGTGACTTCGAGGACCACCTGTCGCAGGTTCGTCAGTTCGATCGAGCGCGGGTTGCCGAAGAACCGCCGCCCGTCGACCCAGACGGTCAGGTCACCGCGCAGCCCGCCGACGTGCGCGGGGCCGATCGACACACCCCACTCGTCGAAGAACTGTCCGAGTGTGAACGTGTCCTTCGTGGGCGACTCGACGTGGATGATGCCGGAGGTGTCGTGCGTGTGGATCTGTGCCGCGAACTTCCTCCGGTCGGAGTGCCCGATGTTCCCCGGCACCGTGACGGGTTCGCCGCCGTCGAGGATCGTCAGGTGCGTGTGCACGTGCTCGGCGAGCCGCTCGCCCCACACGTTCGACAGCCCGGCAGCGTCCGCCCGTGCGCTGAGGTTCGTCGGCGCGGGCCACGGCGGCGCGTCGGTCGAGCTGCCCGCGGTCGTGCCGATGACCGCGCCGGACGAGCACCCCGCGAGCAGCAACACAGCGGCGACCCCGCTGACGAGGGCGCGACCGGTCCGCGCGCCGCGGGTCACCACCGGTCGTGGACGGTGGCGCGGAACCACTCGTCGTAAAGGTCGTGCACGGTGCGGTCGAGGCCGTCGATCTCCGGGAGGGACCCGGCCTCGGCGTTCGAGCGTGCCTGATCCGGATTGCGTGCGCCGGGGATCGCCGCCGTGACGCCGTCCTGCGCGATCACCCACGCGATGGCGGCCTGCGGGACGGAGACGCCCTCGGGCAGCGACGCGGCGAAGGCCTGCGCGGCCCGGACGCCGTCCTCGAAGTCGACCCCGCTGAAGGTCTCGCCCTGGTCGAACGCCTCGCCGTGCCGGTTGTAGTTGCGGTGGTCCTGCTCGGGGAACTCGGTGTCCGGCGTGTACTTGCCGGAGAGCAGCCCCGATGCCAGCGGGACGCGCGCGAGGATGCCGACCCCTGCCTCCCGTGCGGCCGGGAGGACACGGTCCAGCGGCTTGAGACGGAACGCGTTGAGGATGATCTGCACGCTCGCGACGCCGGGCCGGGCGATCGCGGTGAGCGCTTGGTCGGCGGTCTCGACCGAGACGCCGTAGGCGGCGATCGAGCCGTCGGTGACGAGCGCGTCGAGGGCGTCGTACACGGCATCGTCCTCGAACACCGGCGTGGGCGGGCAGTGCAGCTGCACGAGGTCGAGGGTGTCCTGGCGGAGGTTGCTCCGCGAGCGGTCGACCCACTCGCGGAAGTTCGCGGCGACGTAGTTCGACGGTTCCTGATCGGCGCGACGGCCCATCTTCGTGGCGATGGTCAGCGGCACGTCGGGGTTCGACGCCCGCCAGGCACCGATGAGCTGCTCACTGCGCCCGTCGCCGTACACGTCGGCGGTGTCGAAGAGCGTGACGCCGGCCTCGACGGAGGCGTCCATCACGGCGTTCGCGTCCTGCTCGCTGACGGGACCCCAGTCGCCGCCGAACTGCCACGTGCCGAGACCGACGGGGGAGACTGTGCGGCCGGTGCGGCCGAGGGTGCGACTCTGCATGCTGCCGAGCGTAGTCACGCGTTCGCGGGTACTGCCGGGCAGCGCGCAGGGCGGACCGGACGGCGGCGTCAGGAGAGTGCGGCGACCCGATCGCGCAGCAGCGCCCGCGCGGCACGAGCGCGCGGGACGACGACCACGCCACCCCACAGTGCGAGCCCGACCCAGAGTCCGATGAGCATCGTCGTGACGAGCGGCCCGTGCTGGTCGCGCATCGACCACGACATCGCGATCCAGAGCACGCCGAGCAGCACCTTGCCCCACCCGGCGCCCTCACGGTCGGCCTGCGCCTGCAGCATCGGGATCCAGACCTCGGCGGGGACATCGGCGGGCACCTTCCCGTCCGCCACCCAGCGCTGCGCCGCGACCGACCGCTCATAGCCGCCGTCGAGTCGCCACGAGCGCATCGTCGTCAGCAGCCCGATCGCGGCACCGGCGGCGCCGGCAGGCACACCGACGACGACGAGCACCGTCGGGGTCGCGGGTGTCCACGACGAGAGCACGAGCACCACGAGGACCACGCCGAACGCCGCACCCGCGGCGCCGGCGCCGATCAGGCGGAGCCGTCCCGCCTCGTCGATCATCCCGATGCCCTGCACAGGACCGACGGTACCCGCCGTCCCGGTGCCCCACCAGGTCACAGCGCACCGGTCCCGGCGTACGGTGTCGACATGGAGTGCTTCGCGAGCTGGCGTACCCGCCGCTGATCCACGGCCCCGCGCCGTCCCCGCCCCCGTCCGACCCGACGGGAGCCGATCAGCCCGCTCACGAACCGAAGGACTCCCATGCTCATCCGCGATTGCACGCCGGCCGACCTGCCGGCACTGCACCTGTCCCTTATACAAATCTGACGCTGCCGACGATAAAAGGGGTGTAAAACTGGTGGGCTA
>NZ_LDQC01000209.1 GCF_001475545.1 Curtobacterium luteum | reverse complement strand
TCTTACCCCGCCCACATCACCCGTGCGCTCCCGTGGGGCGGGAAGTTCAACGATGTCCAGCGGATGGTCTACGAGGCCGTGCTAGAGGCAGAGGACGCGGCGGTCGCGATCGTCAAGCCGGGCATCACCTTCCGGCAGGTGCACGCCACCGCGATGGAGGTCATCGCCCGCAAGACCGCCGAGTGGGGCTTCCTGCCCGGCACGGCCGAGGAGTCGCTGCAGCCGGAGAACCAGTTCCACCGCCGGTACATGGTGCACGGCACGAGCCACCACCTCGGACTCGACGTGCACGACTGCGCGAAGGCCCGCCGTGAGATGTACATCGACGGCGTCGTGCAGCCCGGCATGGTGTTCACGATCGAGCCCGGTCTGTACTTCCAGCAGGACGACCTGACGGTCCCGGAGGAGTTCCGCGGCATCGGCGTCCGCATCGAGGACGACATCCTCGTGACCGAGGACGGCGCGGAGAACCTGTCGGTCGGGATCCCTCGGACCCCCTCGGAAGTGGAGGGGTGGATCGCCCGGTCCGGCCGCTAGCCTGAGCGGGTGACCACGCCCGAGCACACGCCGACGACGGACGACATCGACATCGAGGTCGAGCACTTCGACTCCCCGGACGCCCAGCGGCTCCGTGCCGCACCGCGTGTGGCGATCGACCGCGCCTACGGGCAGGACAACGAGCCGCGCGAGAAGCACACGGCTGAGTCGATCGAGGTTTTCTTCGTCGACCGGGACGCCTCCAGC
>NZ_LDQC01000208.1 GCF_001475545.1 Curtobacterium luteum | reverse complement strand
GTGAGGAACAGCACCGGGGTGTCGTCGTTGTTCTGACGCAGCCGGCTGAGCACCTGCAGGCCGTCGAGGTCCGGCATCATCACGTCGAGCACCATGGCGTCGGGCTTCCACTCCCGCGCGGTGCTCAGGGCGTCCTGTCCGCCGTTCGCACTCTTGACGTCCCAGCCCTCGTAGCGGAGCGCCATGGACAGCAGGTCGGTGAGGCTGGCCTCGTCGTCGACGACGAGGATGCGCAACGGGGAACCGTCGGCACGTGTGAGGCGCGGGGCTGCGGCAGGCTGGGAGATGGTCACGTCATCGAGTATCGAGAGTTTCCTATGAGCGGTCTGAGATCGACCGATGCGCCGACTGTGGATCGCTGATCAGCCGGACGACGCGGATCCGGACGCCCACTCGGGCAACCGTCCGTACCGTGACGGCGTGCTGCACTCCTCTGCCTGGTCCGCGGCTGCGCGTGATGTCGACGTCCGGGACCTGGTCC
>NZ_LDQC01000207.1 GCF_001475545.1 Curtobacterium luteum | reverse complement strand
CGACGATGGCGGGATTGGTCGCCAGGTACTCGGGGGTGGCGTATAGGCGCAGCCGGTAGTCGCATAGCTTGCGACAGACGTAGGGCCCGCGCTCGGGGCGCTCCAGGGTGATGGCGATGTCGGCTTCGCGGCGCGACAGGTTGACGAAGTGCGGGACCGGCAGCACCTCCAGGGTGATACCCGGATAGCGATCCTGGAAAAAGCTCAACTGGGGCGCCACGAAGTAGCTACCGAAGCCTTCGGTGGCACCGATGCGTACCTGACCGGAAGGCGCCAGGCGGGTATCCGAAATCTGCTCGCAGGCGGTCTGCAGGGTGCTTTCCAGGGTTTCGGCATGCCCCAGCAGTCGTTGGCCTTCCATGGTGAGGCTGAAGCCGGTGCTGCGCGACTTTTCGAACAGCAGCGCCCCCAAGGCCTTTTCCAGGGAGGAGATCCGCCGGGAGACGGTGGTGTAGTCGACGCCCAGCCGGCGCGCGGCGCTGCTGGCCTTCTGGGTACGGGCGACCTCCAGAAAGAACC
>NZ_LDQC01000206.1 GCF_001475545.1 Curtobacterium luteum | reverse complement strand
TGCTGACCCCGCTGTTCAGCGTGCCGCTGGCCTTCGCCGGTATCGCCCTGCTGCACGGGCTGGTAGCGGCCAAGCGCCTGGCGGGCTTTTGGCTGGTGGGGCTGTACGTGACGCTGCTGCTGTTCGGGCAGTTGATCTATCCGTTGTTGGTGATTCTGGCTGTGATCGATAGCGTGTTCGATTTCCGTGGGCGGTCTGCGCAAGAGCCGCAGGGGCCGACGGACGGTGAAGGTTAAAAGTTAAGAGGAAAGACTCAATGGATGTCATCCTGCTGGAAAAGATCGCCAACCTGGGCAACCTGGGCGACAAAGTGAACGTCAAGGGCGGCTACGCCCGTAACTTCCTGCTGCCGCAGGGCAAGGCTACCGCAGCTACCGCTGCCAACGTCGAGGCTTTCGAAGCTCGTCGCGCCGAGCTCGAGAAGCAGGCTGCCGAGAAGAAGGCCCAGGCCGACGCCCGTGCCGCCAAGCTGGCTGAACTGACCGTGACCATCGCCGCCAACTCCGGTGACGAAGGCAAGCTGTTCGGTTCCATCGGCACCCGCGACATCGCCGAAGCCGTCAGCGCCGCTGGCGTCGAGCTGGACAAGAGCGAAGTTCGCCTGCCCAACGGCGCGCTGCGTAACACCGGCGAATACGACGTCGAAGTGCACCTGCACAC
>NZ_LDQC01000205.1 GCF_001475545.1 Curtobacterium luteum | reverse complement strand
AGTCTCGTGGGCTCGGCCAGCAGTTCTGCATTTCCACCCTCATGCCATCGCGGACCGGACACTGGTCGAGCCGTACATTGGGCACCCCATCGACCCGTGCCAGCACTCCATTGACGTAGATCCCCGACAGGCCCATGGGGCGATGGGACTTGCGGGTCCAGGCCAGGGTGCGGATGCCGTTGGCCAGCAGGGCCTCGGCGACGCTGTCGCCAGTCAGGGCAGCCAAGCGCCTGCCGTTCCAGAAGAAACTCAGGGGTTGGCCCTCTGCGCCTGGTAGGCGCAATGCTGGCTGGCTCAAGCGGCACCTCCACGCTTGTTGCTGCGTTGGGCGATCAGGCTCACCGCCAGCATGACGATGGACAGCAGCGTCATGAGGGTCGCGACCACCGCGATCACCGGATCGATCTCGGACCGCAGCGAGCTGAACATTCGCTTGGTCAGGGTCGCGCTATCGCCCCCACTGATGAAGATGGAGACCACGGCTTCATCCAGGGATACGGCGAAGGCGAACATGGCCGCCGCGATGATGGAAAAGCGAATCTGCGGCAAGGTCACGTCGAAGAAGGCCCGCAAGCGCGTGGCACCGAGGATGCACGCAGCGTGCTCCTGGGTCATGTCGTAGCTCTTGAGTCCGGCGCCGACGTTGATGATCACATAGGGCAGCGCCAGCAACGTATG
>NZ_LDQC01000204.1 GCF_001475545.1 Curtobacterium luteum | reverse complement strand
GTGGGAGGGCGAGGTCCCGGACCGGATGCGGGGCCGCGTGTCGATGACGCGCGGTGAGGTCGCGGCGGCGTACGCGTCGGCTCGTGTCGTGCTCAACGACCACTGGCCGGACATGGCTGCCGGCGGGTTCGTGTCGAACCGTGTGTTCGACGTGCTGGCGTCGGGCGGCGTGGTCGTCACCGACCCGGTCACTGGCCTCGCCGACGTGCTCGACGTACCGACGCTCGCCGTCGCGCGCTCCCGGTCGGAGCTGGCGGCACTGCTCGACCCGGCGCACCCCTGGCCCGGTGCCGAGCGCCGAGCCGAGGTCGCTGCCGAGGTCGCCGCCGAGCACTCGTTCGACGCCCGGGCGCGCGTGCTGCTCGCTGCCGCCCGGTCGGAACGAGCGCGGCAGGCCGGAGCCTGACCGGGCGGGTCAGTCCTGGTCGGGCCGCACCACGCCCTGGCCGGGCTCCACGACGGACTGGTCGAGCTCCACGACGGTCACGCGACAGGGGCTCGGCTGCCCACCGGCGACGTCGGCGCAGACGATCGGTGCGACGACGACCGCACTCGTCGTCCCGATGTCCGAGTAGTCGACCTCCGGCCGGTCCGCTCCCCGGAAGTCGATGTAGTAGTCGATGCCCGCGCGCTGCATGAGGTCGACGAACGACGGGTCCTGC
>NZ_LDQC01000203.1 GCF_001475545.1 Curtobacterium luteum | reverse complement strand
AAGGTACCGTACGTCGGCCGACCAACCCTTGTAAGCCCCCGAACGGGGGCCTGCGCGTTCCGGCGGTGCCGCGCACCGCGCCCGGACGCGAGACGGCCGCGCGGTCGTCCGTCCGGGTAACTACACTTGACCGCGATATGGCTGAGTACATCTACCAGATGGTCCGCGCCCGCAAGTCGGTCGGCGACAAGCTGATCCTCGACGACGTCACGATGTCGTTCCTCCCCGGCGCGAAGATCGGCGTCGTGGGTCCGAACGGTGCGGGCAAGTCGACGATCCTGAAGATCATGGCGGGTCTCGACCAGCCGTCCAACGGCGAGGCGAAGCTGACCCCTGGGTTCACCGTCGGGATCCTCATGCAGGAGCCCGAGCTCGACGAGGACAAGACCGTCCTCGAGAACGTCCAGCAGGGCGTCGGCGAGATCCACTCCAAGGTCGTCCGCTTCAACGAGATCTCCGCACTCATGGCGGAGCCCGACGCGGACTTCGACGCGCTCCTCGCCGAGATGGGCACGCTGCAGGAGGAGATCGACGCCGCCGACGCGTGGGACCTCGACTCGCAGCTCGAGCAGGCGATGGCCGCGCTCCAGTGCCCCCCGGGGGACGAGATGGTCACCCACCTGTCCGGCGGTGAGAAGCGTCGCGTCGCCCTCTGCAAGCTCCTGCTGCAGAAGCCCGACCTGCTGCTCCTCGACGAGCCGACCAACCACCTCGACGCCGAGTCCGTGCTGTGGCTCGAGCAGCACCTGCAGCAGTACCACGGTGCCGTCCTCGCGGTCACCCACGACCGGTACTTCCTGGACCACGTCGCGCAGTGGATCGCCGAGGTCACACGCGGCCGTCTGTACCTGTCTTTTATCCACATTTGCCGCTGCCAACGAATAGAGAGGTGTAGCTCTGGGTGGCTGAGTGATACATAAAAA
>NZ_LDQC01000202.1 GCF_001475545.1 Curtobacterium luteum | reverse complement strand
TGGGCTCGGGGATGTGTAGAAGAGGCGGCGGTCCGGACGGCCCCGCTCACACGGTCGTCACCCCAGCCGAGGAGGCCCGGTCCGAGGTCGACGACGTCGACCACGTGATCGGGGGCGCTCCCGGTGAGCCGGTCGAGGACGACCGTGGCGGCGTCGAGTGTCCGCGATGCCGGCTTGGGGTTGCCGGCGACGACGGTGGTGATCATCGGGTGTACTCCAGGGGTCCGGTGGCGAGGTGTGCCTGCAGTCCACTCCCGGCGCGTTTCGCCGCCGTGGCGACTCCGTATCGGGTCGGTTACGCCAGGGCCGCTGCGAGCGCTCCACACGGAAGACCCTGGTCAGCGGCCCGCGGTGGCGTTCCGCACGGGCAATGCGCCAGTCGAGCCGCCCGGACTTGTGAGAGTCGTGTTCCGGCCGTGGTCATCTCGTGCGTCCACCGTGTTTCGCCCCGTCGCCGCCGCCGCGCAGACATGCGGATCGGCGTCGTCCAGGGGATCGGTGGCGCGGTTCTCCGGCCCGTCGGACCGCGGTAGGACGGCTCGGAGCGTGGACGACACCAGTGGCCTAACACGAGCGAAACAAACGCGTGACAGGACCGTTACGGGGCGAAGCCCTGCGCGGCCGATCCGTCCGTTACGTTCGCATCAGCCCCACCGGAGCGGCGCCGTCACCCGGACGCATCGCCCCCGGTGACCCGCACCCTCTCCCCGCGACGGACGTCGCCCTGCCCACCCCGCGCCGCGGGGTGGGCAGGTCGACGTCCGTCGCGGGGAGCGGGTGCGGGTCACCGGGGGCGATGCGTCCGGGTGACGGCGCCGCTCCGGTGGGGCTGATGCGAACGTAACGGACGGATCGGCCGCGCAGGGCTTCGCCCCGTAACGGTCCTGTCCCGCGTTTGTTTCGCTCGTGTTCGGCCCCTGGTGTCGTCCACGGTCCAAGCCGGTCTCCCGCGGTCCGCCGGGCCAGACACCGCACCCCGCGCTCCCGTCGACGACCCCAA
>NZ_LDQC01000201.1 GCF_001475545.1 Curtobacterium luteum | reverse complement strand
GGATCTGGTCGATCTGGTCTGCCGGGTCGCCCTTCGTCAGGTCGACCGTCTCGCAGCCGAACGTCCGGGCCTGTGCCAGGCGGTCGGCGTTCATGTCACCGACGATGACGACGCTCGCGCCGAGCAGGAGCGCGCCCGTCGCAGCGGCGAGACCGACCGGACCCGCACCCGCGACGTAGACGGTCGAGCCGACCCCCACCCCCGCGGTGACCGCACCGTGGAAGCCCGTCGGGAAGATGTCGGACAGCATCGCGAGGTCGAGGATCTTCTCCATCGCCTGGTCGCGATCGGGGAACTTCAACAGGTTCCAGTCGGCGTAGGGCACGAGGACGTACTCGGCCTGGCCACCGACCCAGCCGCCCATGTCGACGTAGCCGTAGGCGCTCCCGGGTCGGTCCGGGTTGACGTTGAGACAGATCCCGGTCTTCCGCTCCTTGCAGTTCCGGCAGCGCCCGCACGCGATGTTGAACGGCACGGACACCAGGTCACCGA
>NZ_LDQC01000200.1 GCF_001475545.1 Curtobacterium luteum | reverse complement strand
CGCCGTTGCTGTTCACGGCGCGGTAGTCCCACCCGGACTCCTTGGTCCAGAGGCTGTCGAGGCACTGGAACTGGTCCGAGCCCCAACCGTACTGCGAGGACGCGAGCGAACTCGCGGTCGCCTTCGCCCCCGCGACGGTGTTGCCCGCGGCGAGCTTGCGTGCCCGCTCGGCGGCTTCGGCTGCTGCCTTCTCGGCTGCTGCTTTCTCCGCGGCGGCCTTCGCGGCCGCGGCACGCTGCGCGTCGACGTCGGACTTGTCCTGCGCGGCACTCGCTTCGGCGACCTGTTGCGTGGCGGCGACGGTGGACGCGATCCGGTTCGTCAGCGCGGCGCCCGAGAGCTTCCGGTAGTCGTCGAGTGCGTCGACGCGCTGCTCGAGTGTCGCCGTGTCGGTCTTGTGGTTCGCGTCGGCGAGGACGACCTGCGCGCTCGAGATCGTTGCCTGCGCCTGGGCGCGGTCGAGTGCCGTGCCGTCGAGTGCCGGAGCGGACGTCGGGCTGGCGGTCGGGAC
>NZ_LDQC01000020.1 GCF_001475545.1 Curtobacterium luteum | reverse complement strand
GCACCCTCCCCCGCGAAGGGCACGCCGTTCCGCGGCCGCGTCCGCGGCAAGGTGCTCCTGCTCCTCTGCTGCATGTACGCGATCTCGTACATCGACCGCACCAACATCTCGACCGCGCTCCCCCACATCACCGAGGAGTTCGGTTTCAACGAGACCACCGCCGGTCTCGTCGTGTCGGCCTTCGCCCTGCCCTACGCCCTCCTCCAGGTCTTCGGCGGCACGATCAGCGAGAAGTTCGGGCCGCGGAAGTCCCTCTTCGTCATCACGGTGCTCTGGGGGGTCGCGACGCTCTGGACCGGTCTCTCGGTCGGCTTCTGGACGCTCGCGGCGGCACGCTTCCTCCTCGGGCTCACCGAGGCGGCGGCCTTCCCCGCCGCGACGCAGGCGATGAGCCGGTGGATCCCCCGCGACCGCAACGGCTTCGCGCAGGGGGTCGTGCACTCGGCCGCCCGGCTCGGGAACGCGGTCGCACCGCTCCTCGTCGCGTGGGTGATCGCGGGCACCGGCAACTGGCGGTGGGCGTTCGTCGCCACCGCCCTGCTGTCGATCGGCTGGGGCGTGGTCTGGTTCGTCTGGTTCCGCGACCGACCCGAGTCGGCGAGGGGGATCACCGGGGCCGAGCTGGCCGAGCTCCCGCCCGTCGAGACCCGGGCGACCCGTCCGCCGGTGCCGTGGCGCCAGCTGGCGAAGCAGATCGCGCCGGTGACGTTCGTGGACTTCGGCTACGGATGGACCCTCTGGGTGTTCCTCACCTGGATCCCGACCTTCCTCAGCAGCACGTACGACCTCGAGATCAGCTCCTTCGCGTGGTTCACGTCCGGGGTCCTCCTCGCCGGCGTGGTCGGCGACACGGTCGGCGGGATGCTCAGCGACCGGCTCATCCACCGCGGCGGCGACACCCGGCACGCCCGCAGGATCATCCTGGTGGTCGGGCTCGGCGGGTCGCTGCTCTGCCTGCTCCCCCTCGTGTTCGGCCAGGGGCTCGCCGTCGCGACCGTGTCACTCGCGCTCTCGTTCTTCTTCCTCGAGCTGTGCAACGCGAACCTCTGGGCGATCCCCATGGACGTCGCGCCGCAGTGGTCCGGGACGGCGTCCGGGTTCATGAACACCGGCTTCGGGATCGCCGGCGTCGTCTCGCCGTTCGTCTTCGGGGCCCTGATCGACGCGTCGGGCTGGGAACTGCCGTTTGCCCTGTCGTGCGCGCTGCTCGCCGCGGCCGCAGTCGTCGCCTGGGTGATGAAGCCGCAGCGGCTCACCTCGGTCGGCGGCCGACTCGAGGTCGGCACGCCGGCGGCGGAGCGCACCGGCGCCTGATCGGGCGCCGCTCGCGGTCCGGCCGACCGGACCCACGCCCTGGCGCCGACCACCTGACGGCCTGGAGGCACGGCACCCGTCCGGTGTCGAGCCTCCGGTCCGAGACGCGGCCGGCTCAGCGGTGACCGGACCCACGGCCTGGCGCCGACCACCTGACGGCCTGGAGGCACGGCACCCGTCGGGTGTCGAGCCTCCGGTCCGAGACGCGGCCGGCTCAGCCGGCGGCCGCCACCGCTCGCTTCCGTGCCCTCGCCTCGCGCTGCGCGCGCGAGGCGAGGGACGGTCGACCCGTCAGCGGCACACTCAGCGGGGTCCAGCGGAACGCTTCGGTGAGCACCACCGACAGCACGACCACCAGCACGTAGGTGACGAGGGTCAACCAGGGCTTCGCGACGTGGCCCTCCAGCCAGCTGTCGCCGTACAGCAGCAGCCAGATGACGAACGGGTGGCTGAGGAAGATGCCGAACGAGCGGTCCGAGCCGTAGTCGACCACGCGGGCGAGGAGACTCCCTCGACGACGGCGGTCCGCCCACCGCGCACCGATCGCGAGGAACCCGACGAAGACCGCAGCGCTCCACACGACCTGCACGGGCTGGAGCGGGGTCCCGGCGGCGTACAGCGACTGGCCGAGCAGGACCTGGACGGTCCAGACGCCGAGCGTGCCGACCCCGACGGCGGCGAAGCCCCAGAGCACGCCCCGCCGGTGCACCCGGATGAACCGGAGGAAGGCGTCGGCGTGGTCGGCCGCGATCGCCCCGGACACGATGAAGAAGACGTACGAGAAGAAGAACTGCTTCTGGTAGCCGTGCAGCCAGGCGTCGCTCGCCGGGAAGTACTTGTACCCGGCGAAGACGACGAGCTGCACGACCGCCGCGACCACGAGCACGGTGACGTGGTGTCCTCGGGTCCGCCGGACGAGCCACACCACGACCGGCAGCAGGAGGTACACCTGCATCGTCACGAGGAGGAAGTAGAGGTGGTACCAGGCGACCCCGGTGACGATGCCCTCGGCGTACGTCCGGACGAGGTCGGGCAGGTCGCCGCGACGTGTCGAGCTCAGCAGCCACGCGGACGCCACGTACACGAACGACCACGCCAGGTACGGCACCCCGACGAGCAGGAACCGCTTCGGCCAGAACTGCGCCATCGGCCGGGGTCGGATCTCGTAGCTGTAGACGAGGACGAACGCGGTGAGCGAGAAGAACACCAGGCGGGTGAAGTGCAGCAGGCCGAGCAGCGCGGACAGCCCGACGTCGTCGGTGGCCGCGGTGTGGCTCGTCGTGTGCACGCCGATCACGCACGCGAAGGTCAGGATGCGCAGGACGTCGACCTCGTACAGGTGCCGCGGGCGGCCGTCGGTGGTGCGGGTCGGCGACGCATCGGCCGGCGGTGTCGCGGTGGCTGCGGGGACCGTGCTCACGGCTGCTCCGCCATCGTCCGGACGGCGGCGCGTCGGATCTTGCCCGTGGGTGCCCGCGGCAGGTCCGGGACGACCGTGATCTCGACCGGCCGGCGGAAGCGGGTGAGCTCGGCCTCGGCACGCGCCGCGAGGTCGGTGACGAGCACGTCGGCGTCGACCACGGTGTCGGGCTGCACGATGACGTAGGCGACGGGGACAGCGCCGAGCACGTCGTGGGGCCGGCCGACCACCACGGCTTCGAGCACGCGGTCGTCCCCGAGCAGGACGTCCTCGACCTCGGACGGGTACACCTTCTCGCCGCCGCGGTTGATGACGTCGTCGGAGCGACCGGCGAGGGACACCCATCCGTCGGACGACACCGAGCCGACGTCGCCGGTGCTCAGCCAGTGGTCGGCGTCGAACCGTTCTGCGGCCCGGCCGCCGAGGTAGTGGTCGACGATGCCCGGACCGCGGACCCAGAGCGCGCCGACCTCGTCGGGGCTGGCCACGCTGCCGTCCTCTCGGCGGACCTGCACCTCGCAGCCGACGGGCACCCCCACACTCCCCGGACGGGCCGGGGCGTCGAGTGGTGTCGCGGTGATCTGCGACGCCCCCTCCGTCATCCCCCAACTCACGACGAGCGGCACGTCGCCGAGGGCGTCCCGGACGGGGTCGGGCAGCGGCGCCGAGGCGCTCCGGACGAACCGCAGTCCCTCGGGGAAGTCGAGCGGACCGGTCTTCGCGAGCACGGCGAGGACCGCCGGTACGGCGTTGAGCCACGTCACCCGACGCTCGGCCAGCAGTTCCCAGAACCCGGTCCGGCGGAACCGGCGGTCGAGCACGAGCGTCCCGCCGGCGACGAGGGTCGCGAGGAGCCCGACCACCTCGGCGTTGACGTGGAAGAGCGGGAGGGAGTTGAAGCCGCGGTCGTCCGGTGTGAGACCGTTGTGCGACGCGACCGCACGGGCCACGACGAGCAGCTGCGACTGCGGTAGTTCGACCCCCTTCGGCGTCCCGGTCGAGCCGGAGGTGAAGAGCACGACGGAGCCCTCGCCCGGGGCGTCGAGGACCTCGACCGGCACGTCGCCGTCCCGCACGCTGGTCGGCAGGAAGGTGTGCTCGTCGATCCGGGAGGACGGTGCGCCCTCGACCGTGGCGTCCTCGTCGCGGTCGGAGACCACGAGGCCGGCGCCGCCGATCAGCGCTGCGAGCCGGGCCGGTTCGCCGACGGGCTGCCCGGTGTCGACCGGGACCGAACGGCGACCAGAGGCCACGGCGGCGAGGTGCACGACCGCGAAGGCGAGCGGGTCGCCGAGGTCGACGAGGACGGCGCCCGAATCCGGCACGCCGATGGCGTCGAACGTGGCAGACCACGCCGAGACGGCGGCGTCGAGGCCGCGGTAGGTGAGGGCACGGTCGGAGCGCGCATCCTCGAGGAACGCGCGGTCACCGTCCTCGGTGGCGCGTCGGGCGATCAGGGCGCGCAGGTCGGGGATCTCTGCTGCTGGCTGCACGACCTGAGCGTATTGCGAGATGCTATGACCGGTCCGAGGAACGTGAGGCCTCCACCGGCGGGGTGCTCGCACCGGAGCCCGGTCCGGCGGGACCACCGGACCCCGCGGGGTCGCCGGGCGTGTTCGAGAACCGGTGCAGCAGCCACTGCCAGAGCGACAGCATCACGGGGGTTCCGTCCGCTGCGAGCGGCGTGCTGTCCTTCACGATCCGCGAGTGTGACTGCCCGGGGTCCCCGAGGCCGAGGTCGGTGAGGATCGCGTGCGGGTCCGCGCCGGCGAGCGGCGCCGCGGTGTCGGTGCGGAACGGCCCGGACGACCCGGTCAGCCCGAGCGCGGTCCACGAGCCGCGGATGCGCGGTCCGAACTCGTCGCGGACGTCGTCGATCGCGTACATCCGGGCCACCGGGGTGCGACCCGGTCGGTCCATCCACGCCGCGTGCACCGCGCCGAGCGACTCGACGGGCGAGGAGAACATGAGCGCGCCGCGGACCGACCGGATGTGGGCGATGTACGCAGCCTCACCACCCCCCTGCGAGTGCCCGGCGACGACGATGTCCGACCAGTCGATGTCCTCATGCACGTCGACGAACCGGCCCCAGCCGCCGTCCGGATCGTGGTCGTCGAGGTACTCGATCGCGTTGCGGAACCGGGACACGATCGACCCGGCCGGCGTGACCTCGCTGAACCGCGAGGGACGGCTCCCGTCGAACCGGTTCCGCTGCACCTGGCCGTAGCACCGTGCGTCGGCCTCGCACGTCCCCGAGAGCGTCTTGCCGAGGTTCCAGTAGTCGAGCCCGAGCACGTGGTACCCGTCGCCGAGCGCGGTCGAGAGGAACCGCTGGTACTGCGCCGGCTTCGCGCGGGTCGCCGGGAGGAAGAGCAGCAGCGGGCCGTCGCGGTCGGTCCGGGCGGCGAAGTCGTCCCGGTTCGGCTCGAGCCGCTCCCCCGCGATCGACCCCAACCGGAACCGGTGGAACTCCCCGTCCGGTCCGTGCTCGTCACCTCGTGTGCGTTCCTGGGCCGCCGTCCGTCCGTCGTCCGCGAGGCGCTGCGCAGCGAGGACGTTCGCCGCGACGACCGTGCCCGTCCCGATGGCGAGGAGCAGGACGAACGCGACGGCGAGCAGGAGGCGGTGCTTCACCGGGTGATCCGCGCCCAGACCGCGTCGGCCGACCGGATCGTGTCCTCGAGCGTTCCCGTGGCGTCGACGACGTGGTCCGCGAGGGCCAGACGCTCGGCGTCGCTCGCCTGCGCGGCGACCCGTCGTCCGGCGTCGGCACGGTCCATGCCGCGGTGCTCGACGAGCCGTTCGACGCGCTGTGCCGCAGGCGCGTCGACGACCACGACCGCGTCGAACCGGATCGGCCGGGACCCGGCGGCCTCGGCGAGGAGCGGGACGTCGTACACGACGACGGCATCGGGGTCTGCGGCCGCGGCCTCGTCGAACGCCTGCTGGGCGAGCCGCCAGACCTCCGGGTGGGTGATGCCTTCCAGCGCCTTCCGGGCCTCGGGGTCTGCGAAGACGACGGCACCGAGTGCCGGGCGGTCGAGCGAGCCGTCGGCGGCGATCACCCCCGGACCGAACCGTTCCGCGACCTGCGCCAGACCGGGGCTCCCCGGTGCGACCGCCTGCCTGGCCAACCGGTCGGCGTCGACGACGACAGCCCCGTGCTCCGCCCAGCGAGACGAGACCGTCGACTTGCCGGCGGCGATGCCCCCCGTGAGTCCGATGATGCGCACGGCGACCAGGCTAACGGCGCCGCCCTGCAGAACGCCGGAAGCCCGGCACCCCTCTGCTGAGGGAGTGCCGGGCTTCCGGTCGCGGATGCGACTCGATCAGTTGGTCGAGCTGAGCTTCTCGCGGAGCGCCGCGAGCGAGGCGTCGTCGGCGAGGGTGCCCGCACCGTTCGACTCGCCCGAGAACGAGGCGGACGACGAAGCGCTGGCCGGGAGGTCGAAGCCACCCTGCGCCTCTTCGGCGATGGTCTTCGCGACCTGCGCCTTGTGGGCCTCCCAGCGCGACTGGGCGGCGGCGTACTGCGCCTCCCACTCGGTGCGCTGGGTGTCGAAGCCCTCGAGCCACTCGTTCGTCTCCGGGTCGAAGCCGTCCGGGTACTTGTAGTTGCCCTGGTCGTCGTACTCGGTCGGCATGCCGTAGAGCGCCGGGTCGAACTCGGTGCCCTCGGGGTCCACGCCCTCGTTCGCCTGCTTGAGGCTGAGCGAGATGCGGCGACGGTCGAGGTCGATGTCGATGATCTTGACGAAGACCTCGTCACCGACGGAGACGACCTGCTCGGCGAGCTCGACGTGCTTGTTCGAGAGCTCCGAGATGTGCACGAGGCCCTCGATGCCGTCGGCCACGCGGACGAACGCGCCGAACGGCACGAGCTTCGTGACCTTGCCCGGTGCGATCTGGCCGATCGCGTGGGTACGGGCGAAGACCTGCCACGGGTCCTCCTGCGTCGCCTTGAGCGACAGCGAGACGCGCTCGCGGTCCAGGTCGACCTCGAGGATCTCGACGGTGACCTCCTGGCCGACCTCGACGACCTCGCTGGCGTGCTCGATGTGCTTCCAGCTGAGCTCCGAGACGTGGACGAGACCGTCGACGCCGCCGAGGTCCACGAACGCACCGAAGTTGACGATCGAGGAGACGACGCCCTTGCGGACCTGGCCCTTGTGGAGGTTGTTGAGGAACGTGGTGCGCGACTCGGACTGCGTCTGCTCGAGCAGGGCGCGGCGCGAGAGGACCACGTTGTTGCGGTTCTTGTCGAGCTCGAGGATCTTCGCCTCGAGTTCCTGACCGAGGTACGGCGTGAGGTCGCGGACGCGGCGGAGCTCGATGAGCGAGGCCGGGAGGAAGCCGCGGAGGCCGATGTCGACGATCAGACCGCCCTTGACGACCTCGATGACGGTGCCGGTCACGACGCCGTCGGACTCCTTGATCTTCTCGACGTCGCCCCACGCACGCTCGTACTGCGCGCGCTTCTTCGACAGGATCAGGCGGCCTTCCTTGTCCTCCTTCTGGAGGACGAGGGCCTCGACCTCGTCACCGACCTCGACGACCTCGTTGGGGTCGACGTCGTGCTTGATCGAGAGCTCGCGCGAGGGGATGACACCCTCGGTCTTGTAACCGACGTCGAGGAGGACCTCGTCGCGGTCGATCTTCACGACGGTGCCGGAGATGAGGTCTCCGTCGTTGAAGAACTTCAGGGTCTTCTCGACCTCGGCCAGGAAGTCATCAGCCGAGCCGATGTCGTTGATGGCGACCTGCTTGGGAGCCTTGGTCGTGGTGGTTGTCATGTAGAGATTGCTCCGAACGGACATGAGTCGGGCTGTACGGCGAGGGAGCGACCCTCTGGTCCGCGCCTCGGACGAGGGCGAGCCGGACAGCGGTGTGATTGGTTGGCGCGGATTGCGCCGCACAAGTCTAACCGCACCGGAGGAAGTGCCACAACCGGGCGTGTCGCGGCGCGTCCGGACCCGAGCACGGGCGGACGGGAGGCGCGGTGCGGGCCCGCACCGCGCCTCCCGTCCGTCCTGTGGTCGCGCCCCGGCGGAGCGTCAGCCGACGAGCGCGGTCCGCAGCGTGTCGAGCCCGATGCTGCCGAGCGCGAGCGCGCGGTGGTGGAACGACTTCAGGTCGAACGCCGCACCCTCGCGCGCGGCGACCTCGTCACGGATGGACTCCCACACGCGCTGCCCGACCTTGTACGACGGCGCCTGGCCCGGCCACCCGAAGTAGCGGGCGACCTCGAACCGGACGAACTCCGGCGCCATGTTGACGTTCTGCCCCATGAAGTCGAGTGCGTACTCCCACGTCCACGCACCCCCGTCCGGGTTCGTCTTCTGCAGGTGCACGCCGATGTCGAGCACGACGCGGGCGGCCCGCATCCGCTGGCCGTCGAGCATGCCGAGGCGGTCGCCGTCGTCGTCGAGGAAGCCGAGCTGCTCCATGAGGCGCTCGGCGTAGAGCGCCCAGCCCTCGACGTGCCCGGACGACCCGGCCAGCTGCCGACGCCACGTGTTCAGCTCGCCGCGGTTGTAGACGCCCTGGCTGATCTGCAGGTGGTGGCCGGGCACGCCCTCGTGGTAGACGGTGGTCTTCTCCCGCCAGGTGCCGAACTCGGTCACGCCCTGCGGCACCGACCACCACATCCGGCCGGCGCGCGAGAAGTCGTCGGACGGGCCGGTGTAGTAGATCCCGCCTTCCTGCGTGGGCGCGATCCGGCACTCGAGGCGCTTGATCGGGTCCGGGATGTCGAAGTACTTGCCGTCCATCTCGCGGATCGACTCGTCGCTCGTCTCCTGCATCCACCGCTGCAGGGCGTCGGTGCCGTGCAGGATCCGGGCGGGGTCCTGGTCGAGCACCTCGATCGCCCGGGCGACGCTCGCACCGGACTCGATGCGGTCCGCGATGCGTTCTTGCTCCTCGCGCATCCGAGCGAGCTCCTCGATGCCCCACGCGTAGGTCTCGTCGAGGTCGACCGTGGCCCCGAGGAAGCGGCGGGAGTGCAGCTCGTAGGCCTCCCGGCCGACGGCGTCGACCGGGGTGGCGAGCGGCAGCAGCTCGTGCTCGAGGAACTGCCCGAACGAGCGGTACGCGGCCGCTGCGACGTCCGCGCCACGGCCGAGGTCGGCGCGCAGCGACTCCGGCAGCGCGGCACCGCCGTCGAGGGTGGCGCCGTCGGCGAGCTGCCGGAACATGCCGTCCGGCGCGCCCGTGCGTGCTGCCTGCTCGGCGATGAGCGCGACCTGACGCTTCGCGGGCGTGACCTGCTCGCGGGTGCCCTCGAGCAGGGTCTCGCGGATGCCCTCGAGCGCGTCCGGGAGTGCGGCGAGACGGCTCGCGACGTCCTGCCAGTCGGACTCGGTGGCGGTCGGCATGAGGTCGAGGACCTCGCGGACGTTCTGGGCGGGGCTGGCGATGACGTTGAGGTCGCGGAGGTGCAGCTTCCGCGCGTATGACTCGGCGACCAGGTCGAGCTCGGCGCCGAGGTCTGCCTTCGTGACCCGATCGACGTCGTCGGTGGCCTCGGCGGCGTCGAGGGCACGCTTCGCCGCGGCGGCGGCCTCCGCCATCGCGGTGGCACCGGCGGGCGAGGTGTCGCCGTACTCCCCCGTGCGCCCGGGCACGCCGATGTACGTGGCGACGGTCGGGTCGAGGTCGACGAGGGTGGTCACCCAGTCCTCGGCGACGCGGTCGACGGCGGTGGGCTGACGGGAAGGACGCTCTTCACTCATGCGATCGACCCTACCGAGGGCGGTCCCGGGCATGGGCGGCGGTCCCGGGCGCGGCTGGCGGTCCCGGGCGCGGCCGGCGGTCCCGGGCGCGGCGTGTTCTTCCGGGCGTGGCTGGCGAATCCGGGCGTGGCTGGCGAATCCGGGCATGCCTTGTCTTCCGTTCCGACGAGGTACGCCCGGTTCCGCCATCCATCGCGCACGCAATGGGAAGGATCGGGCGCGGCGTGTTCTTCCGGGCGCGGCTGGCGGTCCCGGGCGTGGGCGGCGGTTCCGGGCGTGGCTGGCGCATCCGGGCATGCCTTGTCTTCCGTTGCGACGAGGTACGCCCGGTTCCGCCATCCATCGCGCACGCACTGGGAAGGATCGGGCGCGGCGCGCCGAGCACCGGCCCCGCTCGGCGCGGTGTGCGCACACGACGGACGGGAGGCGCGGTGCCGGTCGGCTCCGTCCTCTCGCGCGGACACTGCGCAGCGGCACGACCCGGCCCGGCCCGGCCCGGCCCCGTTCGGCCCGGCTCAGCGTGCCAGCCCGGCGCAGCACAGCACAGCGCAGCGCAGCGGCCCGGCGCAGCACAGCGCAGCGCAGCGGCCCGGCGCAGCACAGCGCAGCGCGGCGGCCCGGCTCAGCGTGGCAGCACAGCGCAGCGCAGCGGCACGACCCGGTCCGGTCCGGTCTGGCGCAGCACAGCGCAGCGCAGCGGCACGACCCGGTCCGGTCCGGTCCGGACCGGTCCGGCACAGCACAGTGCAGTGCAACAGAGCGTGATGTCAGCGCATCGCCGCCGAGCGGGCCGCGCCCGTCCGCAGTGTGGTCACGCCGCCGACGCGCCCCGCCGGTGTCAGTGCGCCGCCGCCTCCCAGTTCGGTCCGAGGCCCACCGAGACGTCGAGCGGCACGCTCAGCTCGGCTGCCCCGCCCATGCGGGTACGGAGGATCTCCTCGACCCGGTCCTGCTCGCCCGGCGCGACCTCGAGGATGAGTTCGTCGTGCACCTGGAGGAGCAGGTGCGACTCGAGGTCGCCGTCCCGCAGGTCGGCCGCGACGCCGAGCATCGCGATCTTCATGATGTCTGCCGCGGAGCCCTGGATCGGGGCGTTCAGCGCTGCGCGCTCGGCGTTCTCGCGCAGGACGCGGTTCTGGCTCTTGAGTTCCGGGAAGGGCCGGCGGCGACCGAAGATCGTCTCGGTGTAGCCGTCCTCGCGGGCCTGCTCGACCACGTTGCGGAGGTAGTCGCGGACGGCACCGAAGCGCGCGAAGTACTCCGTCATGAGCGTCCGTGCCTCGGACTGCTCGATGCGCAGCTGCTTCGACAGGCCGAAGGCGCTCAGTCCGTAGGCGAGGCCGTACGACATCGCCTTGACCTTCGTGCGCATCTCGGGCGACACGTCCGCCGGCTCGACGCCGAAGACGCGCGCGCCGACGAAGCGGTGGAGGTCCTCACCCTCGTTGAAGGCCTGGATGAGCCCCGGGTCGCCGGAGAGGTGCGCCATGATCCGCATCTCGATCTGCGAGTAGTCCGCGGTGATGAGCGTCGTGTACGGCTCCGCGACCGCGAACGCCGAGCGCACCCTGCGGCCGACGGCGGTCTTCACCGGGATGTTCTGCAGGTTCGGGTCGGTCGAGGAGATCCGGCCCGTGCTGCTGCCCGTCTGCTCGTACCGGGTGTGGATGCGGCCGTCGACGATCGCGGCGTCGAGGGTGTCGACGATCTGGCGGAGCTTCGTGGCGTCGCGGTGCTGGAGCAGCAGCCCGAGGAACGGGTGCGGGTGCTGCTCCTGCAGGTCGGCGAGGCTCGCGGCGTCGGTCGAGAACCCGGTCTTGGTCTTGCGGGTCTTCGGCATCGCGAGCTCGGTGAACAGGACCTCCTGGAGCTGCTTCGGCGAGCCCAGGTTCACCTCGTGCCCGATCTCGGCGAAGGCCTGCTGGGCGAGGTCGGCGGCGCGCTCCCCCAGCTCGTGCGACAGGTTCGTGAGGACGGGCCGGTCGATCGCGACGCCGGTGGTCTCCATGGCGGCGAGGACGTGCACGAGCGGCAGCTCGATGTCGTCGAGGACCCGCAGCGAGGACTCGTCGAGCCGGGCGCGGATCGCGGTCGTGACGCGGAGCACGTACCAGGCGTGCACCCCGACGTTGACCGGGTCGGTCTCGGGCACGAGCTGGTTCGGGTCGGCGATGGGGAGTTCCTCGCCGAGCTCCTGGTACACGAGGTCGGCGAGGGGCTGCCCCTGCTTGCCGGGCTGCGCCAACCACCCGAGGATCCGGGCGTCGCCGGCGAGGCCGTTCACCGTGAAGCCAACCGTTCCGAGCACCTTGATCGCGGTCTTGGCGTCGTGGAAGTGCTTCGGGGCGTCCGAGGCGAACCACGCCGCGAGCTGCTCGTAGTCCTTCGCACCGCTGCCACCGGGGACGAGCACGGCGTCGTCGTGGGTCGCGATGCCGATCGCGCTGAGACGGCCGTCGATGACCTCGACCGCGACGCCGAAGCCGTTCGCCGCGTCCTTCGCCTTGCGCTCGAGCCAGTACCCGAGCTCTTCGTCGATGATCGTGGTCACCTTCGGCGGCGTCGGGGCACCGTCGTCGACACCGCCCTCGGCCGCGGTCGGCTCGGACGGCTCTCCGGTGCCCGCGACCTTGAACACGCGATCGAGCAGGGTGCGGAACTGGAGCTTGGCGAAGAGGTCGCGGACCGCCTGCTCGTCGAGCGGGCGGAGTGCGACGTCGGCCGGGCCGACCGGCAGCTCGACGTCGTTGACGAGTCGGTTGAGCTTGCGGTTCCGGACCGCGCGGTCTTTCTGCTCGCGGAGGTTGTTGCCGACCACGCCCTTGATCTCGTCGGCGTGCTCGAGCACCCCGTCGAGCGAGCCGTAGAGGTTGATCCACTTGACGGCGGTCTTCTCGCCGACCTTGTCGATGCCGATCAGGTTGTCGCTGGTCTCGCCGACGAGGGCCGCGATGTCCGGGTACTGGTGCGGCTCGATGCCGTAGCGCTCGTACACCTTGTCGCGGTCGTAGCGGGTGAGCTCGGAGACACCGCGGACCGACGGGTACAGCAGCGTGACGTCGTCGTTCACGAGCTGGATGGAGTCGCGGTCTCCGGAGACGACGTACACCTGGTAGCCCTGCTCGGCCCCCTGGCGGGCGAGGGTGGCGAGGATGTCGTCGGCCTCGTAGTCCTCCTTCGTCACCGTCGTGATGCCCATGGCCTCGAGCGCCTGCTGCAGGAGCGGGATCTGCCCCTTGAACTCCGGCGGGGTCTCGGAGCGGGTGCCCTTGTAGTCCTCGTACTCACGGGTGCGGAACGAGAACCGGGAGATGTCGAACGCGACCGCGAGGTGGGTCGGCTTCTCACGCTGGAGGAGCATGAGCAGCATCGAGATGAAGCCGTGGATGGCGTTCGTGTGCTGCCCCTCGCGGTTCACGAAACTGTCGACCGGGAGCGCGTAGAACGCCCGGAACGCGAGGGAGTGGCCGTCGATGACCATGAGGGTAGGCTTTGCGGAGTCCGACACCCGGACAGCCTACCGACGCCATCCGACACGGGAGTCCTGCGCGCGTGACCGACGACACGACCACCACGACGACGGTCGACGGCCGCCTGGCCGAGCGCGGCATGGGCGAGCTCGCCGAGAAGATGGGCATGGTCATCACCGAGCTCACGGCCGAGCGCGCGGTGGGGACGATCCCGGTCGAGGGCAACCGGCAGCCGGTCGGACTCCTCCACGGCGGCGCGTACGTCGTCCTCGCGGAGAGCCTCGGCTCGATGGCCGCCAACGTCCACGCCGGCCCCGGGCGCTACGCCGTCGGCATCGAACTGAACGCCTCGCACTCCCGCAGTGCCACGAGCGGCACCGTCACCGGCACCTGCACCGCGATCCACCTCGGCAACACCCTCACCACGCACGAGATCGTCCTCACCGACGACCAGGGGCGGCGCTGCTCCACCGTGCGCATCACCAACATGATCCGCGACGCCCGCTGACCCGACCGCACCGTCGAGCACGCCCCACGCGCGTCGACGAGCGGTCACGACACCCCGCCTGCGTCCGCGCTGGGCGCCGGACGTGTCGCCTCGCGGCGGGGACAGCGACACGTCGTGCGCCCACGGCGCCCACACCCGGGCGTGCCGGACGGGAGGCCCGTGGCGGGCGCGCACCGTGCCTCCCGGCGGTCGTGTGGTGACGACGAACGAGGAGAGCGCCGTCTCCCCGAGGGGAGACGGCGCTCTCGTGCGAGCGACGGGGTCGCTACTTCTTGGCGCTGAGCTGCTCGATGATCGCCTTGGCGACGTCGTGCATGGTCAGGCGGCGGTCCATCGACGCCTTCTGGATCCAGCGGAACGCCTCGGGCTCGGTGAGGCCCATCTTCTCGTTGAGCAGGCCCTTGGCGCGGTCGACGAGCTTGCGGGTCTCGAAGCGCTCGACGAGGTCCGCGACCTCGGCCTCGAGCGTGATGATCTGCTGGTGGCGCGAGAGGGCGATCTCGATCGCGGGGAGCAGGTCGTTCGGGGTGAACGGCTTGACGACGTAGGCGAGGGCACCGGCCTCTGTCGCGCGCTCGACGAGGTCCTTCTGGCTGAACGCCGTGAGCAGGACCACGGGAGCGATGTGGTTCTTGGAGAGCTTCTCGGCGGCGGAGATGCCGTCGAGCTGCGGCATCTTGACGTCCATCACGACGAGGTCGGGGCGGAGGTCGGTGGCGAGCTGCACGGCGGTCTCGCCGTCACCCGCTTCACCGACGACGTCGAACCCGTTGTCGCGGAGGATCTCGACGATGTCGAGGCGGATGAGCGACTCGTCCTCGGCGACGACGACGCGACGCGGTGCTGCTGGGGTTGCTTCTGTGTCACTCACGAACGGAACCTTACTAGAAATCGCCTGCACTCCTTGCTGGGCAGGCCCTGGTACGAGTGGCGGGATTCGAACCCGCACGCCGTGAGGCAGAGCATTTTGAGTGCCCCGTGTCTACCGTTCCACCACACTCGCGAGGACATCAGGCTAGCAGTACCCGCAGGTCGAACACGGCGCCACGGAGGCCGACGGCGGCGCCCTGGCCGTCGCGTCGTCCGGCGTGCGCGAGCGACCCGCCGTGCGCCTCGGCGATGCCCCGCGCGATCGGCAGCCCGAGTCCGGCGCCGCCGGAACGGACGTCCCGGGACGCCTCGAGCCGGACGAGCCGCTCGAACACCCGCTCCCGTTCGGACGTCGGGATGCCCGGGCCGTCGTCCTCGACGCGGACGACTGCTTCCCCGGGCTCGTCCGTCAACGTGAGGCGGACGGTACCGCCCGTCCCCGCGGCCCGCGCGGCGTTGTCGACGAGGTTGCCGACGACCTGGGCGAGCCGGTCCGGGTCGACGTCGGCGACGACCGGGTGCCCGGGCACGGTCGTCTCGACGGTCGTCGCTGGCAGCCGGAGCCGCAGCCGGTCCACCTCTGCCACGAGCCACGGCCCGAGGTCGGTCGGCCGCCGGTCGAGGGCGATCCCGCGGTCGAGGCGGGCCATCGTCAGCATGTCGTCGACGAGCCGGGCCGCACGGTCCGCCTGCCGTACGACGTGGACCGCGAGCTCCTCGTTCGTCGCGGGGTCCGCGGCACCGTTCCTGACCAGCGTGTCGGCGGCTGCCCGGACGCCGGCGACCGGGGTCCGGAGCTCGTGCGCGGCGTCGGAGAGGAACCCGCGCACCCGTTCCTCGGCGGCGACGGCCTTCGCCTCCGCGCCCTCGACGGCGTCGAGCATCTCGTCGAACGCGAGCGCGACCCGTCCGATCTCGGTGTCCGTCCGCTCCGGGCGGAGCCGCCGACCGCGGTCCCCAGAGGCGATCGAGCGTGCCGCTCCGGTCATCTCGTCGAGCGGTCGCATGGTGCGGCGCACCACGAGGACGAGACCGATGACCGCGACGCCGAGGAACGCCGCAGACGCGCCGCCCATCACCCAGCCGAGCTGCGCGAGGGTCTCCTGGACGTCGCGGGTCCCGGCGGTGAGGGTGATCTCCGTCCCGTCGGCCAGGCCCGAGCGGAGTGTCAGCACGCCGTCGTCGTCCTGCACGGAGGACGACGTGATCCGTGTGCCGGCCGTCGACGTGCTGGTCGAGCCCGCGGCCGAGGACCCGGTGGCCGCCGTTCGTCCCGTGCCCGCGGCGTCCGCCTGCGCAGCGGGTCCCGGCAGCCCGCCCGGGTCCGGCGGACCCTTCCGCAACTGGTCCGGCGTGGGTCCGGCCTCGACGGCGGCGCCGTCGGGCTCGACGATGCGGACCGAGAGCCCCTGCGCCGACAGCCGGTCGGCGAGGTCGTCCGCGTCGAGCACCCCCACGAGCGCGGCGGCCGCCGACGCCCGGTCGCGCAGTCGGTCCTCGACCTGCGCCGTGAGCCGGGCGCCGAGGACGGCCTCGACCGCCACGACGAGTCCCGCGAGCAGCACGGCCAGCAGCACGGTGACTGCGACGACGGTGCGGAGCCGGAGGGACGTCGTGCGGAGCGGTCGCCCGGCTGCGAGGACGTCCCTGCTCACGCGGCACCCCGGTCGACCGCGAGTCGGTACCCGAGCCCCCGCACGGTGTGCACGAGGCGGGGGCCGTGGGCCTCCATCTTCCGGCGCAGTGCGCTGAGGTGGACCTCGACCACGTTCGGGGCGATGTCCTCGTAGCCCCAGACCTGCGTCGTGATCTGCGCCTTCGAGACCGTGCGCCCGCGGCTCTCGGCGAGGAACCGGAGCAACCGGAACTCCGTCGCGGTGAGGTCGAGCAGGACGCCGGCGCGTCGGACCGTCGACGCGTCGGGGTCCAGGACGAGGTCCGCCACCTCGATCACGGACGGCACCCGACCGCGCCGACGCAGCACCGCCGTCACGCGGGCGACGAGTTCGGCCATCGCGAAGGGCTTCACGACGTAGTCGTCCGCACCCTCGGCGAACCCGCGCAGCCGGTCATCGAGCTCGTCGCGCGCGGTCGTCATCACGACGGCGGCGTCCGACCGGGCACGGATCCGTGCGGCGAGCAGGATGCCGCTCGGGCCGGGGAGCATCCAGTCGAGGAGCACGAGGTCGGGGGCCGTCCGGTCGAGGTCCTCGGCGATGCTCCGGCCGTCCGCGGCCTCGGCGACGACGAAGCCCTCGGCGCGGAGGGTCGTCGCCACCGCGGTCCGGAGGGAGTCGTCGTCCTCGACCACGAGGATGCGTGCGGGTGCGTTCACGGCGGACACCGTAGGTCGGCACCGCCATCACGGAGCCTGGAACGGCCTGGAGAAACCCTGTGCGCCGCACATGCTTCAGTCCTGCTTCAGATTCGGATCCGAGCGTCTCCTCCGCGGCGGTCCGACCGGACCCGTCGCTCGACGAACAGGAGACACCATGCAGCACGAACAGGACGACCAGCCCGTCGCCGGCCGCCGACGCCGGACCCTCCGAGCGGTCGGCATCGGCGCCGCCGCGGCAGCGGTGCTGGTCCTCGGCGGGGTCGGCGTGACGGCGGCGATGGCCGCTCCGAGTGCACCGACCGTGGCACCGTCCGGCGCCCCCTCCGGTGCGCCCAGCGGGGCTCCGAGCGGCGCCCCCACGGGTGCACCCAGCGGCGCGCCGAAGGCCGACCAGGACGGCGCCGCCGGACCCGCAGCGGCCCCCGGGTGCGTCGCCGGCCCGCTCGCCGACGGGAAGGCTCCGACCCCGCCGAAGGACGGGAAGGCACCGACCCCGCCGAAGGACGGGAAGGCACCGACCCCGCCGAAGGACGGGAAGGCACCGACCCCGCCGAAGGACGGGAAGGCACCGACCCCGCCCGCCGCACCGGAGGACGGCACGGCACCGACCGAGAGCGGCCCCGCCACGCCCGCACCGACGACGGGGTCCTGACCGGGTGACCGCACCCGGTGCGGGAGGCGCGCACCGTCGGCCGACGCGCCGACGCGTGCCGCGCCTCCCGGCCGTCCACCCGGGTGTCTCAAGGACGGTCGATCGCCTCGATCGCAGCGACCACGCCTGCCCGACGCGGCGACCGACGCGGAAGGACCGCGAGCAGCGCGCGCAGGACCTGTTCGTCGGCAGCACCGTCTGCCGTGCGTGCCCACGCCTGGAGCGCGTCGACGCCGCCGTCGGCGAGCAGCGCCTCCCGGAACCGGGAGCGCACCCGGTCGCGCAGGTCGTCGACGCCCGGTGACGCGGACCCGGGGAGGACCGGCCCGGTGTACCGGTCGACGGCCTGGAGGCGCGCCCCGCGGTCGAGCGCGGACAGCACGCTGTCGACGTCGGTCCGGATCCCGGACAGACGGTAGGGCCGCGACGTCAGACGCGCGTCCGGAGCGTGGTCCGCGAGCACCCGTCGGAGCCGGACCACCTCGGCGCGCAACGTCGTCACCGCCTGCACGTCGCCGTAGACGGCGACCGCGAGGTCCGCGGCCGCGAGCCCGGCCGGCGCGGCGGCGAGCACGGCGAGGATCTCCGAGTGCCGCTCGGACAGCCGCACGCTGCCGGAGGCGGTCCGGAGCGTCGCCGTGTCCGAGCCGAGCAGGTCGAGACCGGTCGGGGTCGGACGGGGCGTCGGAGCGACGGGGCGGCGGAGCGCGGCGAGGGTGAGTTCGGCCTCGGCGGCAGCCGCGGTCGCGGTGAGCAGCGGGAGTGTGTGCCGCTCGACCGCGCGTTCGTCGCCCGTGAGGTCGAGCGCACCGATCACGCGACCCGAGGCGTCGCGGAGCGGGACCGCCGTGCAGGAGAACGCCTTCACGGCCGTCGCGTAGTGCTCCTCGGCACGGATCTGGACGGGGCGACCGAGCCGGAGCGCGGTCCCCGGAGCGCTCGTGCCCGCGTGCTCCTCGGCCCAGTCGGCGCCCGCGACGAACCCCATCCCCTCCGCCGCGCTGCGGGCCCGGCGCGCACCCTCGACCCAGACCAGTCGCCCGGCGGCGTCCGTCACGGCGACGATGCACCCGGCGGACCGGGCGTCGTCGAGGAGCAGGCGACGGACCACGGGCAGCGCGGTCCCGAGTGGGCCGGCACGGCGCAGGGCGTCGAGTTCGTCGTCACCGAGCGCGACCTCGGGGAGGCCGTCCGGGTCGACGCGGGCGGACCGCTGCCACGACTCGGCGACGAGCGGACGGAGCCCGGACGGTGCGCGCACATGCCCTCCTGTCCGGAACCCCGACCGCATCGTCGCGGCTGGTGCGGTCAGCCTACGTCCGACCACTCGCCGGGGCCAGACCCAGGTCGAGCAGTTCGTCGTCGGTGAGCATCCGCGACCGTGTCAGGAACCGCTTGCCCTCCGGGACCTCCAGCGAGAAGCCCGCACCACGGCCGTCGACGACGTCGATCGTGAGGTGCGTGTACTTCCAGTACTCGAACTGCGAGCGGGACATGTACACCTCGACCGGGTCGGTGCCGTCGACGTCCAGCGCGCCGAGGAGCACGTCACCGGGGCCGGTGCGGAACATCCCGACCGGGTAGCACATCGGGCTCGAGCCGTCGCAGCAGCCGCCGGACTGGTGGAACATGAGCGGGCCGTGCCGGGCGGCGAGGGACCGCAGGAGCTCCCCCGCCGCCGGCGTGACCGCCACGCGGGCGGTGGCGGGCCGGGCCGCCGCCCCGCCGTGGACGTCCGTCATCAGAAGAAGCCCATCGGGCCCTCGGCGTAGGACACGAGGAGGTTCTTCGTCTGCTGGTAGTGCTCGAGCATCATCTTGTGGTTCTCGCGCCCGATGCCGGACTGCTTGTACCCGCCGAACGCCGCGCCCGCCGGGTACTGGTGGTACGTGTTCGACCACACACGGCCGGCCTGGATGTCCCGTCCGGCGCGGTAGAGCGTCGTGGCCTCGCGGCTCCACACGCCGGCCCCGAGCCCGTACAGCGTGTCGTTGGCGATCCGGATGGCGTCGTCGTACCCGCTGAACGACGTGAGCGCCAGGACCGGGCCGAAGATCTCCTCCTGGAAGATCCGCATCGAGTTGTCGCCCTCGAAGATCGTCGGCGTGACGTAGTAGCCGCCGGACAGCTCACCGCCGAGGTCGGCCCGCTCACCGCCGGTCAGCAGCTTCGCGCCCTCCTGCTTGCCGATGTCGATGTAGCTCAGGATCTTCTCGAGCTGGTCGTTCGACGCCTGCGCCCCGATCATCGTCGCCGGGTCGAGCGGGTGGCCCTGCTTGACGGCGCGCACCCGGTCGAGTCCGTCCGCGACGAAGCCGTCGTAGATCTCCTCCGCCACGAGCGCCCGTGACGGACACGTGCAGACCTCACCCTGGTTGAGGTTGAAGAACGCGAAGCCCTCGAGTGCCTTGTCGTAGAAGGCGTCCCGCTCCTGCGCGACGTCGGCGAAGAAGACGTTCGGGCTCTTGCCGCCGAGCTCGAGCGTGACCGGGATGAGGTTCTGCGACGCGTACTGCATGATGAGCCGGCCCGTCGTGGTCTCGCCCGTGAACGCGACCTTCCGGATGTCCGGGTGCTGGGCGAGCGGTGCGCCGACCTCGATGCCGAAGCCGTTCACGACGTTGAGCACCCCGGCCGGGAGCAGGTCGCGGATGAGTTCGACGAGCACGTGGATCGAGGCGGGGGTCTGCTCCGCGGGCTTCAGCACGACGCAGTTGCCCGCGGCGAGGGCCGGAGCGAGCTTCCACACCGCCATGAGGATCGGGAAGTTCCACGGGATGATCTGGCCGACGACGCCGAGCGGCTCGTGGAAGTGGTAGGCCACGGTGTCGTGGTCGATCTCCCCCGTCGAGCCCTCCTGCGCGCGGATCGCGCCCGCGAAGTACCGGAAGTGGTCGATCGCGAGCGGGATGTCCGCGCCGAGGGTCTCACGGATCGGCTTGCCGTTCTCCCACGTCTCCGCGACCGCGAGCATCTGGAGCTGGTCCTCCATGCGGTCGGCGATCCTGTTGAGGATCCCGGCGCGCTCGGCGACGCTCGTTCGGCTCCACGCCGGGAACGCCCTCCACGCTGCCTCGACGGCCCGGTCGACGTCCGTGGAGTCGCCGCGGGCGACCTCGCAGAAGACCTTGCCGGTGACGGGGGTCGGGTTCTCGAAGTACTGTCCGCCCGCCGGGGCGACGTACTCCCCTCCGATGAAGTGGTCGTAGCGCGACCGGTACTCGACGAGCGACCCTTCCTCGCCGGGGGCGGCGTAGGTGGCGGGTGACGGTGCGATGGTCATGGTGGACACCTTTCGACGACGTTGTCGGCGGCGCTGGGTCCGCGCCTGCCCGCACGCTACGACCGCGGGGGTTGCATCCGGTTGCACGATCGGTGGCCGGGCGACCGGCACCCGGGCGGAGCAGCGAGGGCCGGGCTGGACAGCGGCGCCTGCGCAACCGGCCGCCGTCGGTCGCGGTAGCGTCGGTTCCGAGCAGGCCCGACCGCGGCCGACCAGGGAAGGAGTGCTCGTGGACTCTCGTGCCGTCCGGACGTTCCGCGTCTTCGTCGTCGTGACCGCCGTCGTCGCGATCGCCCTGGGCATCGTCGCGGTGGTCTGGCCACGCCCGACGCTCGCGCTCCTCGCGGTGGTGTTCGGCGTCTACCTCGTCGTGTCGGGTGCCCTCCGGGTGTTCGCCGCGGTCCGTGGCCACGGGACGGCACCGGTCTGGCGGTGGTCGTCGGGCGTCGTCGGCGTGCTCGTCGGCCTCGCCGGGCTGCTCTGCCTGGTCGACCCCGCCGTGCCACTCGTGGTGTACGCGGTGCTCACCGGCGTCGGGTTCATCGTGGAGGGTGCCGTGTCGATCGTCGGCGCGGTCGTCGGACATCCCGGGTCGTCCCGCGTCCCGACCGCGGTGAGCGGCGTGCTGTCGGTCCTCGGCGGCGTCGCGGTGCTGCTCGCCCCCACCCTCGCGCTGGCGGTCTTCACGGTGCTCGCCGGCATCGCCCTGGTCGTCGTCGGCGCCGCCGCGCTGCTGCTCCTCCCCCCGCGGGCGGCCGCCCGACGCTGACGGGCACCGCGGCTACGCGGCGCCCGTCCCGAACAGCAGCCCGAGCCCGTACGTCACGACCGCCGCGCCGAACCCGATCGCGAGCTGCCGCAGCGCCCGCCTGAGCGGGGAGGCACCGCTGAGCACCCCGACCACCGCCCCGGTCCCGAGCAGCGCGATCCCGACGAGCACACCGGCGACCGTGATGGCCGGCCAACCCTCGAGTCCGAAGGCGTACGGCAGGATCGGGATGACCGCGCCGGAGGCGAAGAAGCAGAAGCTCGAGAGCGCCGCGCTCATCCCGTTGCCGATCGCCTCGTGCTCGTCGCGCGTCGGCGTGGACCCGGTGTCGGCGGACCCTCCGAGCCCGGCGATCACCTCGGCGGCGTGCGCGTGCGCCGCGGCCTCGTCCATCCCCCGCGCCCGGTAGACGAGCGCGAGTTCGTTCGCGTCGACGTCGAGGTCCGCCACCGCACGTCCGGCCTCGGGGTGCGGCGCCGACGCCTCGAGCAGTTCGCGCTGCGACCGGACCGACACGTACTCGCCCGCGCCCATCGACAGCGCACCGGCGAGGAGCCCCGCGATGCCGCTCAGGAGGACGAAGTGGCGGTCGGCCCCGGAGGCGCTGATGCCGATGATGAGCGCGAGGTTCGAGACGAGGCCGTCGTTCGCGCCGAAGACGGCGGCTCGGAACGTCCCGGACAGGCGCATCCGGCCGCGGTTCGCGAGCCCGCGGACGACCTCGCCGTGGATGCGTTCGTCGGCCGCCATCCGGGCGGTGGCGTCGTCGTCGTCCGCGTACGGCGAGCGGTCCTCGGCCCGTTGCATGAGCGCGAGCACGAACACCGAACCGAACCGCTTCGCGAGCGACGCCAGGACCCGGGTGCGCAGGCTCCCGCGCTGCGGTCGACCGACCCGGTCGCCGAGGAGGTCGAGCCAGTGCTGCTCGTGCCGTCCCTCCGCCTCCGCGAGGGCGGCGAGGATCTCGCGCTCCTCGCCGTCGCGACGCGCGGCGAGGTTCCGGTAGACGGCGGCCTCCGCGCGCTCGTCCGCGAGGTAGCGGCGCCACCGTCGGACGTCGGCCCCGGTGGGTGCTGACACGGTGTCGTCCTGGAGGCTCACAGCACCCATCCTGCCCGGTCGCGCGAGGAGGTGGTCACGTCGGCCGCGGGGCGGACGGGGCGGACGTCACCGGGGCGGCTGCGGGGAGGAGGCC
>NZ_LDQC01000002.1 GCF_001475545.1 Curtobacterium luteum | reverse complement strand
CTCCCGTCCGTCACGTGGTCACGTGCGCCAGGTGGATGCGTCGACTACGCCGCGACCGGCGCGCGCTGCCCCACCGTCTCAGCCGCGACCGCGGCTTCGGAACCCGCCGCGACCTCGTCCGCCGGACGACGACGCACCCACTTCTTGAGCCCGACCAGCACGAGCGCGGAGACCACGGTGCCGGCGAGGATCGCGACGATGAACATCCAGATGTTGCCGATCGCGAAGAACACGAAGATGCCGCCGTGCGGTGCCCGCGAGGTCACGCCCGCCGCCATCGAGATCGCCCCCGTGACCGCAGCACCGACCATCGACGCCGGGATGACCCGCAGCGGGTCGGCCGCCGCGAACGGGATCGCGCCCTCGGAGATGAACGACGCACCGAGCAGCCACGCGGCCTTGCCGTTCTCCCGCTCGGGCTTGGTGAAGCCGCGACGGTAGAGGACGGTCGAGGCGAGCGCGAGGGCCAGCGGCGGGACCATGCCCGCGGCCATCACGGCGGCCATGATCTCGAACGGCACGACGTTGGTGGCCGAACCGGCACCGAGGCCGGCGACCGCGAACGCGTAGGCCACCTTGTTCACCGGACCGCCGAGGTCGAACGCCATCATGAGGCCGAGGATGATGCCGAGCAGGACCGCCGACGCGCCGGACAGCGAGTTCAGCCACGCGGTGAGCTGCGTCATGACCCAGGCGATCGGCCCGCCGAGCACGAGGAGCATGAGTCCGGAGGCGATGATCGACGCGAACAGCGGGATGATCACGACCGGCATGAGGCCGCGCAGCCAGCGCCAGGTCGGGATGCGCCCGATCCAGTACGCGGCGCCACCGGCGATGAGACCACCGACGAGCCCGCCGAGGAAGCCGGCGTTCATGAAGACGGCGATCGACCCGGCGACGAAGCCCGGCGCGATGCCCGGCCGGTCGGCGATCGCGTACGCGATGTACCCGGCGAGCGCGGCGACGAGGAACCCGAGCGAGATCCCGCCGATCTGGAACGCAGCCGCACCGAGGTAGTACGCGAGGCCCTCCGGCGGCAGGTTCAGCAGCGTGTAGTTCGTCAGCGTGTACACGGCGTTGTTCTGGCCGGAGTCACCGTGCGTGAGCGCGATGCCGTACCCGGCGAGCAGGAAGCCGAGCGCGATGAGCAGACCCCCGCCCGCGACGAACGGGATCATGTAGCTGACGCCGGTGAGGAGCCAGCGCTTGAGGGCCTGTCCGAAGTGCTCGTCGGTCTTCGTGGTCTCGGCGGTGGCCGCTCCGCCCTGGACACGCGCGGCGTTCGGGCCGTCGGCGGCTCGGAGCGCCTCGGCGATCATCTTGTCGGGCTCGTCGACCCCGCGCTTGACCGGGCCGGACACGAGGGGCTTGCCCGCGAACCGGCCGCGGTCGCGTACGTCGACGTCCACCGCGAACACGACGGCGTCCGCGCGGGCGATGAGCGCCGGGTCGAGCGGCTCGACCTGCGAGGACCCCTGCGTCTCGACGTGCATCTCGGCGCCGGCACGCTGGGCGGCGGCGACGAGGGCGTCGGCGGCCATGTAGGTGTGCGCGATGCCGGTCGGGCAGGCGGTGACGCCGACGATGACCTTGCGGGCACCCGCGGCGTTGCTCGTCGTGGTCGCGTCTCCGGACGCGGCCTGCGTCGACGGCGCTGCGGCCTGCCGGGAGGCGCTGCTCGCGTTCCCGACGCCGGCTGCGGCGACCTCGCCGCCCACCTCGCGCTGGACGAGGTCGACGATCTCCTGCGGGGTCGACGCGGCACGGAGCGCCGCGGTGAAGTCCTCGCGGATGAGCGCCCGGGCGAGGGTCGACAGGACCGTGAGGTGGTCCTTGTCGGCACCCTCGGGCACGGCGATCATGAAGACGACGTCGGCGTCGCCGTCCGGGGCGCCGAACGGCACCTTCCGGGCGAGGCGTGAGAACGCCAGGGTCGGGCTCGACACGGAGGCCGAACGGGCGTGCGGGATGGCGATGCCGCCGGGCACGCCCGTGCCGACGCTGGCTTCGCGCTTGATGGCGTCCTCGGCGAGGGCGGCTCCGTCGGCTGCGCGGCCGGTGGCGGCGACGCGGTCGGCGAGGACGCGGATGACGTCGCTCGACGTCGCTCCGAGGTCCTCGTCGAGGCCGACGAGCTCAGCGCTGATGAGGCGCTGCGTCGTGTCTGCGGACATGGGTTGCTCCTTTGCAGTGGCGCCGGGGGCGCGGGCCGTGCTTCGTGCTGCGGTGTGGGGGGTGGTGCTCGGGTGGTGCGGGTCAGACCGGTTCCGGCGCCGCGACGGGTGTCCCCGCCGCGGTCACCGATGGCTCCGGTGTGTCGGGGACCGCGGCCGTCTCGGTCCGGAGTCTGCGGACCGTGATGGCGGAGGGGTCGGTGTGGTCGAGTGCGGGGACGTCACTGCCCGGGAGCGCGGCGGCTGCCGCTCCGGTCGCGACGGCCTGGGCGAGGCGCTCCTCCGGCCGCGCGCCGGCGACCTCGGCGAGCAGGTACCCGGCGAGGGACGAGTCCCCCGCGCCGACGGTCGAGCGGGCGACGATCGTCGGGGCTGCGGCGGCGTGCGCCCCGTCGGGGCCGACGAGGACGGCGCCGGCACTGCCGAGGGTGAGCAGGACGGTGTCGACACCCCGCGACCGGAGCCGTTCGGCCGCGGCGGCAGCGGCCTCGAGGTCACGCTCGTACTCGTCGGGGTCGCCGCCGACGACCTCGGCGAGTTCCTCGGCGTTCGGCTTGACGAGGTCGATCCGCTCACCGGACTGCAGCAGCGCGGTGAACGGCACGCCGGACGAGTCGACGGCGATCCGGACGTCCTCACCGTGGCGGGCACGGACGGCCCGGACCAGCTCGGCGAGCGCGTCGTCCGGCAGTCCCGGCGGCAGCGACCCGGCGAGGACGACCCAGCGCGCGCCCGGACCGGTCGGGGTCGGCCCCGCGGCGTCGGCGACGAGGGCGGCGAACTCGTCGAGCCGTCCGGCGAGGGACGGCCCGGGCTCGTTGAGCTTCGTCGTCGTGCCGGTGGGCTCGGTGACCGTGACGTTCGAGCGGAGCGGGGCGCCGATCGGCATCGCGGCCGTCGGGATGCCGCGGGTCGCGAGGCCGAGCAGCACCGGGTCGAGCTCGTCACCCGGCAGCACCGCGATCGTGTCCCCGCCGCTCGCCACGACGACCCGGGAGACGTTGACGCCCTTGCCGCCGGGCTCTGCCGTGGACCGGGTGGCACGCTGGACGGCGCCGCGCTGGAGCTCGCCCGCGAGTTCGATCGTGCGGTCGAGGCTCGGGTTCGGGGTGACCGTGACGATGCGCGTGCTGGTGCGCGCGTCCGGGCTCGGGTCCTTGATCATGCGACGACCACCTCGACGTCCGCTTCGGCGAGCGCGCCGGCGAGGTCCGCCGGGGGCTCCTGGTCGGTGACGATCGTGTCGACCTCGTCGAGCCGGGCGAAGCGCATCAGGGCCTCGACCCCGTGCTTCGCGGCGTCGGCGAGGACGACGCTCCGCCGAGCGGCCAGGACGTAGGCACCCTTGACCGCGGCCTCGTACTCGTCGGGGGTGCTCAGCCCGAAGCCGGCGGACAGGCCGTTCGTCCCGACGAAGGCGATGTCGGGTCGCAGCGCGCCGATCTGCTCGACCGTGGCGGTCCCGACGGCGGCGCTGGTGACACCGCGCACCCGGCCCCCGAGGAGGTGCAGTTCGACGTGCTCGCTGTGCTGCAGGACCGCGGCGATCGGTACCGAGTTCGTGATGACGGTGATGGTCGCTCCGGCCGTGGCGGGCTCCCACCGGGCGAGCTCGGCACCGACGGCGGCGCAGGTCGTGCCGGCATCGAGGGCGATCGACCCGGTGAACGTCGGCGGCACGAGACGCATCGCCGCATGGGCGATGGCGGTCTTGGCGGAGCCGTGCTGTCCCTCGCGCTCGGCGACGCTCAGCTCGACGACGCTCGACCGGCCGACGGGGACCGCTCCCCCGTGGACGCGACGCAGGAGTCCGGCGGACTCGAGGGCGTCCAGGTCACGACGGACGGTCTCGGTCGTGACGTCGAAGTGCTCGGCGAGTTCGGCGACGGAGACACGGCCGGCCGACTGCAGCGACGCTGCGATCGCGTTGTGCCGCTCGGTTGCGTACATGCCCGAACTCCTTCGTTCCCGTGGGTTTCGAGCACTGTACGCCGCAAACCCACACGTTCGCAACCGTTTCGCCACAGAACCAACACGACCAGAGATGAACGCCCCGCCCTGCACACGGCAGGACGGGGCGTTGAGGTCCGAGCTGTGGGGCTGTCACCCCTTGACGGCCCCCGCCGTCATCCCGCTGACGAGCCGCCGCTGCACGATGAGGAAGAACACCACCACGGGGATCGAGAACAGCACCGAGGCCGCCATGAGTCCGCCGAAGTCCGTCCCCTTGTTCGTGGAGAACCCCGCGAGCCAGACCGGCAGCGTGTACATCCCCTGGTCCTTCAGCATCACGTACGCCGTCAGGTAGTCGTTCCACGCCGCGATGAACGCGAACACGCTCGTCGCGATCACCCCCGGCATCACGAGCGGGAACAGCACGCTCCAGAGGATCCGGAACGTCCCCGCACCGTCGACCTTCGCGGCCTCCTCGATCTCGACCGGCACGGCCACGAAGAACCCGCGCATCACCCAGATCGAGAACGGCAACACACTCGCCACGTACGCGAGGATCAGCCCGATGTAGCTGTTGAGCAACCCGAGGGTCTGGAACGACAGGAACAGCGGGATCAGCAGGGCCCCGGACGGGATCATCTGCACGAACAGGATCGCCACGAGGATCGCCCGCCGACCGCGGAACCGGAACCGCGACAGCGCCGCCGACGCCAGGAACCCGACCACGATCGAGAGCAGGACCGCCGCCACGACGACGATCGCCGAGTTCCGCAGGTAGACGAGGAAACCGTCCTGCGTGAGCGCCCTGGTGAAGTTCTCGAGCGTCGGTCGGAGCGGTAGCCAGATCGGCGTCAGCGTGGTGACCTCGTCCGCGGGCTTGAACGCGGTGTTCACCATCCAGTAGATCGGGAACACCCAGACGAGGCAGAACACGACCGCGATCGTGTTCGCGACCACACGGGGCTTCCGTCGGCGGCCGCGTACCGGCGCGGCCACGCGGTCCGGCCCGCCCTGCCTGGAGGCGCGTCCGGCCCCCGCCACGTCGGGCTGCGCCTCCGACGCGGTCACCCCGGGTGTCGATGTCGTCGTCACAGGTCTTCCTCTCCACTGCGGACGAGCCGGCGGATGTAGTAGCTGGTGAGTGCCCCGAGGATCAGCGTCGAGATGACGGCGATGGCCGCGCCCTGCCCGTACGCGTTCGACACGAAGGACTTCACGAAGGTCCAGATGCCGAGCGTGAGCGTGGTGTCCTCCGGGCCGCCCTTGGTGAGCAACCAGATCTGGTTGAAGACGTTGAAGTCCCAGATCACCGAGAGGATCGTGACGAGGAGCAGCGTCGGCACGAGCGCGGGGAGCGTGATCGCGCGGTACATCGCCCACGCCGAGGCGCCGTCGAGTGCGCCGGCCTCGTAGTACTCCGGCGCGATCTGCGACTGCGCGGCGTACAGCGTGAGGGCCACGAACGGCACGGCTTGCCAGATGACGAGCGAGAGCACGATCGCCAGGGACTGCCCGGGGGTCGAGGCCCAGTTGTCCTGCGTGTGGTCCCCGAACACGCCGAGTTGCGTGATGATCCAGTTGAGCACGCCGTAGAACGGCTGGAAGAGCCACTGCCACACGAGGCTCGACGCCACGTTCGGCATCGCCCAGGCGAGCACGAGCACGACGCTGACGACCGTCCGCATCACCACCCCGAGTCGCGTGAGCAGCTGCGAGACGGCCATGCCGATGCCGATCGTCCCGACGACCATCGCCCCCGTGACGAGCACCGTCCGGAGGATGACCGGCCAGAAGCTCGCGTCGGTGAGCACGTTCGTGTAGTTCCTCAGCCCGGCGAACCCGGCCTGCCCGGTGAAGATCGCACGGAGGCCGTAGTCCTGGAAGGAGATGACGAGCAGCCGAAGGAGTGGGTACACGACGAGCGCGAGCAGCAGGACCGCGGCCGGCGCCAGCAGCACGAGTGGCGCTCGGGACGCCGTCAGCGACCGCCGACGGCCACCGCGACCGCCCGCCGGGTCGGACCCCGACGGACCCGACCCCGCCGGACGGCTCCGCCGGAGACCGGCACGCCGGGTGTCCGGCCCGGCCGAGGCCGGACCGGACACCCGCTCTGCAGTGGAGGTCATCGACTACTGCTGCGCGTTGAGCGCGGACGTGAGGTGCTCGGAGAAGCCCTCGGCTGCCTGCTGCGGTGTCTTCCGACCCGTGGCGACGTCGGCGAACATCGTCTGGAAGCTCGAGTCGCCCTCGATGGTCGCCCAGCCCGGGGTCGCCGGGGTCGGGCGGCTGGTCGAGGCGGCCTCGAAGTACGGCTTGTGGAGCTCATCCACGTCACCGGCGACCGCGTCGAGCAGCTGCGTCGAGTTCGGCTCCCATCCGTCGACACCGAAGACCTGGTCCTTCTGGAACTCCTTCGAGGTCAGGATCTTCGTGTAGTAGAGCGCGAGGTCCTGGTTCTGCGACTTCGACGGGATGCCGAGGTCGGAACCGCCGAGGAACACCGGCTGGGTCTTGCCCTCGTTCGCCGACGGCATCGGGAACGTGCCGATCTGGTCCTTCAGCTCGGGCTTGGCCGTCGTGATCGACCCGATCTCCCAGGCGGACCCGAGGATCGCCGAGGTGTTGCCCTGGGCGAAGACGTCGGACTCGGCAGGCTTGTCGGTGTTGATGTCCTGCGTGGACTTCGCCGAGTACGCGTTCTGGAAGTCCTTCCACGCGGTGAGGCCCTTGACGGCGGCCGCGGAGTCGAGCGCTCCCGTCCACTTGCCGCCCTTCTCGGTGGCGATCTGGCCGCCGGCGTCCCACACCCACTGCAGCCCGCCGTACCAGTACTGGCCGGGCATGTAGAACGCGGAGAAGTCGGCCTGGGGGTTCTTCGCCTTCACCTTGTCGAGGTCGGCGGTGAGCTCGTCGTACGACTTCGGCACGTCGGTGACCCCGGCGTCCGCCCATGTCTTCTTGTTGTAGATGACCGCGCGGTTGCCGGCGAACAGCGGGGCACCGTAGAGCTTGCCGTCGACGGTTGCCGGGCCCTCGAGCCCGGACAGCCACGTCTGCCCGTCCTGCAGCTCCTCCTTGTAGGGCGAGAGGTCCATCAGGCCCCCGGTCGCGGCGTACACCGGCACCTGCGTGTTGCCGAGGTCGACCACGTCCGGAGCGTCCTGCTGCGCGAGCGCCGTCGTGAGCTTGGTCGTGATGCCGTCCCACTGCTGCAGCTGGAGCTTCACCTTGGCTCCGGTGTCCTTCGTGAACTGCTTCTCGGCGACGTCGAGGATCTTCGGGCTGAGGTCGCCGTTCATGATCCACACGGTGATGGTCTTGCCCTTGCCGTCGGGTGTGCCGATGGACTTCGTGCCGCCGTCGGAAGCACCGTTGCTTCCGGCGGAGCACCCGGTGAGGGCGAGCGCGCCTGCGAGGGCGAGCGCACCGAGTGCGGCGAAACGCGTGCGTGTCACGTTGACTCCCTTGGTCCGACCTTTATGAAAGGACGTTGCGTAATGGCGAGTAAAGACCCATCACGCAGGGATGTCAACACCGGATCGCAAGCCTGTGGACTGTCGCGATCCGCATGTTTCCGGGGGATCACGGATGTCGAACAGATCGGGATGCAGCCTTGACGAAGTGGTCATGACCAGGGATGATCTGCGCCTGCTGGACGTCACGGACGGGAGGCCCGTGGCGGTCCCGCCATGGGCCTCCCGTCCGTCCTTCCCACGTCCTCACGCCGCGGCGAGCGCAGTCGTCGGCGGGATGCGCGCGGCGCGCGCAGCCGGGTACAGGCCCGACACCCCACCGATCACGACCGTCGCGCCGAGTCCGCCGAACACCGCCCAGGGCGGGACCGCCACCGGCCAGCTCTGCCCCAGCGCGAACGCCACGGTGACACCGACGCCGACCACCACACCGGCGACCCCACCGAGGAACGACAGCAGGAGCGACTCCACGAGGAACTGGTCCCGGATGCTCCGCCGCCTCGCGCCGAGCGCTCGACGCACGCCCACCTCGGCCCGGCGCTCCAGCACCGTGATCACCATCGTGTTCGCGACCCCGATCCCGCCGACGAGCAACGCGACCCCACCGATCCCCAGGAGCAACCCGGTGAAGGAGTCGTCGGTCGCCTGCTTCGCGGCCAGCGCGTCGGACGGACGCGTGACGTCCACGTCCTGCGGCGCGCCCGGGCTCACCGCTGCGGCGAGCGTCTCGCGGGCATCGGCCACGTGCTCTGGGTCGACCCGGGAGTACACCGCCGTCGGGTGACCGTCGAACCCGAGCGCCTCCGCGGTCCCGCGGGGGACGAACACCTGGTTGTCCAGGTCCTCCGCCAACGGGAGCGGGTCGAGGATGCCGACGACCTGCACCCACCGCCCGCCGAACCAGAGCTGCGACCCGGCACGGACCTCGTCGATCCCGAGGTTCTCCGCTGCCTGAGAACCGAGGACGATCTGGTCTGGCGCATCCGGGTCCGGCGAGAGCCACCGACCGGACGCCATCCCACCGCCGAGCACGTTGGGCACGTCGCCCCAGGACGCCATCGTGCCGATCCCCTTCGTCTGTGCCTCCGGGATGAACGGGTTCCGGTAGACGCGCGCGCCGGGCACCTCACCCACGCCTGCCGTCGACCGGACGAGTTCCTGCCGATCGGCGGCGGCCACGGCGCTCTCCGAGATCGGCGGCAGCTCGACGATGCTGCTCACCTGCGAGACCGTCAACAGGTTCGTCCCGAGTCCGTCGAGGACTCGGTCGAGTGCAGCCTTGCTCGAGGTCGAGATGCCGACCACCGCGATCATCGCCGCGATCCCGATGGCGATGCCGAGTGCGGACAACACGACCCGCGTCGGCCGGGTCCGGAGTCCGAACACGCCCAGTCGGAGGAGGTCGGCACCCCCGGGGTTCCGCAGCACGCGGTCCGACCGACTCACCGGGCACCCCCGGCGATCGCGGCCGCGAGCTCGGCAGCATCCCCACCGGCGGAGTCCTGCTCGACCAGGCCGTCGCGCATCCGCACCTGACGAGGCAGCGAGGCGGCGAGCTCGAGGTCGTGGGTGATCACCAGGACGGTGGTCCCGGCGCTGTTGAGCTCGCGGAGGACCTCGAGGATCGCCGTACCGGATGCCGTGTCGAGCGCGCCGGTCGGTTCGTCCGCGAGCAGGATCGTCGGATCCCCGACGATCGCCCTCGCGATCGCGACACGCTGTTGCTCACCGCCGGACAACTGGTTCGGGAGGTGGTCGACACGGTGACCGAGACCGACCCGCTCGAGCGCCTCGACGGCTCGCCGACGACGCACGCGGCGTGCGACGTCCGCGTAGAGCAGCCCGTCGGCGACGTTCTCCGCGGCGGTCGCACCCGGTTGCAGGTGGAAGTGCTGGAACACGAAGCCGATGTGCAGGGCACGGAGCGCGGAGAGCTCGTCGTCGCGCATGGTGCCGACGTCGTCGCCGGCGATGTGGAGCGTCCCGGATGTGGGCCGGTCCAGCGTGCCGATGATGTTCAGCATCGTCGACTTGCCCGAGCCCGACGGGCCGACGACGGCGACGAGTTCCCCGTCGGCGACGTCGAGCGTCACGCCGCGGAGCGCTCCGACGTCGCCGTAGGTCTTCACGACGTCGCGGAGAGCCAGGACGCTCACGGGACGACCACCCGGTCGCCGTCGGCGACGTCACCGGTGACGGCCACCCGTCCCGCGGCGACGAGCCCGATCTCGACCGCGATGCGGTCCACCGTGCCGTCGCGGCGCAGGACGTCGACCGCGTAGCCGCCGTCGTCCCCCGCGACGAGCGCCGGCACCGGGACGGTCAGCGCGTCGTCCGCGCGCGCCCCGGGTGCGATGACCTGGGCGGTCGCCGTCGACGGGAGCTTCCGGTCACCTGGGTCGAACCCGACGGTCACGTCGACGACAGCGCCGCCGTCCTTCGCGGTACCGGGCACGGCGTCGGTGACGGTGCCGTCGATGAGGGCACCGGCCCCGTTCACCCGCACCTGCACCGCGCTCCCGACCGGCAGCTGCTCCGATCGACGCGGCGTCACCGACGTGACGACCACGCGCTCCGAGCCGGTGACGGTCAGGACGTCCCCGCTCGGCGCCTGTCCGAGGGCGCCCACGACGGAGTCGACGCGCACGTCGCCGGCGAGGAACACGATGTCGCTCGACGTGAGCGACCCGGTCTCCTCGTACCCTCGGTCGTGCTGCCACTGGCGGACCGCACGTTCCGTCCGGGGACCGAACACGTCGTCCACGGAGACGTCGTACCCCAGGGCCGCGAGGTTCTCGTTGAGTTGGCGGACGTCCGTGCCCTCCACTCCGCGCGCGAGCGTGCGCCACAGTGGGACGGAACCGTGCATCGCGCGCACGGGACGCTCGTCCACGGCGTACACCGGCTCGTCGCGGGAGATCTCCGCACCGGGCTCGGGGAGCCAGGTGATCGTACCGGGAGCGGTGCCCGGCACCCCGACCGGGCTGCCGTAGCCGAGGCTCCCGGGGAACGTCGTCGTGTCGACGAGGTCGGTCGTGGTGACCGGAGCGGTGTTCCGGTCGGCGGACACGCTGGAGCTGGCTGCGGGCTCGGCTCCGGCACCGCTCACCACGAGGACGCCAGCGCCGCTCAGCACGGCCGCGACGGCACAGCCTCCGGTCACGAACAGGGCGACCTTCCTCCTGGCGCGCATCAGCCGGCCTGCTGCATCTCGGAAGCGAGGTCACCGTACGCGTCGTCGCCGCAGGTGCTGCTGGCGGCGTCGAACGCGTCCTGGTCGGCGGGCGCGTAGGTGTTCCACTCCTCGACGTCGTCCGGGAAGTCGTCGAACCCTGCCTCGGTCAGGCAGGCGGCGTACGCCTCGTCGGCCTCGGTCGCGCCGGGTGCAGCCTGGGCGGCCTGGCCGCTGCCCGCACCGCCTCCGGCCGCTCCGATGCACTCCCGCAGGTCGGACTGGTACGCGTCAGGGTCGACACCGTCCGGGATCTGGAGCGGTGCTCTGCCCCCGCTGGTGTCCGGGTCGGCGTAGTCGTGGCCTCGGTCGCGCATGCAGGAGGCGATCGCGAGCGCGGCGTCGTTGCGCGACCCGGTCGCGGATTCAGTCTCGGCATCGGTCGGTGTCGAGCTGCACCCGGCGAGGATCGCGGGCAGCAGGAGCACGGCTGCGAGGGTGGAGAGGGCGGTGGTTCGCGTGGTCATCGGATGCCTCCTGGGGGCGCCGGGCCGGTCCCGACTGCTGTACCAGTTGATCGCACACGGTGTTTCACCTCCTGCTCCTCCGACGTTGCACCAGCGAAACACCGTGGACCGCGCTCGGTGACGCCGTCCTCGGCCCGTCAGGCCGGACGTGCGTCCACGCGGACGACGAGCCCTCCACCCGGCCGGGGCCGCACGTCGAGCGACCAGCCGTGCGCGCGGACGACCGCGACCACGATGGACAGCCCCAACCCACTGTGCCGGTGCCCGTTCGTCGAGGCGCCGCGACGGAACGGCTCGACGAGGATCGCGGCCCGGTCCGCGGTGACGACCTGACCGCTGTTCTCGACGGTCCACCCCGACGGGTCCGTCGTGATCCGCACGAAACCGTCCGCCTCGTTGTACTCGACGGCGTTGTCGACGAGGTTGTGCAGCAGTTGCCGCACCAGGGCCGGTTCGGCCTGCCAGCGGATCGGCTGCCCTCCCGGTCGGTTCGACGCCTCGAGACGCACCCCGGCCTCGCGGGCAGCGGTCGCCAGCGCGGCGCACGTCTCCGTGACCACCACCTCGGGGTCGACGTCCTCCGTGTGCCCCGAGATGTCCCGCTCCGCCTCGGCCAGGAGCAGCAGGCTGGCGATCAGGCGCTCGGTGCGGCGGTTCTCGGTGAGCAGCTGCTCGCGGACCACTGCGATGTCCTCGGGTGAGGCGTCGTCCGGGAGTCCGATCTGCAACGCTGCCCGCTGGACCGCGAGCGGGGTGCGGAGCTCGTGCGACGCCTGGGCCGCGAAGCGTCGCTGTCCCTCGAAGGCCGCCTCCAGGCGCGCGAGCAGGGCATCGATGGTGGTCGCCAACCGCCGGAGCTCGTCATCCGGACCGGCGAGCCCGATGCGCTCGTGCAGGTTCGACGCGGAGAGGCGGGTGGCCGTCTGCGTGATGGTGTCCACCGGCCGGAGCATCCGGCGGCTCACGACCCACCCGACGACGCCGGCGAGCAGGCCCGCGACCACGATCCCGACCGCCGACCACTGCCACTGGAGGGTGCTGACCGTCTGCACGATCGCGATGGACGTGGGGCCCGGCGCACCGTTGGATCCCCCCGTCACCCCGGCGGTGGGCACGGCGGTCACCGCGAGGTCGCTCCCCGGAGCTGCGGTCGCACGCCCCGATGCTGGTGCCGACGGTCCGGGCCCCTGCAGCGCACCGGCGAACGACGCCTGCGACGCGAGGTTGACGAAGACCAGTACGGCAGCGGTCAGGGCCATCGAAGCGACGGCGAACACGAGGGCCGTGCGCGCACCGATGCTCCACGCTCGGCTCACAAGGCGTACCCCTTGCCCGGGACGGTGCGGATCGGGTCCGGCTCGCCGAGCTTCTTGCGGAGCTTCGACATCGTCACCCGGACGGCGGCGGTGAACGGGTCGATGTTCATGTCCCACACCTTCTCGAGCAGTTCCTCGGCGGGCACCACCCTCCCGTCGGCGCGGAGCAGCACCTCGAGCACCCCGAGCTCCTTCGACGTCAGGTCGAGCGGACGCCCGTCACGGGTCGCGATGCGCCGGTTCGTGTCGACCAGCAGTCCCGATCGCTCGAGGACCGGCGCCGTGGGCGCGACGCTCCGTCGGCCGAGTGCACGGACCCGCGCGACGAGCTCCGGGTACTCGAACGGCTTCGTCAGGTAGTCGTCGGCGCCGAGCTCGAGGCCGTTCACCCGGTCCATCAGCGTCGTCGCTGCCGTCAACATCAGGATCCTGGTCAACGAGCCGCGGGCTGCGAGCCTGCGGGCGACCTCGTCGCCGTGCAGCCCGGGAACGTCGCGGTCGAGGACGACGACGTCGTAGTCGTTCACCGCGAGCAGCGCATCCGCGTCGTCCCCCCGGTACGCGACGTCCACCGCCATGTCCTGCCGGACGAGGCCCTTCGCGACGAGGTCGGCGAGCGCGACCTCGTCGTCCACCACCAGCACGCGCATGCACGGAGCCTAGCCGTCGATCCGCAACCGGAACGACGAGCCGGAACCCGTCGGGAAGCGCGCCGTCGGCTCGGTCTGGTCCCTGACGACGAGCCTGACCGACCAGGTGTCCTGCGGCGGTGACGCGCGAGCGCTGCCCCCGGTCCGACGTCTCGGTGGACGGTCCGCCGGTCAGACGCCCGTCAGTCGTCGAAGGGCACCCGGGCGCTCGACCCGACGCCGGCACGCTGCCGGTACGCCAGGTGCCCGCCCAGGTACCCGCCGACCCCGACGACGGCCAGCCCCGCGAACCCGAGCAACTTCCCCGCGCCGTGGTTCCCGCGCTTCCGCTGCATCCACGACAGCCCGTAGAGCGTGATCCCGACCCAGTTCACGGCCTGGTGCACCCACCCCGTCCGGAGCTGCTCGCGGTCGAGCTCGGACCAGTCCACGTACCCGGCGACGGAGGCGCTCCCGGACGACACCAGACCGACGCCGACGAGGGTCCGCGCGGCCTTCGCGTTCCCCTTCCCGCCGACCAGGTCGAGCACCGCAGCCGAGATCCACGCCCCGAGCGGCACCTGCACCATCAGCGGGTGCAGCGGGTGGCCGAAGGGCACGCCGTGCAGGAGCTGCCGGAGCGCTCGGGGACGTGCGAGGGCGCGGACGACGGAGCGGTCGATGTCGACGGCCTTGTCGAGCACGTCCGCGTGCTCGACGGCGTCGGTGAGGCGACGGATGGCTCGGATCTCAGGCATGCCCTGGACGGTAGGCCGGGAGGCCCGCAGCGGGTTCCAGGAACGCGCACCGGGCCTCCAGGCGGTCACCGCACGAACGCGCTCCGACCGCCCGGAACCAGGTTCCGGACACCACACCGCGCCGTTCCGCGATGCCGTGTCCGGAACCTGGTTCCGGCAGCCGCAAGCCGCTACTCCTCGACGACCTCACCGAGGTCGAACGGCTCGACGGTCAGCTCGTCACCACCCGCGGCGACGTCCACCCGCACGGTGTCGCCGTCCCGGACGTCGCCGGCCAGGATGGCCCGCGCCAACCGGTCGTCGATCTGCCGCTGCATGAGCCGCCGCAACGGTCGCGCCCCGTACACCGGGTCGTACCCGCGCTCGGCCAGCCACGTCCGCGCCGACGGCGTGACCGCGAGCTCGAGACGACGGTCGGACAGCCGGCGGGCGAGGCGGTCGACGTACAGCGACACGATCTGCCCGAGGTCCTCCGAGGTGAGCGCCTGGAACACCACGATGTCGTCGAGCCGGTTGACGAACTCCGGTCGGAACGCCTGCGTCACGAGGTCCCGCACGCCCTCCTCGCGCTGCTCCGGTGTCAACGACGTGTCCGTGAGGAACTGCGACCCGAGGTTCGACGTCAGGATGAGGATCGTGTTCCGGAAGTCGACCGTCCGACCCTGGCCATCGGTCAGCCGGCCGTCGTCGAGCACCTGCAGCAGGACGTCGAAGACCTCGGGGTGGGCCTTCTCAACCTCGTCGAGCAGCACGACCGAGTAGGGCCGACGGCGGACGGACTCGGTGAGCTGCCCGCCGGCCTCGTACCCGACGTACCCGGGCGGGGCGCCGATGAGCCGCGCGACCGAGTGCTTCTCGCCGTACTCGCTCATGTCGATGCGGACGAGGGCCTTCTCGTCGTCGAACAGGAACTCGGCGAGCGCCTTGGCCAGCTCGGTCTTGCCGACGCCGGTGGGGCCGAGGAACAGGAACGAGCCCGTCGGACGGTCCGGGTCGGAGATGCCCGCTCGCGTGCGGCGGACGGCCTCGGAGACGGTGTTCACGGCCGAGCGCTGCCCGATGATCCGACGTCCGAGCTCGTTCTCGAGGTGCAGCAGCTTCTCGGTCTCGCCCTGCAGGAGCCGCCCGAGCGGGATGCCGGTCCACTGCGCGATCACCGCGGCGATGTCCTCGTCGGTGACGCTGTCGTTCACCATCCGCTCGGCGCTCTCAGCCTGCTCGGCAGCGGCCAGCTCCGCCTCGATGCGCGGCTTCTCGCCGTACTCGAGCCGGCTGACGGTCTCGTAGTCGGCCTCGCGCTGCGCCCGCTGCGAGCGCATGTTGAGGTCGTCGAGGCGCTGCTTCAGCTCACCGATCCGGTTCAGCGATGCACGCTCCGCCTGCCACCGCTGCTCGAGCTCTCCGAGCAGCGCCTCACGGCTCGCGAGCTCGGCACGCAGGGTCTCGAGTCGGGCCTTCGAGGCGTCGTCCTTCTCCTGCTTGAGCGCGAACTCCTCGACGCGCAGCCGATCGACCGTGCGCTTGAGCTCGTCGATCTCCACCGGCGACGAGTCGATCTCCATCCGGAGCCGCGACGCCGCCTCGTCGATGAGGTCGATGGCCTTGTCCGGCAGCTGGCGCCCGGAGATGTAGCGGTTCGACAGGCTGGCAGCGGCGACCAGCGCGGAGTCGTTGATCGTCACCTTGTGGTGCGCCTCGTACCGCTCCTTCAGCCCGCGCAGGATCGCCACCGCGTCCTCGACGCTGGGCTCCCCCACGTAGACCTGCTGGAACCGTCGCTCCAGAGCCGCGTCCTTCTCGATGTACTCGCGGTACTCGTCGAGCGTCGTCGCGCCGATGAGCCGGAGTTCACCGCGCGCGAGCATCGGCTTGAGCATGTTCGATGCGGCGACCGACCCCTCGCCCCCGCCTGCGCCCATGAGCGTGTGCAGCTCGTCGATGAAGGTGATCACCTGGCCGTCGGAGTCGTTGATCTCCTTGAGCACGGCCTTGAGCCGCTCCTCGAACTCGCCGCGGTACTTCGCGCCGGCGATGAGCGCGGAGATGTCGAGCGACACGAGCCGCTTGTCCTTCAGGGAGTCGGCGACGTCGCCGGCGACGATGCGTTGCGCCAGCCCCTCGACGACGGCGGTCTTGCCGACGCCGGGCTCACCGATGAGCACGGGGTTGTTCTTCGTCCGCCGGGTCAGCACCTGCGAGACACGTCGGATCTCGGCGTCGCGGCCGATCACCGGGTCGAGCTTGCCGCTCCGGGCGACCGACGTGAGGTCGACGCCGTACTGCTCGAGGGCGGTCTTCTGTCGCTCTTGCGAGTCAGGAGCGCCCTGGAGGTTCGCCATGCGTTCCGTCCTTTCGTTGCGATGGTCTTGGGGTTGAGTCTACTGCACTCAACTTCTGGCCGCCGCGGTTTCTTCCCGCGCCGGGTTCCGGATGCCGACGCCACTGACGATCGACCCGGCGAGCAGGAGGACGCCCATGACCACGACCGCGCGGTGGAACCCGGTCGTGGTCATCGCCCCGCCGAGCACGACACCCGCGAGGGCCACCATGACGAGACTCGCGATCCTGGCCACGGCATTGTTGACGGCCGAGCCGATCCCCGCCTCGGACTCCGGTACCGACCCGAGGACCGCGCTCGTCAGTGGCGTCACCATGAGCGAGATCCCGACGCCGACGAGGACGAGCCCGGGGAGCACCGTCCACCAGTACGCCGCCGGATCGTCGCCCACGAGCACCATGAGGAACGACCCCACGGCTGCGATCGCGGGACCCGCGGTCATGAACCACCGCGGCCCGTACCGGCCGGCGAAGGAGCCCACGGTCGTCGAGAGCAACAGGAGCAGGACCGTCGGTGGCAGCGTGGCGATGCCCGCGACCCAGGCGGGGAACGCCCAGACCTCCTGCAGGAACAGGGTCACCACGAACCCGACCATCCCGAGCGCGCCGTAGATCGACAGGGTCGCCAGATTCCCGATCGCGAAGTTGCGTGCCCGGAACAGCCGGAGGTCCACGAGCGGCTGCGGGGTCCGCCGCTCCCACGGTACGAACGCCACCAGCGCCGCGCCGCCGACCACGAGCGCCGCCAGCACGACCGGAGAGGACCACCCGAGCCGCTCCTGCTCGATCAGCCCGAGCACCACCCCGCCGATGCCGACCACCGCGAGCACCGCCCCGACCACGTCGACCCGCGGCCTGCCGGGAGGCCGGACGTCACCGGAGATCCGGACGACGAGCGGGATGGTCACCGCGATCGGCACCGCGGTGAGCACGAAGATCCACCGCCAGCCGATCCCGTCGACGACCACTCCGCCGATCACCGGGCCGACGATGACGGCGGCGCTCGACCACGCCGTCCACGAACCGATCGCCCGCCCCTGCGCCGCGCCACGGAACGCCGCGACGATGAGGGCGAGCGAACTCGGGGTGACCAGGGCGCCCCCGATGCCCTGGAGTGCCCGAGCGACGATGAGCACCTCGCCCGTGGGTGCCGCCGCGCAGACGATGGACGCGATGCCGAAGACGACCAACCCGAGCATGATGATCCGGAGGCGGCCGAACAGGTCCGACAACGAGCCGGCGACCAGGATGAGCGACCCCAGCGTCACCATGTACGCATCGACGACCCACTGCTGCACGACGAGTCCGCCACCGAGTTCGTGTCGGATCGCAGGGAGCGCCACGGTGACGACGCTCGCGTCCAGCCCGACCACGAACGACGCCAGGATCGCGACGACGAGCACCACGCGGCGATCGTCGCGGAGCGGGGCAGCGGGCGTCGTCATGCGTTCATCCAACCCCGCTCCGCTGACGTCGCGCGCAAGCGCCCGCGCACGACGAAGCCCCCGCGACCGGAGTGGTCGCGGGGGCTGCCGACAAGACGGGGCTGGGAGTCCTCTTGTGGGGGGTCCTACTGCTTGGAGTCCGCGTTCGGCTGGACGGACGGGCCCGGGTTCACGACCGGAGCGGCCGGCTGCGCAGCCGTGTTCTGTGCGGTGGTGTTCTGCGCGGTGGCGTCGGACGACTGCTTGTCGTCGGTGCCCATCTCCTTCTTGAAGATGTTGATCGACTGACCGAGACCCTTCGCGAGCGCCGGGAGCTTGGTCGCCCCGAACAGCAGGATGACGATCCCGAGGATGATCAGCAGATGGATGCCGGTGAGGCCTGCGAACATCATGACTCCTTCGATGGTGAACTGGTCGCCGTGATCGGGTCTTCTTCGACACACGCGGCGGAAGCTCGTGGTCGGATCATCGTAACTCGGTCTGTCCGGGAATCACAGGCGAGGCGCCCGAACGGACACCGTTCCCACAGGCTCGGCATCAGCAGCCTTCGCGTCAGTAGGCACCGCGGGAGCGCAGCACCGACGGGATCGTCCGCGCGAGGATGACGAGGTCGTGCAGGAACGACCAGTTCTCGACGTAGTGGAGGTCGAGCCGGACACCCTCGGCCCAGTCGAGGTCCGATCGACCGCTGACCTGCCAGAGTCCGGTGATGCCGGGTGTCACGAGCAGCCGCCGGTCCGCGAAGTCCTCGTACACGGCGACCTCCCTCGGGAGCGCCGGACGCGGTCCGACGAGGCTCATCGACCCGGTCAGGACGTTCCAGAGCTGCGGGAGCTCATCGAGGGACGTCTTGCGCAGGAACGCCCCGACACGGGTCACCCGGGGGTCGTCCCGCATCTTGAAGAGCGGCCCGGCCCCCTCGTTCGATGCCTCGAGCTCGGCCATCCGGGCTTCGGCATCGAGACACATCGTCCGGAACTTGAGGATCGAGAAGTCCTGCCCACCACGACCGACACGGGTCTGGCGGAAGAACACCGGCCCCCGGTCGTCGAGCCGGATCAGGACCGCGACCGCGGCGAGCATCGGTGCGAGCAGGACGAGGCCGAGCCCGGCACCCACGACGTCGAGCAGCCGTTTGCCGAACCGCCGACGGTAGTCAGGCGTCTCCACGTGCATGAGCGGCAGGCCGTCGACCGGACGCTCGTGGACCCGGCCGGCGGCGATGTCGGCGAGCGGTGACGAGACGACGAGCTCGACGCCGCGCTCCTCGAGCTGCCACCCGAGGCGTCGGAGACGTTCGTGCCCGCCGCGGATCGCGCCTGCGACGACGACGGCGGACACGCCGATCGCCTGTGCGCGGTCGAGGACGTCGTCGATCCCGCCGACGACCGAGGAGCACGCCGCTCCGAGCTCGACGGTCGAGCCGACCGAGACGCAGTCCGTGACGATGCCGGCGACCCGGTACCCGGCGACGGGGGTGGCCGCGATCCGGCGGCCGACGTAGCGCACGTCCTCAGCGTCGCCGACGAGCAACACGTCCTGGAGCCGCTCCCCGCGACGCCGTCGGCGCGCGAGCACCGTGCGCACGACCTTGCGCTCCGTCACGAGCAGCGCGAGCCCGAGCGGGAACGCGATCGCGACGTACCCGCGGGCGATGTCGAGCTGGACGGCGTAGGCGACCATCGCGACCCCCGCTCCGGTGACGAGACTCGCCGTGACCAGGCGCCGGTACTCGTCGTTGCCGACGCCGGCGACGCGGGCGTTGCGCGTACCGAAGGTCGAGAGCAGGGACATCCAGACGAGCACGATCGCCGGCGCCACGACGAACTCCATCCAGCCCGCGGCAGCAGAACCAGCCGGGAGCTCACCGGGGAACCGCACGACGTGCGCCGCCAGGAAGGCGAGGAGCAGGACGGCGAGGTCGAGCGCGGCGACCGCCCTCGCGAACCCGGGGCGCGCACCGGCGGGAGCGGCGGTGGGGACGGGGCGCGTCGCGGACAGGGGAACGCTTCCCACCGGACGGGTGGGACGGATGGTGAGTGACACCGCGGGACCTCCGGTCGGACGCCGACCGACGGAACGACGACCGGGCGGCTTCGTCGCTCAGAGCACGACGGAACAACGCCCCATCAGAATATCACCGTCGTGTGCGATGTATCAAGTACCGAGGATGTCCGCGAGCGACGACAGCACCGGCCGGTCGAGCAGCGCGCCAGCGTGCGCCGGATCGACTCCGCGCACGCGGAACACCGCGCGTTCGCCGGGCAGCAACGTCACGAAGCCCCGGTCGACGACGCCGTCGGCCGACACCCGATCCGGCTGGAGCAGCAGGTCCCGCACGACGGTCGACGCCTCGACGACCACACGGACCGTCGCGCCGTCCGTCTCGGTCCAGGCGTCGAAGCGAGCGGCCTCCCACCGCATCTCCTGGTCCGACGCCGGGGTCCAGACCGCGCGTCGCTCGTCGAGGTCCGCCACGATGAGCTCGTTCCGCGGGTCGTCGACGACCCCGACCGATTCGGGCAGGGCGACCACGGCGACCCCGGCCGACAGGTGCACGGGGAGGGTGACCTCTGCGAGCACGGCGCCCGCGAGTGTGATCCGTCGCACGCGCACGACGCTGTCGTTGCCCGACCGGGTCGACCGGACCGCGACCTCGACGGGCGACGAGCCGAACGCTCCGGGCGACACTCCGAGCGAGACGCCCCCGGACCCGAGCGACAGCGTGTCCGCCAGCTCGCCCAGCTCTGCCGCCTCACCAGCGCGGGCCGACGGGGTCGGGTGATCCGCGCCTCCAGGCTGGTCTTCGGCCGACGCGCCGGAGGAGCCGGCCGACCGCGGGCCGACGACCGAGGAGACGGGCCGGATCGTGAGCAGCACGTCGTCGTAGAGCCGGCGCAGCTCGTGCGCGAGTGGCTTCAGCCGCCCCGCCGAGTCGACGGCCGACCACGACGCGACCGGCCACAGGTCGTTGAGCTGCCACAGGACGACCCCGGTGTTCCGGGGCCAGTGCGTCCGCCAGTGTTCGACACCGGTCGCGATCGCGCGCGCCTGCTGGAGCTGCGTGAGGTAGTGCCACGCGTCGAACGACGAGGCGTCGACGGAGCCGAAGCGCGGTTCGATGCCCCGCGCCAGCTTGCCCATGCCGTCGTCGGCCTTCTGGTGGTGGACGACCCCGGGCGAGTCCACCCGCATCGGATCGTCGGCGACCGCGTCCCGGAGCGTCCGCCAAGCCGGCGGCGCCTGCCACCCGAACTCGGAGACGAACCGCGGCACCGACGCGCGGTACGCGCTGTCGGGCAGGCGGTTCCAGGCCTCCCAGGAGTGGTGGGTCTCGTGGTCGACGTCGTTCGCCGGCAGGTCTTCGTCGCCGGACCACGGCGAGCCCACCGTGTAGAAGCGCGTCGGGTCGACCGCGTCGACGATCGTCGGGAGCAGGTCGAGGTAGTAGTCGAGACCCCAGCCGCGGTCCCCGAGCGTCTCCGCCCAGCCGTCGACGTCGTGCAGCCAGATGTTCTCGTTGTTGCCGTTCCAGACCACGAGCGAGGGGTGCCGGGAGAGCCGGGCGACGTTGTCCCGGGCCTCCGCGACGACCTCGCTCCGGATCGGCTCGGTCTCGGGGTAGGCGGAGCAGGCGAAGGCGAAGTCCTGCCAGACCAGCAGCCCGAGCTCGTCGCAGACCTCGTAGAAGTCGCGCGATTCGTACACACCGCCACCCCAGACCCGCACCAGGTTCGCCCGGAGCGCGGCCGCGGTGCCCAGTCGGGACTCGTAGCGTTCCCGCGTCACGCGCGAGACGATGACGTCGTCCGGGATCCAGTTCACCCCGCGGACGTCGATGAGCGTCCCGTTGACGTACACGCCGAACGGCTTGCCGATCGTGTCCGACGCCGTGTCGATCCGCGTCGACCGGAAGCCGGTGCGGAACACGTCGCGGTCGAGCACCTCGCCCTCGACGGTCTGCAGCTCGACGGTCACGTCGTAGAGCGGCTGCTCGCCGTACCCGCGCGGCCACCACCGCTGTGCGTCCGGGACCCGCACGGTCACGACCGTCTCGTCGTCCTTCGGGGTCAGCTGCGCACGCGACCGTTGGCGGGTCGTGCCGCCCTCGGCGTCCTGCCCGCTCACGGTCACGACGAGCACGAGGTCGTCGTCCTCGCCGTCCTGGTCGAGGTCGGCGGTGCTCGTCCCACTCCGGGACGGTCCCGACCGTTCCACGGTGACGTGCGCGTCGAGCACGCCCTCCCCCGCCTCCACGTCGACGAGCGGACGCACCTCACGGAGCCTCGCCGTCGACCAGCGCTCGATCGCGACCGGCCGCCACGGACCGCTCGTCACCGCCGTCAGCCCCCAGTCCCACCCGAAGTTCGACGCCATCTTCCGCACGTACGGAAATGGCTCGTCGTACGGCCCGGGCATGCTGCCGGCACGGGCCGCGACCCGCCCGGCCTCGCGGTAGGGCGACTCGAACAGGATCTCGAGCTCGCGCTCCGTCCGTGCGTTGGACCCACCGGTCGCGTCGCGCAGGTCGAACCGGTGGCGACGGTGCATGTTCCGTGTGGTCCCGACCGTCACACCGTCGACGGTCAGCGTCGACACGGTGTCGAGGCCGTCGCACACGAGGTCGATGCGCTCGTGCCCGCGCGGATCGACGTCGACGGTCCGCCGGTACGCCCAGTCCGCCCGGCCGACCCACCTGCCGTCCGCCTCGTTGCGGTCGAAGGTCGGGTCGTCGAGCAGGCCCTCCCGCTCGAGGTCGGTGTGCACCTGACCCGGCACCGTCGCCGGGATGCTCCGACCGGCGACGCCGTCAGGGGCGCCACTGCCGCCTGCCATCGTCACGGTCCAGTCGTCGCGGAGTTCCTCGCGGTCGAGGGTCATGCGGGTCCTTCTCTGGGCGGGCGGGACCGGTGGTCCGCTCGGTCGGGACGCCGGCCGCGTGTCCGCCAGGCGGCCGGGAACCGGCCTGGAGGCACGACACCGGTCAGCCGGGCGTCGTCACGTCGCGCACGCGAGCGCCTGGGCGATCGCACGACGGGGTGCCCGGCGATGCTAGTACGCGGAGCTTGCACGGCGGTGGGTGGCAGGCTGTGATCCGTGATCACAGTTGCTCTCGCCGCAGCCCTCCGCGACGCCGGACTCCGCTGGCACCCGTCGACCGGCGACCGGTTCGTCATCGACAAGCCCGGCGTCGACGACGACGTCTACACCGTGTCCGAGATGACGGTCGAACGGCACGACTACCCCAGCGGCACCGTCCTCGGCTTCAACGGGACGACGGAGTGGGCGCTCGACTCGGTCGAAGCCGCCGAGTCGCTGTGGCTGCCGCGCGAGGACCAGCTCCGGACGCTGCTCGGGAGCGCGTTCGTGTCGCTCGCGCGTTCCGGGTCGTCGCTGACCGTCACCGCGACGATCGACGGGGCTGCACAGACCTTCGACGCTCCCGACGCGGCCGACGCGTACGGCGCCGCGCTCCTCGCGTACATCCGATCTGCGCTGGACTGAACGGCCTCGTACCGGGTGACGCGCCCGACTGGGAGTTGACGGAATGCGAGCTGGGCGGGTTTTGGTTGCATGGCGACATGACCGTTCCGAACATCACCCTGAACGACGGCAAGACCATCCCGCAGCTCGGCTTCGGCGTCTTCCAGATCGACCCCTCCGAGACGAAGGAAGCGACGCTCGCGGCACTCGAGGTCGGCTACCGCCACATCGACACCGCCGAGATGTACGGCAACGAGAAGGAGGTCGGCGAGGCCATCGAGGCGTCCGGCATCCCTCGTGAGGAGATCTTCGTCACCTCGAAGCTCAACAACGGCTTCCACGATCCCGAGGCCGCCCTCGAGAACGGCAAGAAGTCGGCCGACCTGCTCGGCGGCTACACCGACCTGTTCCTCATCCACTGGCCGCTGCCCACCGTCTCGGACTTCGTCCCGACGTGGAAGGCGATGGAGGAGCTCTACCGCGGCGGCACCGCCCGCTCGATCGGCGTGAGCAACTTCCAGGCACACCACCTCAACCGCCTCGCCGCCGAGACCACGATCACCCCGGCGGTCAACCAGATCGAGGTGCACCCGTACCTCGTGCAGGAGGAGCTCCGCGCGTACGACCGCGAGCACGGCATCGCGACCGAGGCCTGGTCGCCGATCGCGCAGGGCCTCGTGCTCGACGACGAGACCATCACGCGGATCGCCGGGAACACCGGCAAGACCCCGGCGCAGGTCGTCCTCCGCTGGCACATCCAGCGCGGTGACATCGTCTTCCCGAAGTCGGTCACCCGCTCGCGCGTCGAGGAGAACTTCGCGATCTTCGACTTCGAGCTCTCCGACGAGGACATGACGGCGATCACGTCGCTCGACAAGGGGCACCGTACGGGTCCGGATCCGGACACCTTCGACTACATCCCCGCCTGACCCGGAGAACGAGGAACGGCCCCCGCACCTCGGTGCGGGGGCCGTTCGTGTGTTCGTGTCGCCGGTTACTTGGTGGGGTTGGGTGCGTAGTCGAACTCCGCACCGGGCTGGGTGTCGCCGTAGACGTCGGTCTGGGTGAAGACCAACTCGTAGACGCTCGTGGGCCCGAACGCGCGACGGAAGGACCACTCGCCCTTGTCGTTCGCGGTCGCGGTCGCGATCTGGGTGCCCCGCTTGGTCTTCACGTCGATCTCGGCGAACGGGCTCGCCGTGCCGGTGAAGGTGACCTGCTCGAGCGGCGTGTAGGTGTCACCGGCGTTCGGCGAGGTGATCACCAGCGGCGCAGCCTCGGGCGAGTTCACGTTGACCGAGAAGGTGTTGCCGTCGGTGCCGCGCTTGGCGGTGAAGGTGATCTGGTAGTCCGCGGTCGGGCCGAGGTTGCGCTCGAACGCCCACTGCCCGTTCGCTCCCACGGTCGCGGCGCCGATCATCGTGCCCCACTGGTTCTTCGCCACGATCTCCGTGCCCTCCGAACCCGTGCCGGTGAAGGTCACCGCGCCCGGACGGTAGGTGGAGTTGTTCGTCGGCGACGTCAGCGCAGCGTCCTCGTACGCAGCCAGCTCCGGGGACAGGGCCAGCTGGACCGAGTCCTGCTGCCCGTTCGGCGCGGTCTGCGTGAACGTCAGCGTGTAGTCCGCGGTCGGGCCGAGGTTCCCCGTCGCCGACCACGCGCCGTTCACGTTCGCCTGCGCGGACGCGACCTGGCGACCCCACTGGTTCGTGATCCGGACCATCGCGTCCGGCGTCGCCGTCCCACGGAACGTGTTCTCGCCCCGAGTGTAGGTGCCGCCGTCAGTGTGGCTGGTCACCGCGAGCGCGCGGAACGCACCGACCGGGCTCATGATGAACTCGGCCGAACGGCTGGTCGTGCCGTCGAAGCGGGTCTGCGTCGCGATGAAGGTGTAGACGTTCGACGGGCCGTAGGCGCGCCTGAACGACCAGTTGCCGTTCTTGTCGGCCTTGACCTCGCGGATCTGCGTACCACGGATGGTCTCGATCTTCACCGTCGCGTACGGCGTCGCGGTCCCGGACAGGACGGTCTCCGCCATCGGCGTGTACTCGTGGCTCGACGGCTCGACGATCTCCACCGGACGCGCGGTGATCGCGCCGTTCGGGGTCGTCGAGGTCGTGCCCGTGGTGACGGTGTTGCCCTGCGCGGTCTGCGACACGCTGACCTGCACCGCCGTGTTCGACGGCGCCAGCTCGAGCTCGACCGACCAGCGGCCGTTCGCGACCGTGGCAGTGCGGGTCTGGGAACCCGCACGGACCGTGACGGTCCGGCCGTTCTCACCCGTGCCCGCAACGGTCACATCGCCCGGGGTCGACTGCGCCGGCAGCGCCGTGACGGCCACGGCAGCGCCGAAGTCACCCGTCGCCTCGACCGGCTCCGACACGGTGCTGTCGACCTGCTGGGTCACGAAGAACGAGTGCACGCCGGCACCGGGCGAGTTCACCACCTGCGAGTAGCGGCCGTCCACCACCTGCGGGGTGCCCACGACATCACCGTCCTCGTCACGGATCGTGACCGTCGCACCAGCCTGAGCCTCGCCCGTCACCGTCGCACGGTCGGTCACAGCCGCACCGAACCGCACCTCGGCAGTCGGCGCCGGCACCGACCCGTCACTCGGGTTCACCGTCACGGTCGAGGTCGTCGTGTTCGCCCCCTTCGACAGCTGCTTCGCCTCGAGCGTGTGCTCGTCGGCCGAGAGGTTCGCAGCACCCGCCCAGGTGCCGTCACCCCGGACCGTGGTCGACGTGATCGGGTTCCGACCATCGTTGTCGAACACCTGCACCATCGAACCCGGCTCACCCGTGCCCGTGATCGCCGTGTTCGCGCCCGGGATCTCCGACTGGTCCTCCGGCCCCGTGATCTCGACCGCGTTGCCGTAGTCGAGCGCGACATCGACGGCCCCCTCGACACTGCCATCGACCGTCTGCTCGACCGTCAGGTCGACGACACCCCCACGGTTCGGTGCGGCGACCTGCACGGAGTAGTCGCCGTTCGTGTCGGTGGTGGTCGAGGCCACGACGGTCGAGCCGTTCTTCACGGCGATCGAAGCCCCAGGCTTGCCCGTCCCCGACACCGTCGCACGCTGCGCAACATCATCCGCAAACAACGCCGACGCCGACAAGAACCGTCCGGCCCAGGGCCCCTCGAACTCCATGTTCGGCTCATCGTCGTTGCCGCGGAGGAAGACGGCGTCGCCGTTGTCGTTCGTCGTGCGCATGATCCACTGGCGGGTGGACTGAACCACGATCCGGTCCGCTTCGTCGAGTCGGAACCGCTGCGCATCGGTCAGGGGATCACAATCGAAGAACCCGAACGTGTCGAAGTAGTACCCGTTGCTGTGGCCGACCCCCCTCGCTTCGAGGCAGTAGTTCGTACCCTTCAGCTGGACTTGTGTCCAACTCGTCCTCGTGGGCACCGACATCTCGAGCGCTGCAGCCTCGGCCGCGCGTCGGCCTTCCGGGAAGCGCTGGATGTAGTTCAACCCGCCGGGCGTCCCGTTGAGCGTGCCGTCGTTGACGACAGCGTTCCACCGGCCGTTGGCCGACGTCGGATCGGAGTTCCAGAACATCTTGGCGAAGATCCCTGAGGTCTCGGCTTCGCCGACCTGCACCGCATGCGCGGTTGTTGCACCGAAGGAGAGACCGGAGGCGATGGTCGCGACGGCGAGCGCGGAGGCACCAAGATCCTTCGCGGCGCGCTTCTTCTTGAGCTGTGGCATGAGTGAGTGATCCCTTTCGAGGGGTCGGGCCGCGGCGTTCGCGCAGGTCGATCGGCTCGCCGGCGGCTCGCGGTCTGGTTCAACGCGGGACACCCCGCAGCCGGGTCAGAATATCCACCTGATCTATGAAATACAACACGTCACGAGGCGGTGCAGTGTTGAGCCGCAAGGACGCAACTTCGGACTCACCCGCTTGACACCCAGCCAACCCGGAGTAGGGTTGAGTCATCTCGACGCAAGTCCGAGCAGACTTCACCCGCACCAGCAGAAGGAGCACCAACACATGGGACGTGCAGTAGGCATCGACCTCGGAACCACCAATTCGGTCGTCAGCGTGCTCGAGGGCGGCGAGCCCACGGTCATCGCGAACGCCGAGGGCCTCCGCACCACGCCGTCGATCGTCGCCTTCACGAAGGACGGCGAGGTGCTCGTCGGCGAGACCGCCAAGCGCCAGGCCGTCACGAACGTCGACCGTACGATCGCCTCCGTCAAGCGCCACATCGGCACCGACTGGAAGGTCGACATCGACGGCAAGCAGTACACGCCGCAGGAGATCTCGGCCCGCACCCTCGGCAAGCTCAAGCGCGACGCCGAGCAGTACCTCGGTGAGGACGTGACCGACGCGGTCATCACCGTCCCGGCGTACTTCAACGACGCCGAGCGTCAGGCCACGAAGGACGCCGGTGAGATCGCCGGCCTCAACGTCCTCCGCATCATCAACGAGCCGACCGCCGCCGCGCTGGCGTACGGCCTCGACAAGGGCAAGGAAGACGAGCTCATCCTGGTCTTCGACCTCGGTGGCGGCACGTTCGACGTCTCCCTGCTCGAGGTGGGCAAGGACGACGACTTCTCCACGATCCAGGTCCGTGCGACCGCCGGTGACAACCGCCTCGGTGGCGACGACTGGGACCAGCGCATCGTTGACTACCTCGTGAAGAAGTTCAAGGACGAGCACGGCGTCGACCTCTCGACCGACAAGATCGCGAAGCAGCGCCTCAAGGAAGCTGCCGAGCAGGCGAAGAAGGAGCTCTCGTCGCAGATGTCGGCGAGCATCCAGCTCCCGTACCTGACGCTCACCGCCGACGGCCCGCTCAACCTCGACGAGACCATCTCGCGCGCCCAGTTCGAGCAGATGACCTCCGACCTGCTCGACCGTACGAAGAAGCCGTTCAACGACGTCATCAAGGAGGCGGGTGTCTCGGTCAGCGACATCGCCCACGTGGTGCTCGTCGGTGGTTCGACCCGCATGCCCGCCGTCGCCGAGGTCGTCAAGAGCCTCACGGGCGGCAAGCAGCCGAACCAGGGCGTCAACCCGGACGAGGTCGTGGCCGTCGGCGCCGCGCTGCAGGCCGGTGTCCTGAAGGGCGAGCGCAAGGACGTCCTCCTCATCGACGTCACGCCGCTGTCGCTCGGTATCGAGACCAAGGGCGGCCTGATGACGAAGCTCATCGACCGCAACACCGCGATCCCGACGAAGCGGAGCGAGACCTTCACGACCGCCGACGACAACCAGCCGTCGGTCGCGATCCAGGTCTTCCAGGGCGAGCGCGAGTTCACCCGCGACAACAAGCCGCTCGGCACCTTCGAGCTGACCGGCATCGCCCCGGCTCCCCGTGGCGTCCCGCAGGTCGAGGTCACCTTCGACATCGACGCGAACGGCATCGTGCACGTGTCCGCGAAGGACAAGGGCACCGGCAAGGAGCAGTCGATGGTCATCTCCGGCGGCTCGTCGCTGCCGAAGGAGGACATCGAGCGCATGGTCCGCGAGGCCGAGGAGCACGCTGCCGAGGACAAGGCCCGTCGTGAGGCGAACGAGCGTCGCAACCAGGCCGAGCAGCTCGTGTACTCGATCGAGAAGCTCATCAAGGAGAACGACGACAAGCTCCCCGCGGACGTCAAGTCCGAGGTGCAGGGCGACGTCGACTCCCTGAAGTCGGCACTCGCGGGCGAGGACGACGACGCAGTGAAGGCCGCGTTCGACAAGCTCAACGAGTCGCAGGGCAAGCTCGGTCAGGCGATCTACTCGCAGCAGGACGCGGGTGCCGCGGCCGGTGGCGAGCAGCCCGCCGGCGACCAGGCGACGCAGGACGACGAGGACATCGTCGACGCCGAGGTCGTGGACGACGAGGACGACAAGGACAAGAAGTAACGATGCCGAACCCTGAGGACAACGCACCCAAGGGCAACGTGCCGGAGGACGAACCCCAGGTCGAGGGCGACGCCACGAACGCGGCCGAGCCCGAGGACCTCATCGAGGCGGAGGGGCCCGACGTCGAAGTTCCGACTGACGGCCCCGCCGCCGGGGGCCCGGCAGCAGACGCGGCGAACGACCTCTCCCCGGAGGACGAAGCGCTGCTCGCCGACGCCGCTCGCGGCATCGCCGAGGACAAGCTGAGCACCGAGGACCGCGACCTCGTCGCCGAGATGCGTGCGGACATGCTCCGTGCGCAGGCCGAGCTCGTGAACTTCCGGAAGCGGGTCGAGCGTGACCGTGAGGCGAACCGCGAGGTCGCCATCGCAGAGGTCGTCCGGGCACTCCTGCCGGCGCTCGACGACCTCACCCGCGCCGAGGCCCACGGCGACCTCGCCGAGGGGCCGATGCAGGTCATCGGCCAGAAGATCCGCGGCGGCTTCGAGAAGTTCAAGCTCGTGCAGATCGGCGAGAAGGGTGAAGCCTTCGACCCGAACATCCACGAGGCGATCGTGCAGCTGCCCACGCCGGGAGCGACGGCGCAGACCGTGGCGGACGTCGTCGAGCCGGGCTACAAGCTCGGCGAGCGCGTCCTCCGTGCGGCCAAGGTCGCGGTCGCGGTCCCGGCCTGACCGCGGGAAGGAGGTAGGGATTCATGGCCAGTCAGGACTGGTTCGACAAGGACTTCTACAAGGTCCTCGGCGTCGACAAGACGGCGAGCGACGCTGAGCTGAAGAAGACCTACCGGAAGCTCGCGCGGCAGTACCACCCGGACTCCAACCCGGGAGACGCTGCAGCCGAGGCCCGCTTCAAGGAGATCAGCGAGGCCTACTCGGTGCTGTCCGACAAGGAGCAGCGCCAGGAGTACGACCAGGTCCGCGCCATGGGGTCCGGGGCCCGCTTCACCGCGGGTGGCCCGGGCGCCCAGGGCGGCTTCGAGGACGTCTTCGGCGGCATGTTCGGTGGTGGCGGCGGCGGACAGCGCGTCCGGTTCGGGCAGCCGGGCAACGGACGCGGCGGACCCAGCGGCTTCGAAGACATCCTCGGCGGCATGTTCGGCGGCGGCGGCTTCGGTCAGTCGAACGGCGGATACCGCGGCTTCGGCGGGCCGTCGAAGGGCGTGGACGTCACGGCGTCCACGACGCTCGACTTCGCGACCGCGATCGCCGGCGACACCGTCAAGCTCTCGCAGGGCAACGGCCGTCCGGTGAACGTCCGGATCCCGGCCGGGGTCGCGGACGGGCAGAAGATCCGCCTCCGCGGGCGCGGGCAGCCGTCGCCTGACGGCGGTGAAGCCGGTGACCTCGTGGTCACGGTCTCGGTCCGGAAGCACCCGGTGTTCGAGCGCGACGGACTCAACCTCCGCGTGGACGTCCCGGTGACGTTCGTGGAGGCGGCGCTCGGCGCGACGATCCAGGTCCCGACGCTCGGCGGCGAACCCGTCAAGCTGCGGGTCGCGCCCGGTACCCCGTCGGGTCGCGTCCTGCGGGTCAAGGGTCGCGGCGTCGCCAGCAGCAAGGGCACGGGAGACCTGCTCGCCACCGTGCAGGTCGCGGTGCCCTCCCACCTGTCGGACAAGCAGCGTGAGGCCGTCGAGGCACTCGCGGCTTCGCTGCCCGCCGAGGACCCCCGCGAGGACCTCCTCGCCAAGGCGCGCGGCTAGCGCGCTGCAAAAACCCGGCTTGGAGGCCCGGCGCGGCTTCCTGACGGACGCTCGCCGGGCCTCCAGGCTGGGTTCCAGACCACGTGGTGAACGGAAGGGGCGGTTGATGACCGACATGGACGAGAACTCGCCCGTCTTCGCCATCGCCATGGCTGCCGAGCTCGCCGAGATGCACCCGCAGACCCTGCGGCAGTACGACCGGCTCGGCCTCGTCGTGCCCGGGCGGACCCGCGGTGGCTCGCGCCGGTACTCCATGCGGGACATCGCGCAGCTGCGGGAGATCGCACGGCTCGGATCCGAGGGCGTCTCGCTCGAGGGCATCCGGCGGGTGCTCGAGCTGGAGAACGAGAACCGTGCGCTCCGCGCACGGGTGTCCGAGCTCGAGACCGCCCTCGCCGACCAGCTCATCAACCGGCCGGGAGCGCGCGTCTTCGCCGCGTCGGCCACCGGCGGCGCCGTTCCCCTGCGCGCCGGCGTGCGACCGCAGCGGAACACGCAGATCGTCCTCTGGCGTCCGCCGCACTAGGACGCACTGGGTAGGGTGGCGCCGTGCCACCGGACCTCGCCGACCTCTTCCGCCGTCGCGACGACGACGCGCCGGACCTGATCACGATCGACGGCACCGACCGTTTCATCCTCGACGAGGCGCCGCACGTCCACGGGGACGCGCTCCGGCAGCCGGGCGAGGTCGCCGTCGTCGACGACCGCAACGGCGTGCTCACGCTCGGGATCATCACCGTGCACGGCGCATCGGACGTCCGGGTCGTCCAGGACTCCCTGGTCGGCGTCCGCGCACTCGAGGCCAACGCCGGTGTGTTCGGTCGGCGAGGATTCCACCACCCCGACTCGCTCGAGCGGGCGTTCACCGACGCGCGGCTCGTCCTGCTGCGCCTGTCGAAGTCGAACGACCGACTCGACGAGATCGCCCGCGCGGTCGCCCGGTACGCGTCGCCCGACGTCGTGCTGTTGTGCGGCGGGGTCTCGAAGCACATGAACCTCGGGCAGAACGACGTCCTCCGCCGGTACTTCGGCGAGGTGACGGCCTCCCGGGGACGCGGCAAGTCGCGGCTGCTCGTCGCGCAGGATCCGCTCCGCGCCTCGGCCGTCCGCGCCGACACGTCGAACCCGTGGCCACGGTCGGTGCACAACGACGAGCTCGGACTGACCCTCGTCGCGCACGGCGGCGTCTTCGCCGGGACCTCGCTCGACCAGGGCACGCGCGTGCTCCTCGACGTCATGCGTGACGCTGTCCCCACTGCTCGGACTGCGGTCGACCTCGGGTGCGGGAACGGCGTCATCGCGGTGTCGCTCGCGCGGCAGCGCGGGGGCATCAAGGTCATCGCGACGGACGTGTCGCAGACCGCGGTGGCGTCGACGAAGGCGACCGCTGCGGCGAACGGCGTCGGTGACCGCGTGCAGGTCGTCCGCACCGACGCGGGCGACGAACTCCCGGACGGCTGCGCCCAGCTCGTCCTGTGCAACCCGCCGTTCCACGCGGACACCACGGTGACCACCGACGCAGCCGAGGCCATGTTCCGGAACGCGGCCACGATCCTCCAGTCCGGCGGTGAACTGTGGTGCGTCTGGAACTCGCACCTGCGGTACCGGCCAGCACTGGAGCGCGCCGTCGGGCCGACGCGTCAGGTCGTCCGGACGCCGCGGTTCACGGTGACCGCGTCGCGGGTCGGCTGATCACGCCGCGTCCGCACCGCGGAACAGCGCACCCCGCAGCACGCCGCCGAGCCGCTCGGAGTACGCGTTGGTGAGGTGACGCTCGTCGACCCTGACCAGGAGATCCCCGGCGACCACGGGGCAGCGATCGTCAGCGCAGAACCAGTCGACGACGTCGATCACCGCCGCGTCGGACCGCCCGGCCACGGCCGCTTCGTTGGCCGCGACCAGCATCCGGCCCGCCGCGCTCGGGGTCGTCGTGCAGTGGTCGACACCGTTTCGACGCGTCGCGCATGCTGCGGGGTCTGCTCCGATGGGCGGGGCCCCGAGCAGGACCGTGCGCCCCGCCGCGCCGCGCACGTCGTCGAGGAGCCTCCGGGTGCTGGCCTCCCAGCGCTCACCGGCCTGATCGCCGTCTGCGTCCAGCGTGCGGGAGAACGCCTGCTCGTCGTTCGCGACGATGAGGAGGTCGGGACGCACTCGTCCGACCTCGGCTCGCATCCGAGTACGAGCGTGCTCGCACAGGCCGTCACCCGTCAGCGTCGGCGTCCGGCCGGCATCGGCAGGTGCGCAGGAAGCGAAGCCCAGTGCCCGCACCTCCCACCCTCGGTCGGCGAGGGCGCGGCGCACTGCGGGGACCCATGACATCGCGATGGAGTCCCCGATGACGAGTGCTCGCCGACCCGAACCGGGCGTGGTGCAGGTCCTGGCCCGGTCGACCGGACTCGTCAGCTCGTTGCGGCAGCCGGAGACACTGCTCATCTCGGGAGCGAACTCCGTCGTGAACGCCGAGTCCAGTACGGAGCTCACGTCGTCGCGGACCGGGTCGTGGAGCAGCGCGGCGCGCAGCTCCTGCGCCGTCGCGCTCGTCGCGGAGCGGGCCTCGCCGGCGAGCCCGAGTCGTGCAGCCGCGGCTTCGGGTCGCGTCGCCGCCGGCAGGGCGACCTGTGCGATCGTGGCGGCGACGAGCAGCGGGGCCGTTGCGCCCACCGCGACGAGTCGGCGTGTCCGCGCAGGCCGTCGTGCGCGACGACGGCGCACCGGCAGCGGTCGTCCGGCGAAGGGACGCTCCACCCATCGGTAGGAGAACGCCGCCAGCGCAACGGCGAGGAGCACCGCGACCACCGGGGTCCACTCCTGCTCGGGGAAGACCGAGCGCAGGAAGACCAGGACCGGGAAGTGCCAGAGGTAGAGCGAGAACGAGATCCGACCGACGAAGCGCACCGGCCGCCATCGGAGCGCAGCGGTGACGCCGACCGGGGCACGGTCGCCGCCGACGATGACCAGGGCCGTGCCGATGACGGGAGGGACGACCGCCGGGAGCGGGTTCGTGACCGACGCGGGGACGAGCACGGCGCTCGACAGGACGAGACCGAGCCCGGCGACGACCGCGGCGCCGGCCATCCGTGGGCGGGGTGACACGGCGAGGGCGGCGACGAGCGCGCCGGCAGCGAGCTCCCACGTCCGCACGACGGGGTCGAAGTAGACCCCGGTCCCATCGCCCCGGACGACGGCCCAGGCGACCGAAGCGACCACGGCGGCCAGAGCGATCCGGGCCACCAGTCTCCGCGCTGCCACCCGCTTCCCCCACACCGCCGCCGTCGCGATCACGAGCAGCGGCCAGACCGCGTAGAACTGCTCCTCCACCGCGAGTGACCAGTAGTGCTGGAGGGGCGACACGGGACCGCCCTCGGCGAAGTAGGACGTCCCCGTGACGATGAGGTGCACGTTCTCGACCGAGAGCAGCGACGCGACGGCATCCAACGTGAGCGCGACGGCACGGGGACGGAACCAGAGTGCCCACCCGGCCGCGACCGTGACGAGGACCACGAAGACCGCCGCCGGGAGGATGCGTCGGGCACGCCGGATGATGAACGCGGCGTAGTCGATCCGACCCCCGGCTCGGATCTCGCCCACGAGACCGCGCGTGATCAGGTACCCGGAGAGGACGAAGAACACGTCGACACCGATCCACCCACCTCGTGGCACCGAGAACGCATGTTGTGCGACGACGAGGGCGACCGCGAGCGCGCGGAGCCCCTCGAGTTCCGGCCGGAAGGAGGACGACATGCAAACATAATATTTTGTATGCATTACATCTGCAAGGCCACCCTTGGGCCCACGTCGACTCGCTGATATACTGATATGCGTTATGACAACTCGGATGCCCTCCTTCGTCCCCCGCCTCCTCGCCTACCCCATGCACGGACAGCGCAAGCTCGTCGCCGAGGGGTACCGCACGCGGGACGGTCACCTCATCGAGTGGTTCGGTCGCCTGACCGCGGACCACGGCGGCGTCGGTGTCGTCAGTCGTCCGGACCCTGCCCTGCTGCCCACCCGTCCGGTCGACACGACCCGGGTCGCCGCGGGCACCCGCCCCGTGACTCCCCGATCCCTCCGAGTGCCGGACCTCCGGGACCGACGTCGATGGTGGGTGACGTCCGCGACGGCGTACCCCACGCTCCCGAGCAGTGTCCGAGGCGTCCCGGCAGTCGTGTGGAACCCCTTCGTGGCGACGGCAGCGAGCGCGCGCAACCCGTTCGACAACGGCACGGTCGTCATGGACCTCCTCGACGACTGGACGAAGCACTTCGCCTTCGCATCGATCCGGGCCGAGGTCGAGAACGCGTACCGGGAGGCGTTCGACCGTGCGGACCACGTCACGGCGAACGCAGAGGGCACGGTCGCCCTCGCTCGTCGTTTCGGACGTGACGACGTCGTCCTCCTGCCGAACGGGTGCGACCCCGAGCGGTTCTCCACGGAGCAGCGCGCCGCGGGGCCGATGCGGGTCGGTTACGTGGGCAAGATCGGCCACCGACTGGACCTCCAGGGCATCCTCCGGACGGTCCGAGCCCTGCCGGACGTCGAGTTCGTGTTCGCCGGCCCGGTCCTCGACCGTGAGTACCGCGCCCCGCTGGACGCCGCTGCGAACGTCCGCCTGCTCGGAGACGTGCACTACGACGACGTTCCCGAGCTGCTCACGACGTTCGACGTGGGGTGGGTGCCGCACAACGTCGGCGCATTCGAGGTCGGCGGCGACATCATCAAGACCTACGAGTACCGAGCGGCCGGACTGCCGACGCTGTCCACGCCGGTCGACGGCGCCGGACGCCGCGGCATCGACGGGGTCACCGCGCTCCCGATCGAGGACCACGCATCGACGCTCCGACGTTGGACGACCGGAACGGGACCCCGCGTCCCCCGCATGCCGACGTCCATCCCCCGCAGTGCGACCTGGCAGCAGAAGGCGGGCGCGATCCTCGAGCTGGTCGGCGCGTGAGCGTCGTCATCGTCGCTGCACCGCTCATGGCCCGCAGCGGCGTCTACCACTCCACGATCGACCTCGTCCGTACCGCGCGTGCCTCCGGTGAGGACTGGCGAGCCCTCATCGCCGTCCGCCCCGGCGCGGGGGGCGCCCGGACGAGACAGTCCGGTGTCACCGAGGTCGACATCGCGGAGCGGGGGGCCGCGTTGCTCTCGGCACTCGACGAGCTCCTTGCACGGCACGTCGACCCCGGCGACACGGTGATCACGATGGTGCCCCAGAGCGACATCGCGGCTTCCCGGACGGACATCCCGGTCCGACACGTCGCCTGGGTCCGTGGCCTCCCGTGGCCGGGCACCGGCGAGCAGGGCCGAGTGCGGTCAGCCGTGCTCCGACACCTCGAGACCCGGGCGCTCCGTCGTGCGGACGACGTCTGGGCGACGTCACCCCTGCTCGCCGACCAGATCCGGAGCGCGCGTGACGCCGTGATCGTGCCCGCTGGCGTCCCCCTCCTCGACCGGTCGGACGACGGGTCCGCGAGTGGGCCACTCCGCTGGGCCGGACGACTGTCCGTCGAGAAGGGCCCGGCCGAGTTCGTCGAGATCGTCCGGCGGACCGGATTCGATGCGACGGTCCACGGCGAGGGCCCGCTGCGCGAGAGCCTCCTGCGGGGCGCCCCTCCGACGATCCGCTGGGAGGGCTGGGCGGATCCGCGGTCGATCTGGTCCGGTTCCGGCACCGCCCTGTGCACCTCGCACCGTGACGCCTTCGGTCGGAGCCCGGTCGAGGCAGCGAGCGCCGGCCTCCCGGTCGTGCTCAGCGACCAGACCGGCGTCGCGCCCTTCCTCTTCACAGACCGCGAGCTCTCCGACCGCTTCGTCCTCCCGGTGACGGCGACCGACGCATGGGTGGACGCGGTTCGATCGCTCGCGACCGATGCAGCGCTCCGCCGTCGCGTGTCGGATCACGTCCACGCCAACGCGCAGGGGTTGTCGATCGAGGCGTCGTTCCACGCCGCTCGAAAGCATCTCACTTGATTGCACAACCCGTTCGCGCGTGTGATACTTGATACATCAATCCGTCGACCTGTGAGGACCGATGACCTTCCCCGACTTCGTCCGCGTGATCCGCCGCTCGTGGCTCCTCGTTGTGGCACTGAGCACCCTCGGACTGGCGGGCGGTGCCGCCCTGACGCTCTCCGCGACCCCCCTGTACTCCTCGACGACGAAGGTCTTCGTGGCCGTCCAGTCGACCGGCACCACGACCAGCGAGCTCGTGCAGGGCAACAGCGCGGCGCAGCAGAAGGTGTCGTCGTACATCGATGTCGTCACCACGGCGAGCGTCCTCCAACCGGTCATCGACGAACTCGACCTCGACGAGAGCGTCGCGGCGCTCGCCGGCCGGGTGACCGCAGCCTCGAAGGTGAACACGGTGGTCATCGACATCACCGTCCAGCACCCTGACGCCGCGACGGCCGCGAAGGTCGCCGGCGCAGTCGGGTCGAGCTTCGCCAAGGTCGTCACCGAGGACCTCGAGACACCCACCTCCGGTGGCCCCTCACTCGTCCGGATCGGGACCATCGAACCCCCGGTCGTCCCGACCACCCCGACCTCGCCCAAGCTCACCACGAACCTCGTCCTCGGGCTCACGGTCGGACTGGTCCTGGGGATCGCCGCCGCCCTGATCCGCAGCACACTCGACACCAAGGTCCGCACGCAAGAGGACGTCCGGGCCGTGACGGAGCTCCCGGTGCTCGGAGGCATCGGCTTCGATCCCGCCGCCACCAAGCAGCCACTGATAGTCCACGTCGATCCGCGGAACCCGCGCGCCGAGTCGTTCCGCACGCTCCGGACGAACGTGCAGTTCGTCGACCTGGACGACACGGTCCGGAGCTTCACGATCACGTCGTCCCTCCCGTCCGAGGGCAAGTCGACGACCGCCGCGAACCTGGCGATCGCGATGGCCGAGAGCGGCGTCCGGGTGATCATCGTGGATGCGGACCTCCGACGACCCCGGCTCGACGACGTGCTCGGCGTCGAGGGGGCTGCCGGCCTGACCGACGTCCTGATCGGCCGCGCCGAACTCGACGACGTGATCCACCCGTGGGGGTCCGGCGGGCTGCACGTCCTGCCGGCGGGCCGCATCCCCCCGAACCCGTCCGAACTGCTCGGCAGTGCTCGGATGCGCGCACTCGTCGATCACCTGTCGACAGCGTTCGACTACGTCATCATCGATGCTCCGCCGCTCCTGCCGGTGACGGACGCCGCACTGCTCGCGCGCCTGACGGACGGTGCGCTCGTCATCGCTGCGGCCGGCCGCGCCTCCCGGAACCAACTCCGCGTCGCGCTCGACGCACTCGCGAGCGTCGGCGGACGCACCCTCGGGTTGGTCATGACGATGCTGCCCACGAAGGGTGCGGGCTCGTACGGGTACGGCACGTACTACGCGTACTACGGCAGGGGGGGCTCAGCGGTCGACTTCTCCGCTGTCCCTCGTACCGGCGGACGCCGCGCCGCGCGGAGCTGACACCTCCTCCCGACCCGACCGGCCGTTCCACCGCACCACCGGGTGGGACGGCCGGTTCGTCGTCCTCGGCACATCCGGTGATCGACGGATCCGGTCGGGGACGGGCCGGCCGCTGGAGAGGCCGACACTCGATCGGCCGACGGCGTCGGGCGTCCCGGAGACCGATCAGCAGGCTCGCCGCTCACTGCCGCTGCGGTCGAAGGTTGTCGTCGACACGCGAACGGCGCGTGCCGAGGTCGGCTGCTCGGAGCCCACCGGACAGGATCGGGCCGCCGGATTCTGACCTGGGGAGCCGCCGGATGCCGACCGAGGGAGCCGCCGGGTGCCGACCTGGGGGCAGCAGCCCAGTCCGGGTGACGGCTGCCCGACGGCGACACGATCGGTGACGCCGCCGGCCACATCGGTGTGAGAGCACGAGGCAACCCTGACGTCGGCGCCTTCGTCCGACTGTCACCCTGCTTCGGGCACTCGACGACGGACCTCGTCGACGTCGGCGTCACCCGCCGGCGGGAGGGCGAGCACGATCGCCAGGAGTGCGAACATGACGAACCACCCAAAGTAGTCGAACGAGAAGAGCATGACCGCGAGGAAAGCGAGCAGGCCGCGTTGCACCGTCGTCCCGCGGACCCAGCCCACGACGAACAGGGCGATCACGAGGACCGCCCCGACGATCCCCTCCGTGCCGAGGGTGGTCACGAGCTGGTTGTCGATGATCATGAAGCCGTCCTGTGGGAAGAACCCGCGGCGGTAGAGGTCGAACTCAGATCCGAACCCCGAACCGAACAGGCTCTCGAGCGGTGCACGGGTGAGCAGCAGCGGCACCGACTCGATCGAGCTCGCCCGGTTCGTGTAGGACCCGGACCCCACGAGACGGGCGACCCCCGCCGCGATCCCACTCGCGAACACGATGCCACCGACCACGGCCACCGAGATGACGGCGAAGACCCGGACGACGGCCCCCGGGCGAGCGCTCCACAGCAGGACGACGACGCCGATGACCACGCCCAGGAGGACGCTGCGGCTGCCCGACAGGATGATCGCGACGACGAACAGCACGATCAGCGCCCAACGACGGACCGGAGCGTGCCGCGGATCGCGCGCGATGACGATCAGCAGGGCCGCCCCGATCACCGATCCGAAGGCGATCGGGTGGCCCAAGGAGCCGGACACCCGGACCGGGTTGCCCGGGAGGAGCGGATTCTGCAGCACGGAACTGCTGCCGTCCGCGCGGAGCTTGAAGCCCCACGGGATCGGCGTCTTCGTGATCGCGAACTCCGCGATTCCCAGGGTCGCCTCGAGGGCGGCGATGCCGACCAGTCCGCCGAGGAAGAACGACCGGTCGTGGTCACCGAACCGCGCAACGCAGACGAATCCGGTGACAGCCACGAGCATGAGCTTCGCGAAGCCGGTCAGGCCGGCCGGGAACGCGACAGCGGTGGTGATGAGGACCACAACGCCGAAGACGCACATCAGGAGGAGTGCGGGCCGGACCGACGGCGGCACGGGGCGCGTCCCCGGGATCACGATGCCGAGCGCGAAGAGTGCGGCCGCGCCGAGCTGCGCGACGTCCTGGACCGTTTCCGGAGCGGTGGCCGTACCACCGGCCACGAGCAGTCCGACGGCGACGAGTGCGACGAACCCGCGGCGCCGGTCCGGTCGGACCACGATGAGCGCACCGGTGAGCCCTGCCGACCCGACGAGGAGCAGGACGAGTGCGATCATGCAGGCGCCTCCGCTCGCCGGTGTCCCCGATGGACGAGCGACAGGGCCGCCCACTGGACGACGATACCGCCGAGCTCCGATGCCACGAGCGCCAGGACGACACCGGGCACACCGGATGCGATGGCCGCCAGGGGAACCCCTGTCAGCCCGATCGCCGCGGACACGACGGCGGCACTGCTGGTCGCACCGGCGCGGCCCCCGGCCACGAGGGCGAGTCCGAAGCCACGAGAGACGCAGATGACCGCGACGAGCACGCCACCGAGCATGCCGAGGTCTGCCGTCACCTCGACGGTTCCACTGAAGAGCACCGGTGCCACCAGCGGCATGGCGATGCCGTACACCGCGCCGGCCAGCACTCCCAACACACTGTTCATCACGACGGCCATGAGCGATCGGCGAGCACGCAGTGCAGGGTCGTCCACGGCGACCCACGCTTGCAGCCGCTGTGGGAGGGCCGTGAGGAACTGCAGACCGAGCCGGAGCGGCCGATCGAGCGCCGCGTACAACGCGACGAGGTCCGGCGCGATCCAAGCCAACAGCGGTGTGGGCATCGCTTTGTACACGGTCGCGACGCCGCGGCCCGCGACGAGGACCCACTGCGCGCGGAGCGTCGCCCCCACGGCGCGGAAGGCGGTCGGTCCGGGCACGAGCGGCAGGCCGACGAGCGGAGCCGCGAGCAGCAGCGGGAGCAGTGCCGCGGCGAGCAACGCCGCTCCGTACAGCTCGAGCGGACCGCCACCGGAGATGCCGAGTGCGGCGAGGGTGACGAGGACGGTGCGGGGCAGACTCTCGACGAGGAGGGTCAGGTGCGGCCGGTTCAGCCCGGTGAAGTACCAGGAGGGGCTGAGCGCGCCAGCGCAGACACCGACCGCCAGCAGACCCGCTGCGAGGCGGTGGGACGACGCGAGGGACGCTGCGAGCACCCCGCATCCGAGCGCAAGCGGCGCGACGACCACCAGACGTGCGGCGAGGGCTCGTTCGTAGCAGGAGCGCGCGGCCTCGGGACGACGGGCGACCTCCTGCGGACCGACGATGTTCCACCCGAGTTCGCCGATCACCGCCCCGACCAGACCGACGGACAGGCCGATCGCGACCCCGGACCAGCCGACCGCACCGTGGCGCGCCGTCACCGCCGGGATCACCAGCAGCGGGGCGACGGCGGCCAGGAGCGGGACGAGCACGTACAGCGCGAGCAGACGGGCGCGACGCAGCTGCCGGAGCATCAGCTGCCCTCGTTCCGGAGCTGCTCGGCGAGCCGCCGGTACGCCGTTCGTGTGTACTGCTCGAGCCGCTCGTGCGCCGTGGACGTGTCGGTGGTCCGTGACGCGGCTGCGACGATCGCTTCGGCCGCTCGGACCGGTTCGCCGCGTCCGACGATGACGAGCTGGTCGCCGACGACGTCGTGCAACTCCCGGACTGCGGGCCCGTCCCCGGTGACCGTCGTCTTCCCGCACGCCAGACCCTGCCACACCTTGTTCGGGACGACGTCCCGCGCCTTGCGGGAGTCGCCGAAGACGCCGAGGACCACGTCGTGCGCGGTGATCTGCCGGACCAACTCCGCCTCGGGAACCGGGTCCAGGAACTCGACGCAACCGGCCAGACCGAGCGTGCGCACACTCCGCTCGATCGTCGACCGGTCGAGTCCGTCGCCGATGAAGGTCGCAGCCACGGCACGGTGCCGGACGAGCTCGGCGAGGATCCCGACGATCTCCGGGACCCCGTGCAGCGGGAGGTAGTTGCCGTAGTAGAGGACGCGGAGCGGGGCTCGGTCCGCGTCGGGTGCCGCTGCGGGACCGACTCCGGCGCGAGGCGTCGCGGACGGTCGGGCCCAGGAGGGCGCGCCGACCGGGAGCGCCAGGACCGGTCGCCCGTGCATCGCCGCGAGGCGGGCGGCCCGCGGCTGCGTGTCCGTGAGGCAGAGGTCCGCGAGGCGAGCCGCGAGGGCGTCCTGCACGGCGAGGCGACGAGCGGTGGAGCTCTTCGGGTGCACCTTCCGCCAGTCCTCGACGACGGTTTCGTGGAGCCCCACGAAGTGGTCGACGACGAACCGTGCACGCCGCAGCCGAGCGACAGCCCACACGAGCGGGGCGTGGGTGAGGCGGAACTCGGAGAGGACGATGACGTCGGCACCACGCGACGCACGCCACAGGTCGACGACCTCCTGGACCGCGCGGCGCAACCGGCTCCCGGAACGGCGGCGTTCGAGGACGGTCACGTCCGCACCGAGCTCGGCCGACAGGAACGCTCGGATGCGCTCGTTCCTCGGGTAGGCGGGGTCGTGCACCCCGTACTGGACGACTCGCACCGGGCTGCCCGTCAGAGGACCACGACGTCGTCGGAGCGCTGGAGGACGTTCCGGCTGTCGAAGGTCGGGACGCCCTGGAGGATGCCGAGGTCGACGTCGTCGTGGTCGGTCAGGACGATGGCGAGGTCGACGCCGGTGAGCGCGTCCGCCGTCGGCGCGATGCGCGTGACGCCGGACGGCCACCGGTGCTCCTCCACGTGGGGGTCGATCCCGACGAGGTCGGCACCGAGCGCACCGAGGAGCCGGATGACGCGTGCCGACGGGGCCTCACGGGTGTCCCCCGAGTTCTTCTTGTAGGAGAGCCCGACGAGGGCGATGCGCGACCCGCGGACGGACTTGCTCCGGTCGTTGAGCATCGCGGTGGCCCGGGACACCACGTGGTCGGGCATGTGCTCGTTGACGTCGTTCGCGAGCTCGACGAAGCGGAACGTCTTGCCGAGGGAGCGCTTGACCTCCCACGACAGGTAGCTCGGGTCGATCGGCAGGCAGTGCCCACCGACGCCCGGGCCCGGGGTGAACTTCATGAACCCGAAGGGCTTCGTCGCCGCGGCGTCGATGCTCTCCCAGATGTCGACGCCGAGTCCGTCGGCGAACACCGCGAGCTCGTTGACGAGGGCGATGTTCACGTGGCGGAAGGTGTTCTCGAGCAGCTTGGTGAGTTCGGCCTCGCGCGTGCCGGAGACGGGCACGGTGCGCTCGACCAGGGTGTCGTAGAAGCCCTGGATCCGCGCGAGCGACGCCGGGTCGATGCCCGCGACCACCTTGGGCGTGTTGACGAAGCCCCAGACCGGGTTGCCCGGATCGATGCGCTCGGGGCTGTACCCGACGGAGAAGTCCCGCCCGGCGACGAGGCCGGAACCGCGCTCGAGGATCGGGACCATGAGCTGCTCGGTGGTGCCCGGGTACGTCGTCGACTCGAGGATGACGGTCGCCCCGGGACGCAGCGACGCGGCCAGCGACTCCGAGGCGCGCTCCACGAACGTCAGGTCGGGGCGGCTCTCGTGCAGCGGCGTCGGCACGGTGATGACCGCGACGTCCCAGTCGCCGATCGAGTCGTAGGAGGACAGGGAGCGGTACCGCCCGGCGTCCAGGGCCGCCCGCACCTCACTCGAGGCGATGTCCTCGACGTACGAGACACCCGCTGCGAGTGCGGCGGCGCGCCGCTCATCGAGGTCGATGCCCGTGACGGTGTGTCCGACGGCGACCGCGCGCATGGCGACCGGGAGGCCGACGTAGCCCTGACCGATGACGACGACGGACTGCGGGATGGCACTCATGGTTCCTCCTGGTGGGCGTCGGTTGACATTTCAAGTATCACGCATCAATATTGTCATTGCAAGCGTGATGGCATGAATGCCGCCCACGAACAGGAACCAGCAGCCCCTACGGAGCCCCCATGAAGCGCACCCACGTCATGACCGCCCTCGCCACCGCCGTCCTCGCGGCGGTCGCCCTGACCGGCTGCACGGCCGGCGGGGACTCGAAGGCGGAGCCCAGCAAGAAGCCCTCCGCCTCGGCGACCGCGAAGCCCGAGAAGACCGTCTACGACAAGTGCGAGGACGGCTTCGCCACGATCCTCACGACCAACACGGACGCCGGGGAGACCTTCACCCTCGGCGACTGCGCGAACGTCTCGATCGTCGGGCCGGGCGCAGAGGGGTCGCGCTTCGAGATCGGCGCGGTCGACACGCTCGTGGTGGAGGGTGACCAGGTCACCGCGTCGGTCGCGAGCGCGAAGAAGATCATCGTGGCGGGGAAGGGGAACACGGTCACCCACGGCGGCGACGCCGAGGTGCAGGACGACGGAGCGGACAACACCGTGACGGCGAAGTAGTCGCATCGACGCCGGAACGGGCAGCCACCCCACGGGGTGGCTGCCCGTTCATCGTGGCCTGCGGTCGTCGACCAGCGGACGGGACGCCGGCCGGCCGGCGTCGTCGTAGCCCTCGTGCGAGACGTCGGCACCGAGGTGCACACGGGCACCGTAGTCGGCCCCGACGCGCACGGCGGCTTCGGAGAACTGGCCGAGGCGGGTGCCGATGAGCGCGGTGTCGTCGCCACTGACGAGGTCGACCAGCACGCGGCTCGGCCGGCCGACCTTCGCGTTGGTACCGAGGAGCGTGCCGCCGATGAAGCGCACGCCACCACGCAGGACGGCCCCCCGACCGAGGGTCTCCTGGTGGCGGACGAGCACCCCGGGCCCGCCGTACACCAGGGCGTCGGTGAAGCTCACGCTCCGCACGTTCCCGATCCGGACCAGCGGATCGGTCCCCCGACGCTGCTCCGCCTCGAAGTGCGGGGCGATGAACCGCACGAACTCGACGAAGTCTTGCGCGGTGCTGCCCCAGCCGATGTCGAGCGCGGTGTTCGCACTGCCCTCGATCGTCAGGTTCGTGAACGTCAGGGTGTTGCTGTTCGTGGCGGCCTTCGGCGAGCGGATCCGCATCGCGGCTTGCGTCGCCGAACCACAGTCGTTGATCGAGACGTCGGTCCACGAGTTGTTGTTGAGCTGCTCGACGTGCAGCGCGGTTCCGTCCACACCGTGCAGCCGCAGGCGGTCGAACCGGGACTCGAAGCCGTTCTGGACGACGAGCAACGGCGCGGTCCCGCCCTTCCCGAGCAGCGTGAGGTTCTCGAGCGTGACGCCGTGTCCGTTCACCGTGACCATCGGGGTCGACTCCGAAGGGTCGCGCACCAGGTTGGCGCCACCGGACTTCGTCGCGGACGAGGCGTAGTAGCTGATGTCCGCGCCGAGACCGACCATCTTGACCATCTTCGGGATGGTGATGCCGTTGACGAGCCAGGTGCCGTTGGGCACGAGGACCCTGCCGTAGGCGGCGGAGGCCGTGTCGACCGCGCGCTGGAAGGCAGCCGTGCAGTCGACGGTGCCCCCACGCTGTGCGCCGAACTCGCGGACGTCGACGCCGATCAGCGCGTCGCCGTGGAGATCGCGGGCGGCGGGGGCGTCGGCGGCCGCCGGGAGGGGGACGGACGTGGCGGTGACGACAGCGGCCGCCGCAGCGACGAGCGCGGTTCGCCGGTCGACAGATCGGGACTCCATGTGGGCACGGTAGGGGCGGCCTCACGGCACCACCGAACATGTTGCATCGGTTGTGGACAGACACGTGCATTGCCGGGCCTGTGCAGGAATGGCACTACTGTTCGGAGCGTGCGATGGAGTCGAGTGGGCTGGCCCGCGGTCGGGTACGTCTCCCTCGAGGACGTCGAGGGCTACCCCGAGCACCTCGCACGACTGCTGACGGACGCCCCGCCCACCGTGGCAGCCCTCGCGTCGGTCACCTGGAACGAAGCGCGCATCGAACGCTGGGAGACCGAGATCCCCGCTGACGACGGCAGCGCGGCCGTGAGCGCAGCCGTGGTCGTCCGGAACGACGAGGTCCTGGACACCCCGGACGGCCTCTGGAAGCGCTGGAACCACGCCCGCGTCACCGTGCGGTTCGACCGCGCCGTCCTCGAGCCGCTCGACACGGAGCCCCTCGACCTCCTGGCCGGGGACGTCCACGTCACGCGCGGCGAACTCGCGCACGTCGACGCGGACGTCTGGGAGCTCCGACTCCTGCTCTCCCCCACCGGTGAGCTCGCGGTGCACTTCCGTGACGTCGCGATCGAGGTCCGGTCCGTGCACGAGGAGGACTGGGCCCGGCTCGAGCAGCGCCGGCAGCACGGTTGGCACGGCCCGGTGCCGGACGGATGGGTCGAGTGGGCGACGCCGGCGGTGCGTGCGGCGGCGCACGGTGACGTCGGCGGGCTGTCGCTCGCGCTCGACGGGATCGGTGGCGACCCGGTCGGGACCGACGAGGTCGACCCGCGCTGGGGCTTCGCCCCGCTGCACGCCGCGGCCTGGTTCGACCGGCGTGGCACCACGGAGGCGCTGCTCGAACGGGGTGCGGACGTGACCGTGCTCGACGCCGAGGGGCGCAGTGCCCTGGACCTCGCCCGCGAGCGCGGCTCGCGGAAGGCGGAGGAGGTCCTCCTCGCCTGGTTCGACGACCAGACCGCGGGACTCCACTTCACCGCGGAGGACCCCACCTCCGACGAATCGGCGGACTGAACCGCAGAACGGACCGCAACACGGACGGGAGGCTCGGTGCCAGCCGGCACCGAGCCTCCAGTCCGGAAGACGCGACCGTCTCAGACCGTGAGCGCGTTCGCCTGCGCGACCCGCCCGTACCAGCGCGCCGAGTCCTTCGGCGTCCGCTCGAACGTCTCCGGGTCCCACGCGACGAGCCCGAAGGTCGGGCGGAAGCCCGAGGCCCACTCGTAGTTGTCGAGGAGCGACCAGTGCTGGTAGCCGAGGACCTCGATGCCGTCCTCGATGCAGCGGTGGATGCCCTCGAGGGCGCCCTGCGTGTAGGCGACCCGACGGGTGTCGTCCGCGGTGGCGATCCCGTTCTCGGTGATCATCAGCGGGACGTGGCCGGACAGCTCCCACGCGCTGCGGAGTCCGTCGGCTGAGGCCTCGGGGTAGAACTCCCACCCCGTCAGGGTCGTCTCGACCTCCGCGGACACGGGCAACGGACCGGACGGCCCGATGAACGTGCGGGTGTACGCCTGCACGCCGAGGAAGTCGTCGCCGGCAGCCTGCTCGAGGTACCAGTCGTCGCGCGGGTACCCGTAGCTCTTCAGCATCTCGTCGGCGCCCGGTTCGCCGTTCGATCGGAAGGCCTGCGTGGCGATGGTCCAGCCGGACTGCAGTCCGGGCACCTGCGACAGCACCTCGCGCGAGCGCTGGTGCGACGCGAGCAGGGCGTCGGCGACACCGAGGTCCGGGTTCGGGAGGCCGTAGGCGACGAGGTTCGACGCGTCCTCTCCCCCGGCGAGCATCGCGGCGATGTTCGGCTCGTTGATCGTGCAGACGTAGCGGACGCCGTCCTGCACGACGGGCAGCGCGGCCTCGGTGTAGCGGGCGAACAGGTCGGCCGCGTCGTCGGCGCGCCAGAAGCCGTCGCGCTCGAACCACCGCGGGACGGTGAAGTGCATGAGCGTGACGATCGGTTCGATGCCGGCCTCGTGGCAGGCCTCGACCATGCGGCGGTAGTGGTCGATCTCGGCTCGGGAGACGAAGCCGCGCTCCGGCTCGATGCGTGCCCACTCGATGCTGAACCGGTAGGAGTTCAGGCCGAGGTCGGCGGCGATGCGGATGTCCTCGCGGTAGCGGTGGTAGCTGTCCGCGGCGTCGCCGGACGGTTCGACGATGGTGGTGTCGGGCTCGTGCTCGTGCACCCACCAGTTGGAGCCGACGTTGTTGCCCTCGATCTGGTGGGCGGCGGTGGCGGCACCCCAGAGGAAGCCGTCGGGGAACTGCAGCGTGGTGATGATCGGGCCTTTCAGTGCTTGCTCATGAAGGTGTCGAAGACCGCGAGGGTCGTCGACGGGTTCTCGACCTGCGGACCGTGGTAGCTCGTCGGGATCACCACGTACTCCGCGCCGGTGTCCTCCGCCATCTGCCGCTGCCACGGGATGGGCCAGGCACCGTCCCACTCGCCGTGGGTGACGAGGACCGGGAGGCCGGTGGCGCGGAGTTCGGCGGACGAGTCGGTGTGGTCCTCGAGGATGTGCCCGCCGGCGACGACGCTCGCCGGGTCGTGCGCGTCGAAGCGGTCGCGGACGAACCGCGGGTCGTCGGGGAGCTCCGCGTCGGGGCGGTACGCCCAGAGCGGGTTCGTCGAGTCGAAGAGCTGCCGGAGGTTCCCGCCGGTGTCGTGCAGGATCGTGAGCTCGGTGACCTTGCGGTACGGCCAGCCGTACGGTCCGGAGCAGAACTGCACGACGTCGCGGAAGGACCCCGGGGAGGCGATGGCGGCCTCGCGGACGATCACGCCGCCCAGCGAGTGGCCGATGAGGTGCACGGGCGCGCCGTCGTCGAGCAGCGCAGCGACGCGGACGACGTCGGCTGCCTCTTCCTCCAGGGTGTAGCCGGACGGCCCGGACGCCCGCGCCGAGTCCGCCTGGCCGCGACGGGTGATCGCGACCGCGGTCCAGCCGGCGTCGCCCAGGAGCGGCATGAACGTCCGCCAGTCCTCCTTCGACCCGGTGTACCCGGGGACGATCAGCACGACGCCCTTCGACGGACCGGCGGGCACGACGCGGTAGGCGGTGAGGCGTCCGACGGGCAGGTCGATGCCGACGACGTCGACCCCCTCCGGCGTGGGGAGGTGCCCGAAGGCGGGGACGGTCGGGAAGTCGTGGAGCGTGGTCATGCCAGCAGTGCCCTTCGGGGGTTCGGCACCGCGTCGAGCAGCGCCACCGTGTACGGGTCCTGCGGGTCCTGCAGCACCTCGGCCGTGCGGCCCCGTTCGACCACGGCGCCGTCGTGCAGCACCATGATGTCGTCCGTGATGAGGCGTGCACTCAGCAGGTCGTGCGTGATGTAGAGGAGCGAGACGCCCCACTGCTCGCGCAGGTCCTCGAGGAGCGCGAGCACCCCGGCGCGGAGCGTGACGTCGAGCATCGAGACGGGCTCGTCGGCGATGATCACCTGCGGGTCGCTCGCGAGCGCCCGTGCGATGACGACGCGCTGCCGCTGCCCGCCGGAGAGCTGGTGCGGGAGCTTCTGCGCGAACTGCTCGACGGGCGTCAGCCCGACGGTCTCGAGGAGTTCGAGCATCCGACGTCGGGCGTCGCGGCCGCGGAGGTCCGTGTAGTTCGCGATCGGCCGGGAGAGGATGTACTCGACGGTGTGCAGCGGGTTGAGCGCCGCGTACGGGTCCTGGAACACCATCTGCACCTCGGAGCGCAGGTCCTTCAGGCCACGCCTGCCGAGCTTCGCCACGTCGGTGTCTCCGAACCGGACGGTGCCGGTGGTCGGCTTCTCGACCCCGGTGAGCATCTTCGCGATCGTCGACTTGCCCGAGCCGGACTGGCCGACGAGGGCGAGCGACTGCCCGGGCTCGAGGGTGAACGAGACGTCGCGCACGGCCTGGACGGGCTGCTCGCCGCGGCGGGGTGCCGGGTACGTCTTCACGAGGTGGTCGACGACGACCGGGTTGCGGGCGGCAGAACGCTCCCGCGAGCCGACGGTGCTGAACGACGACGTCGTCTCCTGTCGCGTCGCGCCCTCGGACGAGCGGAGCGACCGGTCCGGGAAGCCGGGCAGGCTCACCACCGAAGCGCGCGGGTCGGCGTAGTGCGACAGCAGCATCTTCGTGTAGTCGTCCTGCGGGTCGCGCAGGATCTCCTTCGACCCGCCGTCCTCGACGATCCGCCCCTCGTGCATGACGAGCACGCGCTCCGTGGCCTCGAGGACGATGCCGAGGTCGTGGCTGATGAGGACCGCCGTGAAGCCCTCGGACTGCTGCAGCTCGATGATGGTGTCCATCACGGCGTGCTGCACGAGGACGTCGAGCGCCGTTGTCGGCTCGTCGAACACCATGAGGCGCGGTTCGAGTGACAGCGCGAGGGCGATCGACACGCGCTGCCGCATGCCGCCGGAGAGCTCCCCGGGGTAGCGGGCGAGCATCGTGGCGGGGAGCTTCACCTTCTCGACGAGCTCCCGCATCCGGGCGTCCCAGCGCTCGCGCGGCACGTGGCCGTGGGCCTTGAACACGTCGATGAAGTGGTTGCGGACCGTCCGGACCGGGTTGAGCGCGTTCATGCCGGACTGCAGCACCATCGCGAACCCGCCCTGCCGCTGCTGGCGGAGCGCTTCGTCGTCGAGGTCGCGGATGTCGCGGCCGGCGAAGACGATGTTGCCGCCGTTGGTGCGCGCCGGCGACTTCTGCAGCCGCGTCAGCGCGTAGCCGAGGGTCGACTTGCCGGAGCCGGACTCCCCCACGAGGCCGACGAACTCGCCCTTCCGCAGGGAGAACGACACGTGGTCGACGGCCTGGACGGCCTCCTGGCCGGCGGACTCGTAGACGACCGACAGGTCGCGGACGTCCAGCAGGACGTCGTGCGTGGCGTTCGTGGTGACGCGATCGTCGGACGGGAGGCGCGTGGCGGCGCCGCCACGGGCCTCCCGGCCGTCTGCTGCGTGCGTGGGTGCGCCGCTCATGCGGTGGCCTCCTTGCGCTTGCGGCGCGCGCCCTCGCGCAGCCGCGGGTTGGACACGGCGTCGACGCCGAAGTTGATGAGGGTCAGGCTCATCGCCAGGAGGGCGATGCAGAGGCCGGGTGCGAACAGCAGGATCCACTGACCGGTGAGCAGGGCGTTCGAGTTCTGCGCCCAGTAGAGGATCGTGCCCCAGCTGACGATCGACGAGTCACCGAGGCCGAGGAACTCGAGGCCGGCCTCGGCGAGGATCGCGCTGGTCGCCGCACCGAAGAAGCTGCCGACGATCAGGCTCGTCATGTTCGGCAGGATCTCGCGGAAGACGATGCGCGTGGCGCCGTCGCCGGAGAACTGCGCGGCCGTCACGAAGTCACGGCTCCGCAGGGACTGCGTCTGGCTCCGGAGGACGCGAGCGCCCCAGGCCCAACCCGTCACGACGATCACGGCGATGATGACCGCGATGCCGCCGTTCTGCAGGTACGCCGCGATGACGATCATGAGCGGCAGACCGGGGATGACGAGGAAGAGGTTCACGATGAACCCGATGACCTCGGCGACCCAGCCACGGATGTAGCCCCAGCTCAGGCCGATCGCGACGGCGACGAGCGTGGACAGGAAGCCCGCGACCGCGCCGACGAGCACGGAGACCCGGGCGCCGTAGATGAGCTGGGAGAGGACGTCCTCGCCGGCCGCGGTGGTGCCCATCCAGTGGGCCCAGGTGGCGTCGGCGCTGCGGGCGAAGCCGTTCTGGCTCGCGCCGTAGGGGGCGAGGACCGGGGCGGCGATCGCCACGACGACGAAGACGCCGAGGATGATGATGCCGACGCGGGCCTTGGTGTTGCTCCACACGACGCCGAACTGGCGGGCGGCGGCTCGGAGCTTGCTCGGGGCGGCTTGTCGTTCTTCTTGCGTGCGTACTGCGACCGTGGTGTCCGGTGTCTTGGTCGTGGTCATCGGCGCGTCCTCGGGTCCAGGACGCCGTACAGGACGTCCACGATGAAGTTGGCGATGAGCACCGACACGGTGATCATCAGGAAGAGGGCCTGCATGAGCGGGTAGTCCTGCCCGATCACGGCGTTGAACAGCAGGTAGCCGATGCCCGGGTAGCCGAACACCTGCTCCACGAGCACCGATCCGCCGACGACACCGCCGAGCGCGAGGCCGAAGCCGGTGAGGTTCGGCAGGATCGCGTTCCGCGCGGCGTACCGGACGGCGACCGTGCGGCCGCGGAGCCCGTTGGCCTCGGCGAAGGTGACGTAGTCGTCGCCGAGGGTGTTGATCATCGCGTTGCGCATGCCGATGATCCAGCCGCCGAGGCTCGTCACGAGGATGGTGATGGCCGGCAGCATCGCGTGCTGCAGAGCGTCGCCGATGAACTGTCCACTGAACCCCGGGGTGATCGTGGCCGAGTAGGCGCCGGTCGTCGGGAACCAGTGCAGGACGTAGCCGAGGAAGAACAGCAGCAGGAGCGCCGTCCAGAAGTACGGGAACGTCGACATGAAGCTGCCGGACAGGGTCGGGAGCGAGTCGAGCCAGGTGCCGCGCTTCCACGCCGCGCCGACCCCGATCAGGGTGCCGAGCACGAAGGCCAGGATCGTCACGACGCCGACGAGGATCAGCGTGTACGGCAGGGCCTGGGCCACGAGGTCGCCGACGGGCTGCGGGTAGAATGTGTAGCTCGTGCCGAAGTCGAGGGTGACGACCTGGTGCAGGTAGCTGACGTACTGGTCCCAGAGGTTGCCGCTCGGGACGCCGAGCTGGGCCTCGATCGCTTTCTTCGTGGCGTCGGTGACGGGGCCGTTCTGGCTGAGCTTCGCGAGTGCGGCGTCCGTCGGGCTGCCCGGCATGAGGCGCGGGAGCACGAAGTTCAGCGTGACCGCGGCCCAGAGGGTCAGGACGAACAGGACGAGTTTCTGGAGGAGGTACTTCACTTGCCTGCCTCCTGCTGCTGCTGCTCTCGCGGGATCTCCTTGCCCGCCGCGCTGTCCCGGAGCCGGAGCTTCGAGAAGATCAGCAGCGGAGCCGAGTCGTAGTTCTGCGGTGCCATGTAGGGGTCCTCCGCGCTCGGCCAGCCGACGAACTTGTTCGTGTTGAACAGACCCCAGAGACCGCCGTAGTACATGCCGATGACCGGGACGTCGTCGTAGACGATGTTCTGCAGCTGGTGCAGGATCGTTCGCTGCCGGGACTCGTCCGTCGTCGCCTTGTACTCGTCGAGGAGCGCCTGGGTGTCGGCGTTCTTGTAGCGCTCGTAGTTGTTCACCGTCGACTTGCCGACGGGCTGGTAGAAGTCGCTCGACAGCAGCGAGTTGAAGGCCTGGTAGACGTCACCGTTGCCCATGCCGCCCATGGCCATGTCGAACTTGCCGTTGTTGAGGTTGGCCTGGTACCCGGCGGGCTGCGGCGCCTGGAGCGACACCTTGATGCCGATCGCGGTGAGGTCGCGCTGCACCTGCTGGGCCGCACGGAGCCAGTCGGAGTAGCCGTTCGCGGTCATGATCGTGATGGTCAGCTGCTTGCCGTCCTTCACGAGCTTGCCGCCCTGCTGGGTGTAGCCGGACTTCGCGAACTCCTGCAGGGACCGCTTCGTGTCCTGCGTGATCATCCCCTTGTCCGGGATGGACGGATCGAGGTACTGCTCCTGGTTGGGCAGGATGAGGCCGGTCTGACCGGCCGCGGACAGGTTGCCCTCGGTCGCGGTCTCGGCGATGTCCTTCCGGTCCAGGGCGTACGAGATGCCCTTGCGGACGTTGACGTCGTTGTACGGCGCCTTCGTGAGGTTCGGCACGAGACCGATGACACCGCCGGCCGGGAACCACCACGTGTTGGTCTTCGACGCAGCGCCCCACGTGCCCTTGACGTCGGAGATGAACGAGTACGCCCAGTCGTAACCTCGGGTGACGGTGTCGAGCTGCGTGTTCGTCGCCGGGAGGATGAGGTGCTTGATGGCGATCTTGTCGGCCTGCCAGTACCGCGGGTTCTTGTCCATCGAGTACTGCTGGTCGGTGTAGTTGCCGAGCACGAACGGGCCGGTACCGACCGGGTTCGGGTCGCGCCACGTGGTCGGGTCCTTGACCTTCCCCCAGTGCTGCTCGCCGAGGATGTACGTCGCGCCGATGATGTTGAGGCTCGGCACGTCGTCGCTCTTGAGGTGGAAGACGACGTGGTCGCCGTCCTGCTCGATGCGGTCGATGTGCTGCCAGGCTCCCTTGATGTCCATCGCGGGGAACTTCTTGAGCAGGTCGAACGTGAAGACGACGTCCTTCGCGCTGAAGGGGTCGCCGTTCGACCACTCGACGCCCTTGCGGATCGTCATGTCGATCGTGCGGGCGTCCGGCTGGGTCCAGCTGCTCGCGAGCCACGGGGTGCCCTTGCCGTCGAGCGGGTTGACCTCGATCAACGGCTCGTACATCCACTTGCTCGCGGTTCGAGCGTTGGAGATGTACGGGTTGAAGTTGCGGTCGAACAGCGGGTTGCCGTGGTCGGCGTTGATGAGCATCGTGTCCTTGCCGATGCTCGGGTCCGGCTGGGAGCGGACCTGGATGCTGCAGCCGCTGGCCGCGAGGGCCACGACGGCGACCCCGGCCAGGGCGGCGAGGAGACGGCCGCGTCGGCGGGGACGGGCGGCGCGGGTGCCGCGGGCTGCGCGCGGGGCGGACGCCTGCGCGTCCGCTGGCTCGCGCGTGCCTGGCTCGCGCATGCGCTGTGGGGGAAGCGTCATTGCTCGGTCGACCTCCGTGTCGATTCGGTACTCACTCAATGTATGCGCTTACATCGCGACGTGCAACCATCGACTTTGATTGGCGGGGTGGAACACGGCGATCGGGGCCGTCAGGCGTCGAGCACGGGCGGGCAGCTCTCGCGGAGCAGCACCTCGACCGGCAGGCGCACGGCGCGCGGCGGGCCGTCGGGGTGGGTGAGCCGCTCGACGATCGCCCGGACGGCGGCACGGCCGAGTTCACCCATCGGTTGGTGCACGGTCGTGAGGCGCGGCTGCGAGAAGCGCCCTGCGTCGATGCCGTCGAACCCGGTGACGACGACGTCCTCCGGCACCCGGATGCCGAGGGTGGTCGCCGCGTCGAGCACCCCGAGCGCCGACTGGTCGTTCGAGCAGACGACCGCACGGGGGACGTCACCCTCGAAGAGCGCCGACGCGAGCTCCCGTGCTCGGGCCCGGCCGAAGTCGCCGTGCACGACGGGCACGTCGGCCGGGTCCACCCCGTGTTCGACGAGGGCGGCGCGGAAGCCCGCCGCGCGCTCCATGTCGTCCGGCGAGTCGATCGGACCGGCGACGTACGCGATCGAGCGGATGCCGAGCCGCCCCACCACGTGCGACACCACCGTCCGCATGCCCGCGGCGTTGTCCACGCTCACCGAGTCGAAGCCGTGCGAGCGCCGGTCGTCCGCGAGCACCACCACGGGGATGCGTCGGGCGACGTGCTCGAGCAGCTCGTCCGGGACCGTCTGCGCCAGCACGGCGAGGCCGTCGACACGTCCGGCGACGTCGTTCACGATGACGTCGCGCGACGGGCCACGCCCGGCAGCGACCATGAGGGCGAGGCCGCGTTGCCATGCTTCGACCTCGGCTCCGCGGAGCACCTCGTCGAAGTAGAGGTTCGAGGAGAACGGCTGCGTGACGTGCCGGCGGTCGTCGACCACGCGGACGCCGCCGTCCGTCACCAGGTCCGGTCGCTCGTCCGGGACGACGTCGAATCCCGGGAGCAGGAGTCCGACCACGCCGGTGCGCTTCCCGGCGAGGGCTCGCGCGTTGCCGGAGGGCACGTACCCGAGCGTCCGGATAGCCGCCTGCACGCGGTCGCGGGTGGCCTCGCGGACGGCGTCGGGCGTGCGGAGCACGCGCGAAACGGTGGCGATGGAGACACCGGCCGCGGAGGCCACGTCGTACACCGTGGGAGGTGCGGTGCGCTGTCCAGCCATGCCGTGCCTCCCGTCCGTCGTCGCGCGCTGGTGGTGCCGCGCCCGGTGCGGCCGGACCATCCTAGGCACGCCGCCGCGACCGGTCTGTCCACAGGGCTGCTCGCACCCTTGCGCAGGATGGACAGACCGGGTCACACTTGAGCGACCTCAGTACGTCCCGTGAGGAAGCGCATCCGCAGGCAGGGGCCTGCGTCAACCGAACCGATGCCCACACACAGGAGCCGACGATGTCGAAGAACACCCGCGGACAGAGCCGTGACGTCATCAGCGAGTCCATCGCCCTCGACGAGGTGAAGAGCGGTCTGCTCGACCACAGTCAGGGGAACCAGAACGCCTGGATCTTCGGCGAGGCCGACGGCAGCGAGGAACCGACGCTCTGACGCGGGTTCGTCGTACCGACCGGGACGTCAGCGCTCGGTCGGTCCGACGATCGCCATGCCGGCGCCACGGAGCCGACGACGTTCCTGCGCGATGAACGCGAGGAGCCGGTCGTTGGTCCCGGCGACGTGCGCCGCGAGCAGGTCCGCGGCCCGGTCGGCGTCTCCGGCACGGACGGCGTCGAGGATCGCGCTGTGCTCGTCCCACGCGGCGTCGCGGGCCTCGGGCGTGCGCACCTCGATCCACCGCGTGCGCTCGAGGCGGGTGAGCGCGTCGGCAACGGCGTCGGTGATGAACCGGTTGCCGCCGAGTGCAGCGAGGTCGAGGTGGAACGTCGAGCCCATCCGGACGCCCGAGCGCTGGTCGGGGGCTTCACGGAGGTCATCGAGGTGGGCCCGGACCTCGTCGAGCTGCTCGGCAGAGGCGCGGGCGACCGCCAGTCGCGCGGCCGCAGGCTCGAGCACGCCACGGAGTTCCGCGAGGGAGGCGATCTCGTCGAGGTCGATCGGGGTGACCGTCCACGAGCGACCCTCGTGCAGGATGAGCCCTTCGCGCTCGAGCCGCGACAGTGCGGCCCGGACAGGGGTGCGCGAGGCGTGGAAGCGCGCCTCGAGTCCGCGCTCGGAGATGCGCTCGCCGGGTGCGATGTCGAGTGTCAGGATCGCCGCGCGGAGGTTGTCGTAGAGCTGCGCGGTCTGTGACACCGGCGCGTCGTCCGCGGTCACCACGTCTGTCGTTCCAGCCACGGTCGGGAAGCCTAGCAGGCATGGTATACCGTTTTGGTATACCAATCAGTTCTCGAACGGAACCATCGTGACGACGACCACCGCCCCTCGCCCGACGGCGACCCGCCGTGCGTGGACGATGCTCGCGCTCGGGGTGGCGGCGCAGGCGGCCGGGACCCTCGTCGTGTCCGCGCCGGCGCTCCTCATCCCGTACCTGCACGCGCACGGCACCACGCTGCCCGCGGCCGGGATCCTCGCCGCGGCACCCACGTTCGGCATGGTCCTCACCCTGATCGCTTGGGGCGCCGTCACGGACCGGGTCGGCGAGCGGGTGGTGATCGCGGGCGGGCTCGTGCTGACGACCGCCGCGGTCGCTGCGGCGTGGCTCGCAGCCGGGAACACCGTGCTGCTCGGGATCGCGTTCCTGGCCGCCGGCATGACGAGCGCTTCCACGAACGCGGCGAGCGGTCGCGTGGTGGTCGGCTGGTTCCCGAAGGAGCGTCGCGGGCTCGCGATGGGGATCCGACAGATGTCGCAGCCGCTCGGCGTGACCCTGGCCGCGGTGACCGTCCCACAGCTCGCCGAGGCGGAGGACATCCGGGCGTCGCTCGTGCTGCCGGTCCTGCTCTGCGCCGTGCTCGCGGTCCTCTGCGCGATCGGCATCGTCGACCCACCGCGAGCCTCCCGCGCCGAAGCGTCGGCCGAGCACGTGGCGAACCCCTACCGGTCGAACGGGTTCCTCTGGCGCATCCACGCGGTGTCGGTGTTGCTCGTCGTGCCGCAGTTCACCCTGTCCACGTACGGGCTGGTGTGGCTCGTCGGGCTCGGGTGGTCGACCGGCGCGGCCGGACTCCTCGTCGGCGGCGCGCAGTTCGTCGGGGCGGTCGGACGCATCCTCGTCGGGGCGTGGAGCGACCGCGCGGGCTCCCGGGTCGGCCCGCTGCGGGTCGTCGCCGTGAGCGCTGCGGCGGTGATGGGTGTGCTGGCGCTCGTGGACGTGACCCACCTGGCAGCGGGGGCGGTGTTCCTCGTGGTGGCGACGAGTGTGACCGTCGCGGACAACGGCCTGGCGTACACGTCGGTCGCCGAGGCTGCGGGGCCGTTCTGGTCCGGGCGCGCACTCGGAGCGCAGAACACCGGGCAGTTCATCGCGGCGAGCGCCGTCGGGCCCGGGGTCGGCGCGCTCGTCGCGGGGCTCGGGTTCGCGGCGTCGTTCTCGATCCTGGCAGTCCTGCCGTTGCTCGCGCTCCCGTTGGTGCCTCGTCGGGACCGGGTCTTGAACTGACCGATCGCGGCCGATACTCTACATTTATGAGGATCGGTTGGCTCGACACCGCAAAAGGGTTCGCGATCGTCGGGATCGTCCTGATCCACGTCGCCGCCTGGGCTCCGGCCGACTCCGAGATCGCCCGGTGGGTGCTCGATCACCTGGTGATGCCACTGCCCGTCTTCTTCATCGTCTCCGGCATCCTCGCGGGTCCGGCGCTGACCGCACACGACACTCCGGCGCGCCACCTGGTGACGCGGATCACTCCGCTGCTCTACCTCTACGTGCTCTGGCAACCGGGGGTGTTCGTGTACCGCCTCGTCGGCCACTCGTCCGCGGGCGAGGACCTCGATCTGATCGGTGAGACAGCGAGGGTCATCGCGGCGTTCGTGCGCCCGAACGGCGAGATCTGGTACCTGTGGGCACTCGCGCTCCACTTCGTGCTGGTGTGGCTGACCCGACGTCTGCCAGCGGTGGTCGTCCTCTCCGCCCTCACCGTCGTCGGCGCCTGGGTGATCGGGTGGGGCCGCTCGGTGGTCGGTGACGACCTCTGGCACGTGGCCGGGCCCGGTCTGCAGGGACTGCCACAGTTCGCGTTCCTGACCGCGATCGGCGCGCACCTCGGGCCACGACTGATCGCGAACGCCGATCGGTTCGGGTCTCCCCCCGTGGCGGTCGTGGCCGTCTGCGTCTGGGTCGCTGTCGGTGAGGCCCACGCGAGGTCGACCGGCATCATGGAGCACGCACTCGCAGTGCTCCACGTCGTGATCGGGACTGCGTCCGCGCTCGTGATCGCGCGTGTCCTGGACGACTTGCGCGTGACGAATCCGATCCGCGCGCTCGGGCGCTGGTCGATCGTCCCCTACCTGACCCACACGGCCGTCATCGTCGGCCTCCTCGCATCGGCCGAGCTCCTCGGTGCGACGCCGTTCCTCGTCGCACACCCGACCGGCACGATCGCTGCTCTCACCGTCGTCGCGACGCTCGCGGGGCTCGTCGGCTACTGGCCGGTGCGGGGCACCCGTGCCGACCACTTGTTCCGACCTCCGCCCGCCGTACACCGCTGGTCGGATCGACCGCCTCGAGACCGGTCGTCCGCCGACATCCTCGGGGGGCACCGGGCACCGCCGCGGGACGAGTCGACGGTGCCATGACGGACGGGAGGCGCGGTGCCGGCCGACACCGCGCCTCCCGTCCGTCAGATGCTCACCACATCAGGCGGGCACGGCCGGTCCGACCGGCCAGCGCAGGAGCGCGGCCGCCGCCGCGCCGCCCGGGAGCGACGCCGCGTTGACGAGCACGAGCTCCGCGTCCGTGAGCACCGCCGCCCGGACGAGCGCGCACACCGCCGGCACGGGTCCGATCACCGGGACACCGCCGGCCTGCTCCGGAGCGGTCGCGACCCAGGGCGCTGCCCCGAGTGCGAGGAGGGTCCGGTCGCCGATCGCCACGGCGTCGAGCGCGACGACCGAGCTCTGCGCCTGCTGCAGCGCTTCGACCACCGATCCGAGCCCCGTCACGGCCTGGTTGTCCCCGCGCCCGACGTGGGTGCGGAGGAGGTCCTCGAGGTCGTGCCGCCGGGTGGCGACGACGCGGGCGAGTGCCACCTCGACGTGTTCGACGAACGCCTGCTTCGACGCGGTGTCGGCCCGGGGGTCCCCCGGGAACACGGACACGAGGGCCTTCGTCTCGGCCGACAGCGACTTCACGAGCAGCTCGCGTGCGGTGACGTCCCCCGCGATGACGACGAGCCCCGGTCGACGCTCGCGGACCGTGGCGTCGAGGGCGGCCGCGAGTTCGGACTGGTTCTGCTTCCAGATCTCCTCGGTGTGCTGCTGCCAGTGCGGCTGCTTCCACCCGGTGCCGGCCTTCGCGTAGTGCAGGGTGTCGTTGCGGCCCTCGACGTGCTGCTCGTCCGGCGCGACGGGCGCGTGGCCGAGCCGGTACGTCCGGAAGGCGCCGCCCTCCTTGCCGGCGTGCACGACGAGGAACGGCAGGTCGACCGGGCGGTGGGCGACGAGCGGCACGAGGTCGGGGACGGCGCCGACGCCGACGGACTCGGCACCGTGCAGGTGTCCGGGGAGGACCTCGCTCAGGACGACCGACCCGTCGTGGACGAGCACGTACCGGGTGACGGGTGAGGGGACGCCGGCCTCCTGCTCGAACTCGGCGGCGATCGCGTCGACGACGGAGGCCGGGGCGCCCTGGGCACGGAGCGACTCCTCGACCGCACGGAGCTTGAGCGCCGCCTGCCGCCTCGGGTCCTCCACGTTGCCGGAGACGTCGGCGTAGGCCCAGGCCCACGTGCCCCCGTCCTCCAGCCGCTGTCCCAGGATCTCGTGCAGTTCGCTCGTCGCGTTGGTCGACGTCATGGCAGCTCCTTCCGCTCAGCGTGCCGGAGCAGGACAGCCCCGACGGCGGACACCGGTTCGGACGGACCCTGTCACGGTCCCCTGCGTCCGCGTGCGCCCACACTCCCCCCGTCGGCCCGCGTGCGTCCACAGCGCGGAGGGAACGCCCAGCGACCTGCGCGAAAGTACAGCAACGCTCGGTTTTGTGGTTGGCTGGGCGGGACCCCGATCGATGACGAACCGGAGCCGTGCGATGACGCCGACAGGCAGAAGAAGCCCCATCACGAGACGACAACTCCTGGGCTTCGGCCTGGGAACGGCCGCGGCGGGCCTCCTCGCCGGCTGTGCGGTGCCGGGCTCGACGAACGTCAACAAGGCGGCGCTCATCCCCGCCGCTTCGGGCGGCGAGACCGTCCAGCTCACCTACTGGGCGTGGCTCAAGGACCTCCAGAAGGTCTGCGACGTCTGGAACGCGAAGAACCCCCGCATCCAGGTCACCGCGAACTGGATCCCCGGCGGCAACAGTGGCGGGTACCAGAAGATGTACTCCGCGCTCGCGGCCGGCGGTGGCCCGGACATCGGACAGGTCGAGCTCCGCCAGATCCCCGAGTTCATGCTCGCGAACGGCCTGACGGACCTCGCCCGGTACGGCGCGAAGGACTTCGAGTCGAAGTACGACGAGGCAGCGTGGGCGCAGGTGTCGTTCGTGGACGGCATCTACGGGATCCCGCAGGACACCGGGCCGATGGGCTTCTACTACCAGACCGCGATCCTCGAGCAGGCCGGTGGGGAGCCGCCGAAGACCTGGGACGAGTGGCGCGACCTCGCCGACAAGGTGCGCGGGACGGGCAACGGCAACTACCTCGAGGTGTTCCCGGTCGCCGACGCGTCCCCCTTCGCCGCGTACGCGCAGCAGGCCGGGGCCCGGTGGTTCCGGATCGACGGCGACGAGTGGGTCGTCGACATGACCGACGACCGGACGATGATGGTCGCCGAGTTCTTCGACGGCGTCATCGACGACAAGCTGGTCGACACGAGCGCCGGCGCGTACTCCCCCGGGTGGTACGCCGCGGCGGCCAGCGGCAAGATCGCGGCCGTCACGAGTGCGAGCTGGGGAGACGCGCTCATCCAGTCGGTGCAGGGCGGCGAGGGCAAGTGGAAGGTCGCGCCCATGCAGACGTGGGGCGACACGGGCTTCGGCTCGAGCGCGATCGGCGGCTCGACGGCCGCGGTCCTCGCGAACGCGAAGCACCCGGCCGAAGCGCTCGAGTTCATCACGTGGATGACCACCTCGGAGGAGGGCATCAACGCGATGATCAAGTACTGCGGCATCGGCTGGTCCCCCGCCAAGGACTACATCGGCGCCGCTCGGCAGAAGCCCAGCGAGTGGTTCTCCGGGCAGAACTACAACGAAGAGGTCTTCGTGCCCGCCGCGCAGGAGCAGAACGTCGACTGGTCGTGGTCCCCGGTGACGCAGTCCGCGTTCACGAGCCTGCAGAACCAGTTCCGCCGCAAGCTGACCGGCGGCCTGAAGCTCACCGACGCGGTCGAGCTCGCCCAACGGGAGATCGTCCAGTCCTTCCGGGACAAGGGCCTGAGCGTGAGGACCGCACGATGACCGCCACCCAGGACCGCGCGACGGCCACCTCGCAGCCGCGCACCGGCTTCCGCACGAGCACGAAGGCAACGGCTGCCCAGAAGCGGGCCCCGTGGATCCTGCTCGGCCCCTTCCTCGCACTGTTCGTCCTGACGTTCATCATCCCGATCATCAGTGCGCTGTTCCAGAGCTTCACGACCGTCGACCGGAAGGGCCTCTTCGGTGAGGACGGCGTCGTCGGCCGGTTCGCCGGGTTCGACAACTACGCGATCGCCCTGCAGGACTCCGGCTTCGTCGCCTCGATCGGCCGCATGCTGCTGTTCGGGATCGTCCAGGTCCCGGTGATGATCGTCCTCTGCACGATCCTGGCGCTGCTCCTCGAGTCGGCGAGCGCCCGCTGGCCCGCGTTCTTCCGGGCCGTGTACTTCATGCCGTACGGCGTCCCGGGCGTCATCGCGACCATCCTGTGGTCGTTCCTCTACGTACCCGGGCTGTCCCCGATCGTGGCGCTGCTGCAGTCGATCGGGCTGCAGCCGGACTTCCTCGGCGCGAACAGCGTCCTGTGGTCGATCGCGAACATCGTCACGTGGACGTACACCGGCTACAACATGCTCATCATCGTGGCGCAGCTGAAGTCGATCCCCGGCGAGGTCTACGAGGCCGCGAAGATGGACGGCGCGAACGCGTTCCAGGTCGCGTGGCGCATCCAGATCCCGCTCATCGCACCCGCGCTCGTGCTCACGACGGTGTTCTCGATCATCGGCACACTGCAGCTCTTCGCGGAGCCGCAGATCCTGTCCACGGTCGCACCCGCGATCGACACCGAGTACACGCCGAACTACGCCGCGTACACGAACGCGTTCGCCTTCAACGAGTACGGCGTCGCCTCGGCGCAGGCCGTGATCATCGCGCTGGCCGCGTTCATCCTGTCGTTCGCGTTCCTCGCGCTGACGAACCGGCCGCCGAAGAGCGAGCGGGACCAGAAGAAGCGCGCGAAGCGCGACGGCCTGGAGGCACGGCGTGCGCTCCAGACGCGCGTCACCGCCGACGGCGGGTCGCGACCCGCCACGGGCGTCGCGAACCGCAGCACGACCACCGGAGCCGCACCGCGCCTCCAGTCCGACCAGAAGGGTGCGGAAGCATGAGCGGCGAGACGATCCAGGCGCCGGTGACGAAGCGGGCGGCGGAGCCCGTCGACACCACCGCCATCACCGCGCACCAGCGCCGCAAGCTCGACCGGTCCGGGAAGTCCCAGATCGTGGTGACGGGCATCCTCGTCATCGTCGCGATCTACTTCCTGGTGCCGTTGTACTGGGTCGTCATCGCCGCGACGAAGACCACCGGGGCACTGTTCGCGACGAACGGGTTCTGGTTCGGCGGCGAGTTCGCGCTGTTCAGCAACATCGCGCAGGTGTTCTCGTACGACGGCGGCATCTTCGTCCGGTGGATCGCGAACAGCATCCTCTACTCGGGCGTCGGCGCAGTGCTCGCGACGTACTTCGCCGCCGCGGGTGGCTACGCGCTCGCGAAGTACGAGTTCCGCGGTCGGCAGCTCGTGTTCGGCACGATCCTCGGTGGCGTGCTCGTCCCCGGGACGGCCACCGCGCTGCCGCTGTTCCTGCTGTTCTCGACGCTGGGCCTGACGGACACGTACTGGAGCGTGCTCATCCCGAGCCTCGTCTCCCCGTTCGGACTGTTCCTCTGCCGGGTCTACGCGGCGGCGTCGGTCGACACCGCGCTCCTCGAGCAGGCGCGCATCGACGGCGCGGGCGAGCTGCGGATCTTCCACACGATCGTGCTCCGCCAGATGACCCCGGCGCTCGTCACGGTGTTCCTGTTCCAGGTCGTCGGCATCTGGAACAACTTCTTCCTGCCGCTCATCATGCTGGCGGACCAGAAGCTCTACCCGATCACCCTGGGACTCAACAACTGGCGTGCACAGGTCGATCGTCTGCCAGAGTTCTACCAGCTCACCACCGGCGGAGTGCTCGTCTCGGTCATCCCGCTCGTGATCGCGATCATCGTCCTGCAGCGCTTCTGGCGCGGGGGCCTCACGGAAGGATCGGTCAAGGGTTGACCGTCACTGCACAGCCGTCCAACGAGTCGGCGCTCGCCGACCTGGCATCCACCGCCCCCGGCTCCGACTCGCGACTGGCACCCCGTGCCTGGTTGCACACGGACGCCCCCTCGCTGTCACTGGACGGCGAGTGGGACTTCCGCTGGTCGCCCGTCGCCGACGTCCCGGTCCCCGGGGTCGACGACGACTGGGGCACCCTGCCGGTGCCGTCGCACTGGGTCCTGCACGGGCACGGGGCGCCGAGCTACACGAACCTGCAGTACCCGTTCCCGATCGACCCGCCGCACCCGCCGGAGGAGAACCCGACCGGTGACCACCGACGCGTGTTCTCCCTGCCGGACGCGTTCGACGCGGCGGCCAGGGTGGTGCTGCGGTTCGACGGCGTCGAGTCGCACTTCCGGGTGTGGCTGAACGGCTCGCTCGTCGGGTGGAGCACCGGCTCCCGGCTCGTCACCGAGTTCGACGTGACCGCTCTGCTGCGTCCGGGGTCGAACGAGCTGCTCGTGCGCGTGCACCAGTGGTCGGGCGCGTCGTACCTCGAGGACCAGGACCAGTGGTGGCTGCCGGGCATCTTCCGCGACGTCACCCTGCTCGCGCGTCCGACCGCGCCGATCGACGACGTGTTCGTGCGCGCCTCGTGGGAGCCCGTGCTGGGCTCCGCGGCCACCGCGGGGACGGCCGCGTCGGGGCGCCCGTCGACCGGCACGGGGACCATCACCGTGCCGACGATCGACGCGGTGTTCCCGGTGCGGTTCGAGGTCCCCGACCTCGGGGTGTCCGAGGTGTGGCAGACGGCCGACGACGTCGTGCCGATCACCGTCGAGGGCGTCGAACCGTGGAGCGCCGAGCAGCCGCGGCTGTACGACGCGACGCTGTCGACCGGGACCACCGCCGGCGGACGCGCGGGCGGCGAGACGGTCTCGCTCCGGATCGGCTTCCGGTCGGTGCGGATCGAGGGCGACCGGTTCCTCGTGAACGGCGAGCGCGTGGTGTTCCACGGTGTGAACCGACACGAGACCCACCCCGTCCGCGGGCGCGTCTTCGACGAGGAGCACGCCCGAGCAGACATGGCGCTCATGAAGCGGAGCAACGTCAACGCGATCCGGACCTCGCACTACCCACCGCACCCGCGCGTGCTCGACCTCGCCGACGAGCTGGGCTTCTGGGTCATCCTGGAGTGCGACCTCGAGACGCACGGCTTCATCTTCACCGGGTGGGTCGGGAACCCCTCGGACGACCCGGCCTGGCGCGATGCGTACCTCGACCGCATCGCCCGGACCGTCGAACGGGACAAGAACCACCCGTCGATCGTCATGTGGTCGCTCGGCAACGAGTCGGGCACCGGTCGGAACCTCGCGGCGATGTCGCAGTGGGTGCACGACCGCGACGACGAGCGTCCGGTGCACTACGAGGGCGACTACACGGGCGAGTACACCGACGTGTACTCGCGCATGTACCCGACGCTGCAGGAAACCGAGTCGATCGGCGGCGGCACGCCCACGCCCCTGCTCGAGTGCGGTCCCGCCGAGGCGGCCCGGCAGCGGTCCAAGCCGTTCATCCACTGCGAGTACGTGCACGCGATGGGCAACGGGCCGGGGCAGATCGCCGAGTACGAGGCCCTCGTGGACAAGTACCCGCGGCTGCACGGCGGGTTCGTGTGGGAGTGGCGCGACCACGGCCTGCTCACCCACACCGCGTCCGGCCAGGCCTACTACGGGTACGGCGGTGACTTCGGCGAGGTGGTCCACGACGGCAACTTCGTGATGGACGGGCTCGTCCTGCCCGACGACACCCCGACCCCGGGGCTGGCGGAGTTCGCGGCCGTCGTGGCACCGATCCGGATGTCGTCGTCCGACACCACGCTGCTCGTCGAGAACCGGTACCACTCGGCCTCGACCGCGGGACTCCGCTTCTGCTGGACGCTGTCGCGCAACGGCGTGGTCGAAGCATCCGGTCGGTTCGCACCCGGGGTGATCGCCGCACGGGCGTCGGCCACCGTCCCAGTGCCGGACGAGGTGCTGGAGGCCGCGGCCGGCTCGGTCGCACCCGGCGAGGAGCTGTGGTTCGACGTGACCGCGGAGCTCGCCGGACCGACGGCCTGGGCGGACACCGGCCACGTCGTGGCACGCACCCAGCGGCTCGTCGCGAGCCGACCGGCGGACGCGCCACGGGCCTCCCGGCAGGGGTGGGACGGCGACCGCCTCGGTGACGGCACCTTCACCGCCCGCGGCGACCTGGTCTCCTTCAAGGGCCACGACATCGCCGGGCCGCGGCTCGAACTCTGGCGAGCGCCGACGGACAACGACCGGCTCGCCTCGCAGGGCGGCTACGAGACGGCCGATCCGGTGCTCACCGGCGGGGTCGGGGACCCGACCGCGCCCGCCTCGGCCGTGAAGTGGGTCGAGCGGGGACTCGACCGCCTGACGCACCGGGCCGTGTCGGTCGACCGCACGGCGGACGGCCTCGTGCAGCGGGTCCGGGTCGCGGCAGCGAACAGCGGGTGGGGCGTCGACGTCACGCACCGCTGGAGCCTGACGGACGCCGGGCTGCAGCTGCAGACGGACGCCGTGCCGTTCGGGGCGTGGGACGTCACGTGGCCGCGGTTGGGCGTGCGGTTCGACCTGCCGGTGTCGTTCCTCGACGAGACCGCGACGTGGTTCGGTACCGGTCCGGACGAGTCGTACCCGGACTCCTCGCACGCTGCCCGGATCGGGCGGTTCCAGGCGCCGGTGCGTTCGCTGACGGTCGACTACTCGCGGCCGCAGGAGTCCGGGCACCGACCGGCCCTGCGTTCGCTGGCGGTGGGTGACCTCACCGTCACGACGGTCGGGTCGCACCGCTCGGGCTTCACGCTCACGCCGTGGACCGCGCAGCAGGTCACGCGCGCCGGACACCCGTACGAGCTGCCGACGCCGGAGCACGCGTACCTGTACCTCGACGCGGCGCAGCACGGGCTGGGGTCCCGCGCGTGCGGGCTCGACGTGCTGCCGGAGCACCAGCTGTGGCCGCACGCGGCGTCGTGGAGCGTGGTGCTGGCGTAGGCGCAGCGCGGGGCGCGCACGGCGCGCTCACGCTCGCGAGGAACCACGAAAGCGACATCGAACCAGGTCGGGTGACCGGTTCGATGTCGCTTCCGTGGTTCAACCCGCCCGGCGGCGCGGCACGGCGCGGCGCGGCGGACGCGGCGCGGCGGCACGGCGCGCTACGCGCCGAGTGCGCGCAGGGCCTCCGGATCGCTCTGCTCGAGGAACGCCGTCAGCCGCTCGGGCTCGCCCTCCTCGCCGATCTCCTCAGCCGCCCGACGCAGCGCGAAGAGCGCTCGGAGCACGCCGCGGTTCGGCTCGTGCGACCACGGCACCGGACCGGCCCCGCGCCACCCGGCCTTCCGGAGCGCATCGAGCCCGCGGTGGTACCCGACCCGGGCGTAGGCGTAGGACTCGAGCGTCGCGCCGCGTTCCCACGCCTCGTCGGCGAGGAGCGCCCACGCCAGGCTCGACGACGGGTGCGACACCACCACCGAAGCGACCGGGGTGTCCGCGGCGAGCGCCGATGTCACCTCCGGCTCCTCGGGCAGCAGGGTCTCGGGGGTGGCTGGGTTCGGCAGCAGGTTCTCCGGCATGCCCCCAGCCTGTCACGCCGAGCAGGCGGAGCCCTTGCGTGCCGCGCGCGGCCGGGCGTAGCGTGGTGGTCCACCCCGTCGTCACCACGGGGTCGCGGTGCGGGACGACCGGCCGCCGCCACGGGTGACGGCCACGGGGGTCCCCGACGGAAGCAGACGGATTGCTGTCGATCACCGGTTCCGCTCAGCCCACGCGCTGACACCGTGATCGCGCCCGCCGTCGGGCGCTCCACCTTCGTGCCCGACCGCACGGTGGTGGCTCCGGTGTCGTGCGCCCAGCATCGACAACCGGGGAGGCACCCGTATGCCCATCAGTCCGTCCGTCGTCCTGGACGACCTCACTTTCGCCTGGCCCGACGGCACCGTCGCGCTCGACCACCTCACCGCCGCCTTCGGCCGCGGCCGCACCGGCCTGGTCGGGAGGAACGGGGCGGGCAAGTCCACGCTCGTCCGGCTGGTCACGGGGCAGCTCCACCCCACCTCGGGATCGGTCACGACGACCGGTCCGGTCGACCTGCTGCCCCAGCGACTGAGCGCACGCCCCGACGACACCGTCACGGACCTCCTCGGCATCCGACCGACCGTCACGGCGCTCCGCGCGGTCCTCGTTGGCGACGCATCCCCGGAGCACTTCGACGTGATCGGCGACGACTGGGACGTCGAGGAGCAGGCCGCAGCCGCGCTGTCGAGCATCGGGCTCGGCCTCGACGGTTCCGACCTCGACCGCCCCGTGTCGACGCTGTCCGGCGGGCAGGCCGTGCTCGTCGCCGTCGCCGGGATCCGGATGCGTCGAGCACCGATCGTGTTCCTCGACGAGCCGACGAACAACCTCGACCGTCGAGCCCGCGGCGTGCTGCTCGACATGGTCGACGGCTGGTCGGGGACGCTCGTGCTGGTCAGTCACGACCGGGAGCTCCTGGAGCACGTGGACGAGACGTGCGAGCTGCGATCCGGTGCGCTGACGGTGTTCGGAGGCACCTTCAGCGCCTACGAGGAGCAGCTCGCCGTACGACGAGCCGCGGCCGAACGAGAGGTCCGCGTCGCCGAACAACGACACCGCACCGAGAAACGGCAGCGGATCGAGGCGGAGACGAAGATCGCCCGGCGTGCACGCGCTGGCCGGAAGTCCGCCGAGAACATGCCGAAGGGGTGGGCCGACGAACGACGGAAGCACGCGGAGCAGACCGCCGGACGGCTCCGCGCCGGGTACGCCGGGGACGAAGCGGCAGCGCTGACGGCGAAGCACGAGGCCGAGAGCAGGCTCCGGGTCGACGAGTCGATCTCGGTCGCGCTGCCCGATCCGGAGGTGCCGGCCTCCCGGATGATCGCCACCCTGACCGTCCGCGGGCGGGACACGATCGTGCAGGGGCCGGAGCGCATCGTTGTCGCGGGCGACAACGGGGTCGGGAAGACGACCCTGCTCGAACAGCTCGTCGGCGTCCCCGGGGCGCGCGAGCACCCGCTGCCGGAGACCGGGGCCGTCGCGCACGTCGACCGGATCGGCTACCTGCCGCAGCGGAAGGACACGCTCGACGACGCCGCGACGGTGTTCGACAACGTCCGCCGGCACGCCCCGACCGCGAGCGACGCCGAGGTGAAGAACCGGCTCGCCCGCTTCCTCGTCCGCGGGGACGCTGTCGACCGACGAGCCGGGGACCTCTCCGGTGGCGAGCGGTTCCGTGTCGCGCTCGCGGCACTCGTGCTCGCGGATCCGCCGCCGCAGCTGCTCGTGCTCGACGAGCCGACGAACGACCTCGACCTGACCAGCGTCGACCAGCTCGTGGACGCGCTGCGGTCCTACCGCGGTGCGCTCGTGGTGGTCAGCCATGACGAGACGTTCCTCGACCGACTCGAGCTGACCACCCGGATCGAGCTGTCGTGATCGGGCAGTGAACCCCGAGTCCGGTGCTGGCGGGGCCGCTCAGCGCCGCTTCGTCGGGCGGATCGCGAGCGACTCCACCGTGCCGCGCTCCGGCAGGTCGACCACGGTGCGGACCGCGGCGGCGACGTCCTCCGGGGCGAGGTAGTACGCGGTGTCGTAGTCCTCACCGAGCTTCTCGGTGAGGGCTCGCTGCATGTCCGAGTCCGTCCGGCCCGGGTGCACGCTCGACACCCGGACGCCGTTCGCCCGCTCCTCCTCGCGCAGGGCGTCGGCGAACGCGCGGAGGGCGAACTTCGACGCCGCGTAGACCCCGCCGCCGGGGCCCGAGGTGAAGCCCGAGCCGCTGTTGATCGGCACGACGATGCCCCTGGCCGCGCGGAGGGCCGGCAGCGCACGGCGGGTGAGCTCGGCGACCGCGAAGACGTTCGTGGCGAAGACCCGTTCCCACACGGCCCGCTCGGTGTCGGCGACGGTCGTGCCCTCCTCGACGCCGGCGTTGTGCACGAGGACGTCGAGCCGGTCCGGCAGGCCGGGAGTGTCGCCGGCACCGAGGTCGCCGACGAACGGCGACGCGTTCGGGAGCTCGGCGATGAGGGCGTCGACTGCCTCGGCGCTCCGGCCGCCGACGAACACGTGGTGCGTCCGCCCGAGGTCGCGCGCGATCGCCCGGCCGATCCCGCGGGTCGCGCCCGTCACGAGTGCGGTGGGCAGGCTGACGGGAGGCGCGGTGTCGGTCATGCGCACCAGCCTACGGATGCGGACTGACGGGGCCGCACCGCGCCTCCAGGCCGGTTCGTCGCGGTGGCGGTCCGACGGGAGCCGGCCGACACAGCCGCGCTCCGACCGGAGTGGCCGGCACAGCCGCGGTACGACGCGAGCCAGCCGACGCAGCGGCCGTCCGACCGCGCCTGGCAGGCGCGTCAGCGGGAGGCGACGGACGAGCCGTGCCGACGGCGGAACACCACCCACCCGGCTGCGCCGGCCGCGACCACCACGACGATCGCGACGACACCCCACGGCGACCCCGCGAACGCGGCGAGGACCGCCCAGAACAAGGCCAGTCCGACGGTCGCGTAGACGAACGCCCACGCGATGCAGCCGACCAGCATGGCGACCGTGTACCGCCACCACGGGACACGGGCGAGCCCCGCGGCGGCGTTCAGCACCGTCTGCAGCCCGACGGTCAGGAAGCTGACCGAGACCACCGGCAGGCCGAAGCGGTCGAGGAGCGCCGAGCCCCGACGGACCGCGGCCGAGTCGAGCCAGCGCCCCCACCGGGAGCGGGACGCCCCGGTCACGGCCAGCCGTGCCAGCCAGTACGTGGCCTGCGCACGGCAGAACACGATGACGAGCAGGGCGGCGACGAGCGGCCAGAACGGCAGGTCGTCGAGGAATGACGGCACGCGCGCACCGTAACGGCGCTCGCCGGGAATGTCCTCAGTCCGACCCGGCTGGGTCAGTCGCGGTCGGCACCCTGGCGGATCTTGATGCCCTGGAGGACGTCCTTCGCCCGCTGCTCGTCCTGCTTCTCGATCTGCCGGGTGTCGCGCTCGGGGAGCTGGATGTCCTCCTCGGCACGGATGCCGGCCTGCAGTTCGCGGCCGCGCTCGAGCTCCGCGTCGAACTCCGCACCGAACAGCAGGGCGTTGTTCGTGATCCAGATCCACAACAGGAAGATGATCACGCCACCGAGCGAGCCGTACGTGGCGTTGTAGTTCGAGAAGTTGCCGACGTAGAAGCCGAAGCCGAGGCTCGCGATGATCCAGATCAGGATGGCGACGATCGAGCCGCCGCTCACCCAGCGGAACTTCGGCTGCTCGACGTTCGGCGCCCAGTAGTACAGCACCGCGACGACGACCACGGCGATGACGAGCAGGATCGGCCACTGCACGATGAGCAGCACGGTCGCGGCGGCGTCGCCGAGTCCGATGAGGTCACCGGCGCTCTTCGCGACGGGGCCGCTGAGGAGGACGACGAGACCGAGGACGAGCAGGACGACCGTGAAGAGCGTCACGCCGAGCATCGTCGGACGGAGCTTCCAGATCGGCCGTCCCTCACGGACGTTGTAGATGCGGTTCATCGCGCGGCCGAACGCCCCGACGTACCCGGAGGCCGACCAGAGCGCACCGAGCAGACCGACGATGAACGTGATCGGTGCCGCAGGCGACCGGACGAGTCCCTCGATCGGGTCCTGGAGGAGCTTCGCCACGTCGCCGCCACCGATGTTCGTCACGACCGCGAGCACGTTCTCGATGGTCTTCGTCGGCTCGGACACGAGGCCGAGGATCGAGACCACCGCGAGGATGCCGGGGAAGAGCGCGAGGACGGTGTAGTACGTCAGGCTCGCGGCCAGGTCGGTGCACTGGTCGCTGGAGAACTCGCGGAGCGTCTTCTTCAGCGTGTAGACGACGGTCGGCTTCGTGAGGTCGGTGGGTCCGTCCGGCTTGCGCGGGTCGTCGGCGTCGGGCTTCTGTCGTTCACGGGCCATGATCAGCTCCTGCCTGCGGCCTTCGCTGCTGCCTTCGAGGCCGCTTTCGCGCGCGCGGCGGCCTGCTTGCGGTTCTTGGTCGCGCGACGCTGCACCGCGGCGATGCCGGCGCGCTGCTTCACCCGGTTGCGGTGCATCGGGTCACGCTCGAGCGCCTCCTCCGCCGCCTTCTTCCGCGCCTTCCGGCCCTTCCGACCGGGCTGGGACTGCTCGGCCGCCCCGGGGCCGTCGCCGCCACGAGCGCCGAAGGGCAGCAGCGCGGTGAACGCGGTCTGCGCCGGCGGCTTCGCGAGGTGCCCGGCGTCGGTACGGCCGATCCGCGCCCCGAGGATGATCGCGGCGACGCCGGCCGCGGCGGTGATGCCCATCGCGACGAGCGGGGTCGGGTCACGGTGCCACCGCTGCTTCGTCTTCGCGATCGCCAGACGGGTGCGCGCGGGCACGTCCGCGCGGCGGCGGATCTCCGTGACGGTGTCGGTGATGCCCTCGCGCGCACGGGTGATCGCGAGTTCGAGCTCGGGGAGGCTGTCGTTGGCCATGCATCGTGCCTACCAGGGCGGATCCGCGACGGCCCACAGTTCTGTGCGTCTACGGTGCCGGACATGCTGTTCCGAGACGTCGCAGAGGGCATCCACCGCCTGGAGGTCGCCCACACCAACACGTACCTCGTCGAGACCGGCGACCGGCTGCTCGTGGTGGACGCCGGGCTCCCCGCGGTGTGGCCGCACCTGCAGCTCGCCGTGCGGGACCTCGGCTACACGCCGGCCGCGGTCGAGGCCCTGATCCTCACCCACGGGCACTTCGACCACGTCGGCACGGCGGACCGGATGCGCCGGGAGTGGGGCACGCCCGTGTACGTGCACCCCGGCGACCGGGACCTGGCCGCGCACCCGTACTCCTACCGGCCGCAGACGAACCGGTTCGGCTTCGTCGCGGTGCACCCGGGCGGTTTGGCGCCCCTCGGACGGATGCTCCTCGCCGGGGCGCTCTCGGTGCGGGGCGTCTCGGACACGAGGCCGCTCGAATCCCGGGCCGACGTCCCCGGGTCGCCGTGGATCATCGAGACACCGGGGCACACGGACGGGCACGTGGCGCTGCACTTCGCCGACCGGGACGCCGTCGTGGTCGGGGACGCGGTCGTGACGTTCGACCCGTACACGGGTGGGATCGGGCCGCGGGTGGTGGCACCGGCGGCGACGGCGGACGTGCCGGAGGCAGTGGCGTCGCTCGACCGGCTCGTGGACACCGAGGCGCGGCACGTCCTGCCGGGGCACGGTCCGGCGTGGTCGTCGGGTGTGCGGGCGGCGGTCGCGCAGGCGCGGCGTGCCGCGGGTGCCGCCGCGTAGCGCGGAGCAGCGCGGGTGCCACCGCGGAACGCGGCGCACGATGGGCCGCGAGACGCGGCGCCGCGCGGTGGGACACGAGGCTCGTCGGCTGACACGAGACTCGGCTCCGAGCGGCCGGCCCGGCGGAAGGTCGTGACCGTGTGACGGCCGGGAGGCACGGTGCGGGCCCGCCACGTGCCTCCAGGCCGACCGTCGCCCGTGTCTGCGTCTGCGGTCCGCGCGTCGAGGCCCGGAGCCGGCGCGGCCCGTGCGGGAACTCGTCGAGGCGACCACGGGTCTCGCGCTGGCGGACGTGTCTCGCGCTGGCGGACGTGTCTCGCGCTCGCGACCGCGAGACGTGCCCGTCGGCACGAGAGTCAGGTGCAGGCGGCGACCGCGCGCCTACTCCGGGACGACGACGTCCTCGGGGACGCCGGACTCGGCCGACCGCTGCGCCGCCTCCATCACCGCGAGGCTGCGGAGGTTGTCGCGACCGCTCGTCTCCGGGGCCGGTCCGCCCGTGATCGACCGCGCGAACGCCTGCAGCCCGCCCTGCCGGTCGGTGTGCTCCATCGTCGGGAGCTCCACCGGCTCGGCCTCGTCGTCCTGCGTGCGGCGGAGGGTGACCCGGTCGCCCTCGACGGCGTTCGGCTCGCCCGAACGACTCGTGAACCACAGCTCGCCGTCCGACCCCTGGATGCTCCACTCCCCCGCCCAGGCCGTGCGGGGTGCGCGGGAGAGCCAGCTGCCGCGGTAGCTGACGACCAGTCCGCCCTCGAGCTCGATGAGCATCGACGCGATCGCCTCGTCCTGGTACTTGCTGAACGACGGCGACGACGCCCGGGCGTAGACCCGGACGGGCTCGCGCCCGGTGACCATCCGCATCAGGTCGAAGTGGTGGATCGCCATGTCGTTGATCATCGCGTGCGGGAAGCGGTAGTGCGGGTGCTCCTCGAACGGGAGGTCGTTGTCCCACTGGCGGAAGTCGACGTCGATCGTGGCGACCTCGCCGACCGCGTCCGCCTCGAGCAGCTCGGTGACGACGCGGGGCGCCGGGTACCAGCGGTAGTTCTGGCTGACCTGCAGCACCAGCCCGAGTTCCTCGGCGCGGCGGACCGCCGTCGCGGCCTCTTCCGCGGTGTTGGCGAAGGGCTTCTCGACGAGGACGTGCTTGCCCGCGTCGAGGGCCTCGAGCGCGAGCGGCACGTGCGTGACGGCCGGGGCGGTGATGACGACGGCGTCGGCCTCGACCCCGGCGAGCGCCTCGGTGAGGGACGCGAACGCGGCGGAGGCCGGCAGGCCGAGGTCGGTGCGCACGGCGTCGAGCGTCGCGGGTACGGGGTCGACGATCCCGACGACCTGGACCTCGGACACCTCGGGGATGGCGGTGCGGGCCCAGTTGCCGCCCCACCCTCCGAGACCGACGTGGATGATGCGGACCGGCATGCGTGCACTCCTTCGTGTTCGACCCGTGCGGCCTCGACGGCGCACGTCCCTCCAGTCTGTCAGGCGTCACCGACAGCGAGCGACGGGCGTGGGCGTGACGCACCCTTCCGCACCAGCGGCACGGGTCGTCGAGGTTCCACGACTCGCCGCGGCCGCGGCATCGAGGTTCCACGGGCGAGCGTCCTGGTCGTCGAGACGCCGCGATCGCGGAACCTCACGGGTGCCGCCGTCGACGGCCGAGACCGCGTGCCGGACGCGCGCGCCCGCGTCAGCGCACGAACGCGTACGCGATGAGCGCCATCGTCACGAGGAACCCCGCGAGGTAGTTGATCCACAGGAACCGCTTCCACCCCGCGTTCGCCGCCTCGGCTCCGGCGTCGGTCACGTTCCACCACGGCAGCACGTTGAGCGCGTACGGCACCACGACGACCGCGGCGACCGGCCCCGGGAACGCCGAGAACAGCAGGACGACGCCCGCGACGACGTACGCCACGAACGCCAGCCGCACCGTCGCCCGGGCACCGATCACGGTCGCCACCGAGCCGATGCCGCCCGCGCGGTCGGCGAGCACGTCCTGCACGGCACCGAACGCGTGCGACGCCACGCCCCACAGGAAGAACGCCACGCACACGGCGACGAGCTGCCCCGTCCAGTGCGGCCCGGCGAGCGCGAGCCCGTAGATCGCCGGCGACACGAAGTGCGTCGACGAGGTCAGCGAGTCGAGGAACGGCTTCTCCTTGAACCGCAGCCCCGGCGCCGAGTACGCGATCACCGCGAACACGCTGACGGCGAGGACGAGCCACGACCACGGCCCGTTCCCGCTCAGCCCGCCGAGCACGACGAGCGCGACCAGGAACGGCACGTTCGTGATGACGACCGCCCACAGCGTGGTGCGGTGCACACTCTTGTCGAGCAGTGCCCCCTCGACGCCGCCCTTGCGCGGGTTCCGCAGGTCGGACTCGTAGTCGAAGACGTCGTTGATGCCGTACATCGCGAGGTTGTACGGGACGAGGAAGTACACGACGCCGATGACGAAGGTCACGACGCCGAGCACCGAACCGAACACGTCGGTGGCGAGCAGGTACGCGGCGCCGAACGGGTAGGCGGTGTTCACCCAGCTGATGGGCCGCGAGGACGTGAAGAGCGCACGCAGGGTCGACGGCCAGGAGGCACGGGTCGCGGTCATGGGGTCGGCTCGCCTTCTACGGACGGTCGCGCACCGGGCGCGTCGCGGGACGGGTGCTCCGGCGGAGCAGAGCGGGTCGGGTGCGCCGGTGACGCGGTGGAGGACGAACGGTCGAGCAGCACCCACAGGGCGGGGAGCAACAGGACCGCACCGATCGAGTACGCGAGGTCCTCGATCGGGATCGCACCGATCTTCGCACCGCTGATGAGGGACGGGTCGTACGCCACCACGCGCAGCGTCACGATGACGTTGTCGAACACGATCGTCATGCCGAGGAGCACCACCGCCGTGATCACCCCGCCCACGAGGGCGACCCGACGACCGGGGCCCGTCGGCCGACCGGCGGCCCGGGCGCGACGAGCGGCGACGACCCCTGCGAGCACCGCGACGACGACCGCGACCGCGAGGAACGGCACCGCGAGCAGGGCGTACGCGGCGTGCGCGTTCACGTCCGCCGCCGATCGAGCGCCCTCGCGACCAGCGGTGTGACCGCCCCGAACGCGTTCATCGTCGTGTAGCAGAGCAGCAGGAGGAAGAAGATCTCCTCGAGCGGGACCTCGGGTGCGACGACGAGCCCGGTCAGCACCCGCTGCGGCCCGATGAAGAAGATGCCCGCGGCGACCCCGGCGAGGTCCCACACGAGGAAGAACACCATGCCGATCGCCATCACCGCGGCGGCCCGCCCCGGCGCCTTCCAGAAGAACAGCCGGAAGCGGGCGTCGAGCACGGTCATGCCGACGAGCGACACGACGAGCCCGGCGAGGTAGAGCCCCGGCATCAGACCGCGGCGTCCCGCCGGAGCGGGGTGGGGAGCGGCTCGGTGCTCGTGTCGCCGTGCAGGCGCTTGAGCAGGACCTCGGCGCTGATCAGGCACATCGGCAGGCCGATGCCCGGCGTGGTCGAGGCGCCGACGTAGTACAGCCCGTCGACCTTCTTCGACCGGTTCGGCTCGCGGAAGAACGCGCTCTGCGTGAGGGTGTGCGCCGGCCCGAGCATCGAACCGCTCCACGCGTTCAGGTCGTCCGCGAAGTCCTGCGGGCCGATCGTCCGGCGGACCCGGATGCGGTCGCGGAGGTCCGGGACGCCCGAGCGCTCGGCGATGACGTCGATCGCGCGGTCCGCGATCCGCTCGACCTCGAAGTCGCCGGCGCCGTCGACGCCGCCCTTGCCGATCGACAGGTCGGCCGGCAGCGGCACGAGGACGAAGAGGTTGCTCGACCCGGGCGGCGCGACCGTCGTGTCGGTCTCGCTCGGCGCGCACACGTAGATCGATGCGGGGTCCGGCACGTGGCGCTCCTTCCCGAAGATCGCGCCGAAGTTGGCCTGCCAGTCCGCGGTGAAGACGAGTGTGTGGTGCAGGAGCCCCGGCACCGGTCCGTCGACGCCCAGGTAGACGAGGACGGCGGACGGCCCCGGGTCGCGCTTCTGCCAGTGCTTCGCCGGGTACGTGCGGTGCTCGGGGTCGAGCAGCTGCAGCTCGGTGTGCCGGAGGTCGGCTGCGCTGACGACGAGGTCGGCCGGCGCGACGTGCTGTCCGCCGTCGCGGTCGCGGTGCACGACGCCGGTGACGTGGCCGTCCTCGACGACGATCCGCTCGACCTTGGCTCCCGCGATGACCTGCGCACCCTCGGCACGGGCGAGTCGGCCGATCGCGCCGATGATCTCGTGGATCCCGCCCTTCGGGTACTGCACGCCGTCCGCGAGGTCGAGGTGGCTCATGAGGTGGTACATGCTCGGCGCCTTGTACGGGCTGGTGCCGAGGAACACCGCCGGGTAGCCGAGGACCTGCCAGAGCCGACGGTCGCGCACGGCGGTCTCGGCGTACTTCGCGAGCGGCTCGGTGAGTAGACGGAGGAGCTTCGGGAGCCGACGCAGGACGTCCGGGGCCGCGAGCTTCCGGAGGTCCGCGAAGGTCGTGTAGAGGAACCGCCGCACCGCCATGGCGTAGGTATCCTCGGCGGAGTCGAGGTACTTCCGGATCCGTGCACCCGCCCCTGGCTCGATCGACTCGAAGAGCGCGATGTTGGCTTCCTTGTCGGCGCGGAGGTCGAGCGGCTCGTCATGACCCTCGGAGTACACGCGGTACCCGGGGTCGAGCGTGACGAGGTCGAGCTGCTCCGCCGCGGTGGTGCCGAGGAGCTGGAAGAAGTGGTCGAACACCTCGGGCATGAGGTACCACGACGGCCCGGTGTCGAACGTGAAGCCGTCGCGCTCCCACGATCCGGCGCGTCCGCCGAGCTGGCTGCGCTGCTCGAGCAGCGTGACGGCGTAGCCGTCGCGCGCGAGCAGCGCAGCGGACGCGAGTCCGCTGATGCCGCCGCCGATCACGACGGCGCGGCGGACGGGGACCTTGCGCCGGGTGGTGGACGCGGAACCGGCCGGACGGGAGGCGCGGGGCGGGGTCATGCCGTGCCTCCAGGCCGACGCGTGGCCGGCCCACGACCGGACAGGACCTGCGCGGCGAGCCGCGCCTTGACCGGGTTCGGGACACGCACGCGCGTCGCGACGAGCTGCGCGGCGGGTGTCCGCGCGATGCGCGTGTTGAGCTCCTGGAACAGCGCGTGGGCGAGGCCGACCGCGTGCCGGGCGTCCCGGGGCAGCAGCGGGATCGTCATCGCGGCACGGTCGAGGTCGGCCTGGACGTCCGCGACCAGCCGCACCTTGGTGGCCTCGTCGAAGGTGCGGATGTCCACGCCCGGGAAGTACGAGCGGCCGAGGACCTCGAAGTCGGCGTGCAGGTCGCGGAGGAAGTTGACCTTCTGGAAGGCGGCACCGAGGGCCCGTGCGCCGTCGACGAGCACGGAGTCGTCGAACGTCGGGCGACCGGCGCGGTACACGAACGCGCGGAGGCACATCAGGCCGACGACCTCCGCCGAGCCGTACACGTACTCGCGGAACGAGTCGTCGTCGTGCACGGTGCGGTCGAGGTCCATGCGCATCGACGCGAAGAACGGCCGGGTGAGTTCCGCACCGAAGCCGGTCACGCGGGCCGACCGGGCGAAGGCGTGCACGACCGGGTTCGTCGAGAAGCCGAGCTCGGTTGCGCGTTCGGTGTCGCGCTCGAGTTCGTCGAGGACGGTGCGGGCCAGCTCGCGGTCGAGGCCGGCCTCGGTCGCTGGGCCGTCCACGACCTCGTCGGCGACCCGGACGAGGGCGTAGACGTTGCGGATGTGCTCGCGGGCGTCCCGCTTCAGCAGCCGCGAGGCGAGGCCGAACGACGTCGAGTACCGGTCGATGACGACCCCGGAGGCGGCCTCGGCGGTCGCGTCGTAGAGCGGGAGTCGGGCGGAGCGGTTCGGTTGCGGGTGGTGCGCGAGGGTCACCGGGCTCGCTCCACGAGTTCGGACACGATGGACTCCAGTCGTTCGGCGAGGTCGTAGGGCAGCCCCGCGAGCTCGGCGCGGGCCAGGGCCGTGTGCTCGGCGACGCGCTGTTCGGCTGCGGACTTGGCGCCGCAGGACACCAGCGTGGCACGCAGCTCGGCGGCCCGCTCCTCGGTGAGGTCCGGGTCGCCGAGGTGCTGCGAGAGGTCGGGCCAGCAGTCCGTCGCCGCGGCGTGCGCGATGAGCACGGTGCGCTTGCCCTCGCGCAGGTCGCCGAGGACGGTCTTGCCGGTCTCGGCCTCGGCACCGAACACCCCGAGCAGGTCGTCGACGATCTGGTAGGCGATGCCGATCTCGCGGCCGAAGGCTCCGAGCGCCTGGACGACCGGCTCGGGTGCGCCGGCCAGCACCGCGCCGGACTGCAGCGGCGCCTCGAACGAGTACACGCTGGTCTTCGCCCGCTCCATCGCGAGGACGTCGTCGACGGTCGGCATCGGTCCGAGTGCCAGGTCCACGTCGGCCATCTCGCCCGCGGCACTCGCGAAGACGGCCTCGTCGAAGAGGTCGAGCAGACGGGAGCGTCGCTCGCCCGCCACACCCGACGCCTCGATGAACCGGGGTGCCGCGGCGAGCGCGAGGTCCCCCGCGATGACCGCGGCACTCGTGCCTCGGTGCTCGGCGGTCGGCAGCGGGAGACCGCCCGTGGTGCCGGTGTCGCGGAAGGACCCGGCGACGTTCGGCTCGCCACGGCGGGACCAGTCGCGGTCGATGACGTCGTCGTGAACGACGAGTGCGGTGTGCAGGAGCTCGTACGCCGCACCGACCTGCACGGCCGCAGCGGTGTCGGTGCCCCCGAGGGCCGTGTACGCGGTGAGGACCATCCGCGGGCGGAAGCGCTTGCCGCCCAGGCTCGCCTTGCGGAGCACGCGCCAGAGTTCGGTGTTCGGCCCGCCGTAGCGCTCGGCCCGCGCGCTCGAGACGGCGAAGAAGCGCTCGAGGCAGTCGTCGACGAGCGCAAGGTCGTTCTGCGCCACGGTGGTCGCTTCCTCGCTCATTGGCCTAACCTATCGGTGCAGATGACGACTTTCCCTGAAACCGTGGTGTTGCTGGACGACGACCGTACCCCGGTCGGAACGGCGGACAAGTTCACGGTGCACACCGACCACACGCCCCTCCACCTGGCCTTCTCGTGCCACGTGCGGAATACCGCCGGGCAGGTCCTCGTGACCCGCCGCGCACTGTCGAAGAAGACGTGGCCGGGGGTGTGGACGAACACGTTCTGCGGTCACCCCGGCCCGGACGAGACCTTCGAGGACGCCATCGCCCGCCGGGCCTCCCGCGAGTTGGGGATCACCGTCCGCGACGTCGAGTCGGTCCTGCCCGACTTCCGGTACCGCGCGGTCGACGCGTCGGGGATCGTCGAGAACGAGGTCTGCCCGGTGTTCCGGGCCGTGACCGACGACGAGCCGGCCCCCGCGGACGACGAGGTCGCCGAGTACGCGTGGGTGTCCGAGGACGAGCTCCGGGCCTCGGTGGCCGGCGCGCCCTTCGCGTGGAGCCCCTGGCTCGGGTGGCAGCTCGCCGAGACCGAGCAGGCCGGACTCCGCATCACCCCGTAGCGCGCGGGGCGGTCACACCGCCTGCGTGCGGGCTCGCGGACGCGCCGCCTGCGCGGGGGCGCGCGGGCGCGCCACCTGCGTGGCGAGACTGGTGCCCACCCGGCCCTCCTGTGCACGAGCGCGAGACATGCCGCTCACACCGGGACTCGTGCGGCACCGGCCGAGACCCGGGCAGCCGACCAGCGCGCGCCCAGGGCACGGCATCGACAATGGTCCGTATGACCACCGCGGAGCGCGATGCCACCAGTGCCGCCGACGCCCTCCTCGACGCCCTCCGCGACGACCCGGTCATCGCGAGCGTGAAGGACCGGACGGGGCTCGACGACGTGCTCGCCTCGGACCGCGGCGTCGTGTTCGTGCTGTTCGGCAGCGTGCTCGACGTCGCGGAGGTCGTCCAGCGAGCGAAGGACGCGGGCAAGACCGTGCTCGTCGACGTGGACCTCCTCGACGGGTTCTCCAGCCGAGAGGTCGTCGTCACCTGGCTCGCCGCGAACACCCGGGCGGACGGGGTCCTGTCCGCGAAGTCGAACCTCGTCCGGGCCGCCAGGCGTGCGGGGCTCGTCGCGGTGCAGCGGTTCTTCCTGGTCGACTCGTTCTCGTACCACCAGCTCCCCCGCGTCGTGGAGCAGGCCAGACCGGACGCGATCGAGATCCTCCCGGGCTGCATGCCCCGCGTGATCACCTGGCTGCGGGCGGACACCGACGTCCCGATCATCGCCGGCGGCCTGGTGTGCGACAAGGCCGACGTGATGGCGGCGCTCGGCGCCGGAGCGGTCGCCGTCGCCTCGTCGAACCGCGACGTCTGGGACATGTGAGGGCACTCAGGTCCGGCTCCGCGGTCGCCGACCGGGGTCGACGCCCTCGACGCTCCTGGGTACGCTCGGAGGTCGGCTGCACGAGGCAGCCCACGGACGACCAGAAGGGCAGGTGAGGCGCGATGTCGGGTGACCATCCTCGATCGGGCCGACGGACCCTGCCCCCGCGGATCCGCCTGCCCCGTCCCTGATCCCGCACCGCCCACGGGTGGTTCGCGCCTGCCTGCTCCCGACCCGCAAGGAGCACGCCATGGCACTGATCGACAACGCCGTCTACGTAGCAGGACACCGCGTCGACTCGCCGTCGACCCCGTCGCGCGCCACCCGGGGCGACCTCGCGTGGATCGGGCTGCTCCGACCCGAGCCGTCCGAGCTCGCCGCCGTCGCCGCCGAGTTCGACCTGCACGAGAACGCCGTCGAGGACGCCCGCAAGGGTCACCAGCGGGCGAAGCTCGAGCGGTACGGCGACACCCTGTTCCTGGTCCTCCGTCCGGCCTGGTACGACCGCACCGCCGAGGAGGTCCGGTTCGGTGAGGTCCACCTGTTCGTCGGCGCCCGCTTCGTGGTGAGCGTCCGGCACGCCGAGCGGCCGGACCTCGCGGCGCTGCGCGCCCGGTGCGAGGCCGACCCGGAGTTCCTCGCCCGCGGCTCCGAGGCGGTCACCGCGGCCGTGCTCGACGAGGTGGTCGACGGGTACGCGCCGATCGTGGAGATCCTCCAGGAGGAGATCGACGCCATCGAGGACCAGCTCTTCGCCGGCCAGGTCGACCCCGGTGTCTCGAAGCGCATCTACCAGCTCCTCAGCGAGGTCCTCGGGTTCCAGCGCGCGACGACCCCGGTGCCGGCCATGGTCACGGGTCTGCTGCGCGGCGCCGACAAGTACGGCGTCGACGAGGAGGTCCAGCACCGCCTGCGCAACGTGCTCGACCACGCCCTGCGGGTCACCGAGCGGGTCGACTCGTTCCGGGCGCTGCTCGAGAACGCCCTCACCCTGCACTCGACGCTCGTCTCCCAGGAACAGAACGAGGCGATGCGCCGGATGACCAGCGCGAGCCTCGCCCAGGGCGAGGAGAGCCGCCAGCTCGCCCGGGCCGCGCACCGGCAGGGCGAGGAGGTGAAGCGGATCTCGTCGTGGGCCGCGATCCTCTTCGCTCCGGGGCTCATCGCGGGCATCTACGGGATGAACTTCGACGACATGCCCGAGCTCCACTGGCGGTTCGGGTACCCGGTCGCGATCGTCGCGATGCTCGTGCTCATGGCTGTCCTCTGGGCGGTCTTCCGCAAGCGCAACTGGCTGTAGTCGCGACGGGCGCGCCCTGGACGCGACCGGCTGCGGCCTGGAGGCGCGGTGCGTGCCCGTCCCGCGCCTCCAGCCGACCACGTGGTGGCGTCAGCCGACGACGGCCGCCGTCCGACGGTAGAGCGCGTCGGTGTGCGCGGTCGCGTCCGCGTGCACCGCACGGAGCGCGTCGTAGACCGCGGCGTTCGCCGTGACCGGCGCGGAACGGTCACGCTCGACGACCATCGCCTGCACCGCGGCGTCGAAGGTCGGGTGGACGCCGGTTGCCACCGCCGCGCAGATCGCCGCACCCCGCCCGGCCGCGCTGTCCCCGACGATCCGGATCGTCGGCAGCTGGAACACGTCCGCCATCACCCGCATCATGAGGTCGGACGACGAACCGCCACCCGACACGACCACGCGCTCGTACCGCGTGGCGAGCTCGGCGCCCATCGCGTCCGCGCGGTCGCGCATCGTCATCGCGATGCCCTCGAGGATGGATCGGTAGACGTGCGCGCGCCCCTGCCGTCCGTCGAACCCGAGGATCGAGCCCTTCCGGTACGGGGCGTCGGTCGGCGCGAGCCAGTCGAGCACGGTCAACAACCCGTCGGACCCCGCCGGCACCTGCTCGGCCTCCCGGTTCAGACGGTCCTCGACCCGTTCACCGGCGGCCTCGGCAGCCGCAGCGACGTCAGGACCGAGCAGGTCGCGGAACCAGCTCACGGTCCACATGCCCCGGCGGATGCCACCCGACTCGTAGAGGTACCGTCCCGGCTCGGAGCCGAAGTTCGTCCAGAAGTCTCGGGCACCGGTGATGTTCCGCGCGCCGACCGACATGCCGGCGATGTACGTCCCCAGGGACACGAGCAGGGTGGACGGGTCGCGCAGACCGCACCCCAGGGCCTCGACGGCCTTGTCGTTCGACGTCGCGACGACCGGCAGCCCCTCGGGCAGACCGGTCGCGGCCGCCGCCTCCGCGGTGACGGCTCCGAGCACCTCGCCGGGGTCGACGAGCTCGACGAGCTGAGACCGCTGCAGACCGGTGTCGGCGTACGCGCGCTCGTCGTCGGACCACCGCCAGGTGTCGGTGTCGATCGGCCACGAGCCCTGGTAGTTCGCCGCGGTGTCCCGGAACGCGCCGGTGAGGCGGTGTGTGACGTACCCGGAGGACGTCGTCACGTACGCCACGTCGTCGTGCTCGGCGACGAAGGGCTTGCCGACACGCGCGTCCATCCACGACATCACGGGCTGCGCGAGTGACCCGTCGGCCCGGAGCACCGCCCGGCAGAACCGGATGGTGCACAGGCCGACACCGACGATCTCGGACGGGTCGCCCGGGAAGGCCTGCATGGCCAGCCGGCACGCGGCCGCGATCGAGTCCCAGAGGTCGTCGTCAGGATGCTCGACGACGCCGGGAGCCGGGGTGTGGTTCGGCCGGAGCTGGACCCGTCCCTCGGCGACGACCCCGCCGTGCTCGTCGAAGACGGTGACCTTCGAGGACTGCGAGCCGTTGTCGATGCCGACGAGGTACCGGGTCATGCGCCGGTTCGCCCGAACGTGGTGTCCGGGTCGGCGGCGGCGGCCTGGATCGCACCGGCGGCCGGGAAGATCGTGCCCTTGTTCATGATGCCCTTCGGGTCGAACTGCGCCTTGAGCCCCTGCATGATCGCGAACGCGGAGCCGTGCTCCTCCTCGACCCACGGCGTGCGGTACTTGCCGACACCGTGGTGGTGGACCATCGAACCGCCGTGGCGCAGCGCCTCCTCGACGATGATCGCGTTGAGCGGGATGTGGTACTTCTCGATCTCCTCCTCCGGCGAGCAGTCGATGCGGTAGTCGTACACGAAATACATGTTCGTACCGGTCTGGTAGCTGTGCGACGAGTGCCCACCGAGCATCGTGAGGTCGTCGGCGTGCGGGTACTCGGTGCGGATGCGGTGCATCACGGCGTCGTACACGTCGCAGACGGCCGACCAGTCCGCCGAGATCTCGGTGGTGTAGCCGAGGCGCCGGTCCCGGAGCATCGCGGCCTTCTCGGCGTCGATCTTGTCCTGACCCCAGTTGAGGTCGTCGAACCACGATTCGATGAGCGCGGGGTCGACCTTCTCGTGCGGGTGCTGGTCGAAGACCCGCTGGATCTCCGCGCTGGTGGCGGTCACGATGCCCTTCGGGCCCTCGGCGACGAACACGACCACGCACTTGCCCTTCGAGAAGTGCGAGAAGTGCTGGTTCGCGTCCTCGGGCGAGTACAGGCGCACCACCGACGGACGGAACCCGTTCACGACGACCTCGCGGAGGATCGCGATGCCGGTCCGCATGTCGTCGACGAGCGCCCCGTGGAACTCGTTGTTCTCCGGCTGGAACCGGAACACCTTGACCGTGACCTCGGTGATGACGCAGAGGGCACCCTCGTTGCCGATGACGACGTGGCGGATGTCCGGGCCGGCCGAGCGGCGCGGGACGGCCTTGATCCGACGGACCTCGCCGCCCGGGAACACCGCTTCGAGGCCGACGACCATGTCCTCGATCGCGCCGTACAGCGTCGAGAACTGCCCGATCGAGCGCGTCGCGACGAGCCCGCCGTACTGCGCGAGCGGCTTCGACTGCGGCGAGTGCCCGGTGGTCAGGCCCTGCGCTCGGAGCTCGTCCTCGAGGCGCTGGAGCGGGACGCCCGCCTGCACCGTGACCTGCATGTTCTCCGGGTCGATGCGGAGCACCGCGTCCATGCGGGAGCAGTCGAGCACGATGGTGTCGACGACGCTCGTCTCGAGTCCGCCCTCGGTCCCGGTGCGCCCGGTCCGGGGCACGACGTTGACGAGGTGTTCGTCGGCGAACGCGAGGACGGCGGCGACGTCCTCGGTCGACTCGGCGTTGACGATGGCGACGGGGGTCGGGGCGTCGTGGATGCCGTGCACCGCCTGGTACTTCTTGAAGCGGTCGACACTGGCGTCGAGGAGGTGCTGCTCATCGGTGTCGATCTGCTCGGGGCGGACGACGGTGGCCAGCTGGGCGAGGATCTCGGCACGGTCGAGGGTGGCGATCGAGTCGATCATGGTGGTGGTCCTTCCGTAGGGGTGTCTGGTGGGCACGGCGGGGTGCGGTGTCAGCGGACGAGGTACCCGCCGTCGACGGTCAGGGTGTGGCCGTTCACGTAGTCGGACGCACGCGAGGCGAGGAAGACGGTCGCGCCCATGAGGTCGGCGACGTCACCCCACCGTCCGGCCGGGATGTGGTCGAGCACGCGCTGGTTCGTCTCCGGGTTCGACCGGGTCTGCTCGGTGATCTTCGTGGCGAAGTACCCGGGCGCGATCGCGTTGACCTGGACGTTGTGCTGCGCGAGCTCGTCGCAGTACGCCTTCGTGAAGCCGACGATCCCGTGCTTCGTCGCCGCGTACGCCGGAGACCACTGGCCGCCGAGGAACGCGAACAGCGACGCGATGTTGATGATCTTGCCCGAGCCCTGCGCGACGAACCGCTTCGCGACCGCGTGGCCGAGGGCGAACGGGGCGGTGAGGTTCACCGCGACCATCGGGTCCCACTTGGCGCGGTCGAACGCCTCGACATCGTCGAGCAGGCAGATGCCCGCCGAGTTGACGAGCACGTCGATGCCGCCGAGGGCACGCTCGCACTCGGCCACGATCCGCTCGGGGGCGTCGGGCGACGTGAGGTCGATCTCGAGGAACGCGTACCGGCGACCCTCGGCCTCGACGAGCGCGCGGGTCGTGCCGTCGTCGTCGACGACGCTCGGGACGAACACGTCGGCGCCGGCCTTGGCGAGCGCGACCGTGAACGCCTGCCCGAGGCCGGAGTTCCCGCCGGTGACGACGGCGCGCTTGCCCGCGAGTGCGAACAGGTCCATCGAGAAGTCGCGGATGTCCATGGGTGGTCCTTTCGTGGGGGAGGTCAGGCCGCGGCGACGACGGTGTCGTCGAGGGCACGGCGGGCGCGGTCGCGGGACCGGACGCGCATCGTGATGGTGGTCAGGAGGACGCCGAGGAGCGCGGCGCCGAGGAGGACGGCGAACATCGTCGTGTAGCCGCCGCCCTGCTGCGGCACGCCGTTCGCGGGGTCGCCGACCCACCACGCCGCGATCGCCGGCAGGAAGGCGTCCGGCAGGTACGCGAGTCCGGACGCGAGGCCGATCACTCCGCCGCGCTGGGCGAGCGGGACCTCGACCTCCCCGACCTGTGCCCAGTACACGCCGCGGGAGGTGAACACCGCGACGCACATCACGACCATCAGCGCCACCGCGATCCAGACGAGCGCCGGCTGCTGCGGCAGGACCAGGAACCCGAGGGCACTCGCGGCCGCGACCACGAAGGCCCACCGCAGGAACGCCGGCGACGACTTCGTCCACCGGGCGACGAGGACCCCGCCGACGGGGCCGCCGACGATCTGGAACACGTAGGTCCGGACGACGCCGATCGCCCCGAGGAGCACGACCGGCACCGCGTAGCCGTACTGCAGCAGCGGCGTCAGGTACCCGAGGAGCGTGTAGAAGCAGTACATCAGCATGATCGAGGCGCCGATCAGCCAGGTGTACTTGTTGCGGGCCGCGGCGACGAGCTGGCCGAGCGTGACGGTCTGCTTCTCGACACCCGCGAGCGCTGCCCGGTCCACACGGACGACGAGCAGGACGAGGACCGCGAACACCAGGCAGAGGGCGCCGTAGATGCGCATCACCCACAGCACGCCCGCCGACTCCGCGATCGCCGCGGCCACGATGCCCGCACCGACGAAGCCGACCACGGTCGAGGTGATGCCGCGGATGCCCTCGAGCCAGCCGAACAGCCAGCCCTGCTCGTCGGCCGAACCGAGCATCGACACCAGCTTGACGAGCGAGGACCAGTAGAGGCCCATGCCGAGCACGGCCATGAGCACGTGCGCCACCACGACCCCGGCCTCGCCGGGTACGGTCGACAGCCAGAGGTCGACCAGGCCCATGCCAGCGAGCGCGACGACGATGAGGGCCTTGGGCGAGAACCGGTCGGCGAACCAGCCGCCGCAGAAGTACATGACGACGGCGACGGCGCCGAAGATGCTCGTGACCTCGCCGTAGCGCTGGATCGAGAGGTCGAGGGCGTGCGCCGTGTCGGCGAGGAAGACGAACCGGATGTACGCGACCTGGAAGATCACGCCGCCGGTCATCGACAGGACGATGAAGCTCGTCAGTCTGCGGGACTTGGTCAAGACCACTCCTTCGTGGTGGGTTCGGTGGGCACAAAAAAAGAACAGCGACACCCCAGCGCTGATGGCGCTGCGGGTGTCGCTGTTCTCTGAGGTCTGGAGCGACTGCCGTCCTCGGGCGGACGGCCGATCTGCAGTTGTGGTGATCCGCGATATGCCGGATACGGCGTGAACGGTACCCCATCGCGGCGGACCACACAACTCCGCCGTCGGACCCGGGTGGCGTGGAGCAGCGAGGCGTGCATAATGATCAGGCCCGGAATGTGAACGTGCACATCGACGTGCCGCGACACCGGGCAGGAATGAGCAGGAATGGCGTCGACGCGAGCACAGCAGTCGCGTGCGCCCAGCATCCGCGACGTCGCACGGGTCGCCGGGGTCTCCCACCAGACGGTCTCCCGGGTCCTCAACAACTCGGACGCCATCAGGGCCGAGACCCGCGACCGGGTCCTCGCGGCGATGGAGCAGTTGCAGTACCGGCCGAACCGGGCCGCGCGGGCGCTGGTGACCAGCCGGACGCACACGATCGGCGTCCTGACGGCACGTCGGGCGCACTACGGCCCCGCGGTGGCCTTGCAGGCGATCGAGGACGCCGCGGTGGCCCGCGGGTACAACGTGACGACGTCGACCCTGACCGAGACCACGGACGAGGCCGTGCGCGAGAGCATCCAGCGCCTGCTCGACCTCGACGTCGAGGGGATCGTGGTGATCGCCCCGCAGCAGAAGGTGTTCGACCTCATCGAGGAGCTGGGCATCCGGACGCCGTACGTCACGATGCGCGCGAGCGTCGGCGAGGACCCGACGGCTCTCTGGGTGGACCAGATGGAGGGCGCCCGGCTCGCCACCGCGCACCTGCTCGACCTCGGTCACGAGTACGTCCGGCACATCGCCGGACCCCAGGACTGGATCGAGGCCGATGCCCGGATGCAGGGCTTCCTGCGCGAGATGTCGGACCGCGACATGCCCGTCGTGGCGCCGATCCTCGGGGACTGGACGGCCGACTTCGGGTACCACGCGGGGCGCGAGCTCCTGCGGTGGCGGGACTGCACGGCGGTGTTCTGCTCGAACGACCAGATGGCGCTCGGGCTCGTGCACGCGGCGAGGTCCTACGGTCTCGACGTCCCCGGCGACCTGTCCGTGGTGGGGTACGACGACATCCCCGAGGCGAAGCACTTCTGGCCGCCGCTGACCACCGTCCAGGTCGACTTCGCCGAGCTCGGCCGACGCTGCGTCGACCTCCTGCTCCCGCGGGACGACGAACAGCTGCGTCCGATCGACATCGTGCCCCAGCTCGTGGTGCGCGGCTCCACGAGCGCGCCACGCTCGCGCTGACCCGACGTCCCGACCGGTCGTCCCGACGAGTCGGCCCGATGCGGCCCGGCAGCGGCCTGGAGGCGCGTGGCGGCGCCGCCACGCGCCTCCAGGCCGGTTCGCTCGACGACCCACCGACGCGTGCGGACATCCGCAACAGGACGCGGAAGTACCCCACACCGGGGGACGCGGCCCGGCGCGTCGCGCCGGATGACGCGGGCCGTTACACAACCGCGACAATCTCGGATTGACAGGATCCGCACACCTGTGCGTAGGATTGCCCCCGTTCCAGCCGATGTGACCGTTCACATGGACCGTCACACGGCCGGGGCACCGGACGCGACAACGAGGTCCACGCAGGTGACTGCGCCCCCGCTGCCGCAGTGTCAACCCGAATGACTGCCGCGCTGGAGCGGCAGAAGGAGATGCACCGTGGCGTCAACCCCACAGGGCCCCGACCTGGCCACCAGGTCGGTGACCGCAGCCGAGACCATCCTCGAGATGCGGTCCATCACCAAGGAGTTCCCGGGCGTGAAGGCCCTCTCCGAGGTGTCGCTCGACGTCCGCGCCGGCGAGATCCACGCGATCTGCGGCGAGAACGGCGCGGGCAAGTCGACCCTCATGAAGGTGCTGTCGGGCGTGTACCCGTACGGCACCTACGAGGGCGAGATCGTCTTCGAGGGCGAAGAGGTCCGCTTCAAGGACATCAAGCAGTCCGAGCAGGCCGGCATCGTGATCATCCACCAGGAGCTCGCGCTGATCCCGGAGCTCTCGATCACCGAGAACCTGTTCCTCGGCAACGAGCCCTCGAAGCTCGGCGTGATCGACTGGACGAGCGCCCAGCTCCGTGCCCAGGACCTGCTCGCCCGCGTCGGCCTCGCCGAGGACCCGGACACGCAGATCAAGAACATCGGCGTCGGCAAGCAGCAGCTCGTGGAGATCGCGAAGGCCCTGCACAAGGACGTCAAGCTCCTCATCCTCGACGAGCCGACCGCCGCGCTGAACGAGAACGACTCCCAGCACCTGCTCGACCTCATCGTCGGGCTCAAGGCCAAGGGCATCTCGAGCATCATCATCAGCCACAAGCTGAACGAGATCGAGCAGATCGCGGACAGCATCACGATCATCCGTGACGGCAAGACGATCGAGACCCTCAACGTGAAGGGCGACGGCGTCAACGAGGACCGCATCATCCGCGGGATGGTCGGCCGGTCGCTCGAGAGCCGCTTCCCGGACCGCACCCCGAAGATCGGTGAGACGTTCTTCGAGGTCCGCAACTGGACGGTGCAGCACCCGCTCGACCCGTCGCGCCTGGTCTGCAAGGGCTCGAACTTCCACGTCCGTCGCGGTGAGATCGTCGGCTTCGCGGGCCTCATGGGCGCCGGCCGCACCGAGCTCGCGATGAGCATCTTCGGGCGCTCGTACGGCACCTGGCTCGGCGGCGAGATCGTCAAGGACGGCCGCGAGATCGAGGTCAAGAACGTCCAGCAGGCCATCGAGCACGGCATCGGATACGTCTCCGAGGACCGCAAGGCGCTCGGGCTGAACCTGCTCGACACCGTCAAGCGCAGCACGGTCTCGGCCGACCTGCAGAAGATCTCGAAGGCCGGCGTCGTCGACTCCCTCGAGGAGTACAACGTCGCCGACAAGTACCGGAAGATGCTCCGCACGAAGGTGCCGACCGTCGAGGAGAACGTCGGGAAGCTCTCCGGCGGGAACCAGCAGAAGGTCGTCCTGTCGAAGTGGATGTTCACCGACCCGGACATCCTGATCCTCGACGAGCCGACCCGCGGCATCGACGTGGGCGCCAAGTTCGAGATCTACGGCATCATCCAGCAGCTCGCGGCGGAGGGGAAGGGCATCATCCTCATCTCCTCCGAGCTCCCCGAACTCCTCGGCCTCTCCGACCGGATCTACACGATCTTCGAGGGCCAGATCACCGCTGACCTCCCGGCCGACCAGGCCGACCCCGAAACCCTCATGCGCAGCATGACCTCCGCGCGGAAGGGCGCCACCGTCTCATGAACAACCTGAAACTGCTCTTCGGCAAGGGCAACAGCATCGGCCAGTACGGCATGATCATCGCCCTCGTCGTGATCGTCGCCTTCTTCTGGTTCACCACGGACGGGCTCATCCTCGAGCCCACCAACGTGATCAACCTGTTCCTGCAGTACTCCTACATCCTCATCCTCGCGCTCGGCATGGTGATGGTGATCATCGCGGGCCACATCGACCTGTCGGTCGGTTCGGTCGCGGCGTTCGTCGGCATCATCGTCGCGCAGTCGATGTCGGTCTGGCACTGGCCGGCCTGGGCCGCGATCATCCTCGGCCTCGCCGTCGGAGCGCTCGTCGGTGCATGGCAGGGCTTCTGGGTGGCGTTCGTCCGCGTCCCGGCGTTCATCGTGACGCTGGCCGGTCAGCTCATCTTCCGCGGTGCGAACCAGATCATCGGTCAGTCGACGTCGGTCCCGACCCCGGACTCGTACAACACCATCGGCGCCGGGTACCTCGGTGACTTCGGCCCGGACTTCGGCTACTCGAACGGCACGCTCCTGCTCGGGCTGGTGACGATCGCAGCGCTCATCATCATCGAGGTCCGCGGTCGCCGCCGACGCCGCAAGATGCAGGCCGAGGTCCCGCCGTTGTGGGTCTCCGTCGTCCGCACGGGCATCCTCGTCGCCGTCACGCTCGTCGCGACCTACCTGTTCGGCGCCGGCCCGGTCGGCACCTCGGTCCCGATCGTCGCGATCATCCTCGGCGTCCTCACGATCATCTACGGGTTCATCACGAAGAACACGATCTTCGGTCGCCAGGTCTACGCGGTCGGCGGCAACGCCAGCGCCGCGGTCCTCTCCGGCGTCAGCGCCCGCAAGGTCAACTTCTTCGTCATGGCGAACATGTCGGTCCTGGCCGCCGTCGCGGGCATGGTCTTCGTCGGGTACTCGAACGCCTCGGGTCCCGCCGACGGCACCGGCTGGGAGCTCGACGCGATCGCGGCCGTGTTCGTCGGTGGCGCCGCGGTCGCCGGCGGCATCGGCACCATCTCCGGGTCGATCATCGGTGGCCTCGTCATGGCGCTCCTGTCGAACGGTCTCCAGCTCATGGGCATCGAGTCGAACAAGGTCCAGATCATCCGTGGTCTCGTCCTCCTCGTCGCGGTCGCCTTCGACGTCTACTCGAAGTCCCAGGGACGCCCGTCGCTGATCGGCGGCATGATGCGGCAGTTCCAGCGGAAGGACACCGAGCAGAACACCGTGGGTGCCCAGCAGCCGCGGTCCATCGAGGACCAGCCGCAGAAGGTCAACCCCCAGTAGAACGTGGCGCCGGGCGGCCCGTCCGCCCGGCGCACGAACCCCACCACCACACAGCACCACCCCTCAACGAAGAGAAAGCAATCTCATGCGCAAGAAGCTCATCGCCGGCATCGGCCTGGCCCTCGTCGCGGGCCTCGCCCTCAGCGGCTGCTCCGCACGCGGGACCTCCGGTTCGGACTCCGCCAGCACGGAGATCAAGAAGGGTGACCTGATCGGTGTCGCCCTGCCCGCCAAGACCTCGCAGAACTGGGTGCTCGCGGGCGCCGCGTTCGAGAAGTCGATCGAGGACGCCGGCTTCAAGGCCGACATCCAGTACGCCAACGCTGGCAACCCGGTCCCGGACCAGCAGTCGCAGATCTCGGGCATGGTGACCAAGGGCGCCAAGGTCGTCATCATCGGCGCCGCCGACGGTTCGCAGCTCGGCTCGCAGGTGAAGGCCGCCAAGGCGAAGGGCGTCACCGTCATCGCCTGGGACCGCAACATCCTGAACACCAAGGACGTCGACTACTACGTGGCGTTCAACAACTACAAGGTCGGCCAGCTGCAGGCGACCGCGCTCCTCGACGGCCTCAAGGCCGAGAAGGGCAGCGGCCCCTACAACATCGAGCTCTTCGCCGGTTCGGCGGACGACGCCAACGCCACCGTGTTCTTCAACGGCGCGATGAGCGTGCTCGAGCCGAAGATCAAGGACGGCACCCTCAAGGTCACCTCCGGCCAGGAGACCTTCCAGAAGGTCCAGACCAAGGGCTGGCTCGCGCAGAACGCCCAGTCGCGCATGACCGACCTGCTGTCGCAGTACTACTCGGGTGACACCAAGCTCGACGGCGTCCTCTCGCCGAACGACACGCTCGCCCGTGCGATCCTCACCGCGACGAAGGCGGCCGGCAAGCCGAACCCCGTCGTCACCGGTCAGGACTCCGAGACCGCGTCGATCCCGCTCATTATGAAGGGCACGCAGTACTCGACCATCTACAAGAACACGACGGAAGAGGCCCAGGCCGCCATCGACCTGGTCTCGACGCTGGCGAAGGGTGACAAGCCCGACACCAAGATCGACAAGACGAACAACTACAACGGCGTCAAGACGGTCCCGGCGATCGAGCTCACCCCGATCCTCGTCACCAAGGAGAACGCGGTCGAGGCCTACAAGGGCAACGACACCCTCGAGGAGCTCGCCAAGAAGGGCTAGTCCCCTCGGCACACAGCACACGGACGGCCCCGTCTCGCACCTGCGAGACGGGGCCGTCCCGCGTCCTCGCGTCAGGGCGGGAGGACGGCCGGGAGGCACGGTGCGGGCGTGCCCAGAGCCTCCAGGCCGTCAGATGGTGCCGTCGTCGACGTGCGCGACCCGCAGACGGCGGGCCGCCGCGCACAGGTGCGGCACGTCGGTCCGAGCGGTCCCGAAGACGACCGTCGGCGTGGTGTCGAAGTAGCGGCGGGTGAGCCGCTCCGCGAGCAGGGACACCTTGCCCCACGGGATGCTCGGCTCGGTCCTCGTCAGTTCCCCCGGGAGCATCCGCACGGCCTCGCCGATCTCGACCAGTCGCATCCGGACCGCGTCGTACACGAGGTGTTCCGGCAGCGCGTCGTCGCTGACGTACTCGCCGATCACCCCGCACGCCCGGATCACGTCGTCCAGGCGCTCCCCCGTGCCCCGGGTCACAGCGGGATCGCCTCGCGCACGACCTGCGGGTCCATGCCTGCTGCGTCCACCACGTCGACCCGGGTCCCGAGGAGCTGCTCGGCCTCGTCCTGGATCCGCATGAGCGCGAAGATCCCGAGCCCTCGGCGCAGGTCGACCATGAGGTCGACGTCGCTGCCCGGCCCGTCCTGCCCACGGGCGACGCTCCCGAAGAGCCGGGGGTTGCGTCCGCCGAGGCGCTCCACGATGGCGTGCAGTTCCGTCCGGGCGGCGGCGACGCGTTCGCGGAGGGGCGGCGGCTCCTCCACCGGCTCGAGCTCGATGGACGCGGTGAAGCCGGCCGCGAGCAGCAAACGCTGCAGAGCGGCGAGCGACGGCTCGCGTCGACCGTTCTCGTAGGTGCTGATGACGCTCTGGGTGACACCCGCACGCACGGCGAGCTGCACCTGGGTCAGCTCGGCGCGGACGCGGGCGTCACGGATGAGCTCGGCCGCCGACACCGGCGGCGCGGGCCTGGGGAGGACTGCGGACATGCGGCCACGATACACAGAATGCGAAATTTCTCGGCCCATGCACTGCGGTTCGCCACAACCGCGTGCGGGGATTGCTCCTGCTATATCGCGGTGCGTCGTTGGCCTGGGGGTCCGCGGGTCCGCCGCGCGTCTCAGTCGCGCGTGGAGACGTCCGTGCGGTGGAAGTTCTGGGCCGAGCGCGACGCCGTCGGCCCGCGCTGTCCCTGGTACCGGGACTGGTACTCGGCCGACCCGTACGGCTTCTCCGCGGGGCTCGAGAGCTGGAAGAAGCAGAGCTGGCCGATCTTCATGCCCGGCCAGAGCTTGATCGGCAGCGTCGCGACGTTCGACAGCTCGAGCGTGACGTGACCCGAGAAGCCGGGGTCGATGAAGCCCGCCGTGGAGTGGGTGAGGAGCCCCAGGCGGCCGAGCGAGCTCTTGCCCTCGAGTCGTGCCGCGATGTCGTCCGGCAGACTCACGACCTCGAACGTCGACCCGAGCACGAACTCGCCCGGGTGCAGGACGAACGCCTCGTCCGGGTCGGTCTCCACCAGGCGCGTGAGCTCCGGCTGGTCCTCCGCCGGGTCGATGTGCGGGTACTTGTGGTTGTCGAACAGCCGGAAGTACTTGTCCAGCCGGACGTCGATGCTCGAGGGCTGCACGAGCGACGCGTCGTACGGGTCGAGACCGATGCGGCCGTCGGCGAGCTGGGCGGTGATGTCGCGGTCGGAGAGCAGCACGCTGGAAGCCTAGCGGCCGGGCACCGCCGTCGATATCCTGTGGGGCTGCCCAGGTCCGGGCGGCGAACTGGAGCAGGACGATGACCGACGCAGCCCCCACCGAGACCGCCCCGTCGACCGGGTACGTGGTCGAGGAACTCGACGTGCCCGCCACGATGCAGGACCACCCCGCACGCGTGGCGGCGTTCCGTGACTGGCTGGAGGTGTCCGACCGCGCCGAAGGCGCGGTGCACGGACTGGCCGAGCTGGCCTGGACACCGGACGAGTACCTCCCGATGTGCCACACGCCGGGAGCGCCCACCCGGCTGTTCGTCGCCCGCGACGCCGACGGGACGGTCGTCGGCTCGGCGGCGTACGACTCGAAGACCGAGCCCGGGACGACGAACTGCTGGCTCGCCGTCGGCGTCGACCCGGCCCACCAGCGCCGCGGGGTCGGCACGCTGCTCGCCGACCGGGTCGAGCAGGTCGCGCGGGACGCCGGCCGGACGCAGTGGAAGACGTACGCGGTGTCGCGGCAGGTCGGGCCGGCCTCAGGCGACGGGTACCTGCAGGCACCGACAGGGTACGGCGCCGTGCCCGCGGACGAAGCCGCGGTCCGCTTCCTCCTCGGTCGAGGCTGGCGCTTCGGCCAGGTGAACCGGATCAGCCGGCTCGCCCTGCCCGCCGACGCCTCGGTGGTCGCCGCCCTCCGCGAGCGGGCCACCTCCGTCGCCGGTGCCGCGTACCGCGCGCACGCCTGGACCGGTCGGACGCCCGAGCAGTGGATCGACGGCATCGCTCTGCTGCACACCCGGATGTCGACCGACGCTCCCGAGGGCGACATGGAGGAGCCGGAGGACGTCTGGGACGCCGACCGGCTCCGCGAGCAGGAGGCCGAGCTCGAGCGGGCGCCGAGGACGATGGTGACGATCGCCGTCGAGCACGTCACCACGGGCACGCTCGTCGGGTTCACGCAGCTGGCCGTCCCGGACGCACCCGAGCGTGCGGTCATGCAGTGGGACACCCTCGTCCTGCGGGAGCACCGTGGACACCGGCTCGGGTGGTTGCTCAAGGTGGAGGGCATCGCGTACGTCGAGCGCGAGTTCTCCGGACGCCCGTCGATCGTCACCTTCAACGCCGAGGAGAACCGGCCGATGCTCGACGTGAACGAGGCCGTCGGCTTCGTCGGCGTCGGCAGCGAGGGCATCTGGGAGCACCGCGACTGAACGGTGTGTCGGAGGGCCGGGCTGGCGGACGGACCCGGCCTGAGCCGGACCGCAGCCGGTGGGGCGGACGCACACCGGGCCTCCCGGCTGGGGCGCTTACCATGGGACGGTCATGACCGTCACGTCCTCCGCACCCCCGTCCGGAGGCGCGGCGCCGGAATCGGCGCCCGTCACCGCGCGCACGTCCACCGTCGCGACGGTCCTCGTCGTCGCCGTCCCGCTCGCCGCGGCCTGCGCCGTCCTCGGGATGGTCGTCACCGGGGCGTTCGGCTCCGACCAGCAGCTCGTCTCCGCCGGCGACCTCGTCACCTACGGCCTGCCGATCGCCCGCGCCGTCCACGACACGATGGCCGCCGTCACCATCGGCCTCCTCATCGTCGCTGCGTTCGCGCTGCCGGCGCGGAAGCAGGACCACGGGGCGGTCTCCAGCGTGCAGCACCGTGCCACGCGCTGGGCCGCCGCGACCGGTGGCGTGTGGTTCCTCGCCGCGGTCGTGAGCATCGTCCTGACCGGGGCGAACACGCTCGGTGTCCCGTTGGACTCGCCGGTGTTCGCACGGAACTTCCTGCTCTTCGCGTTCCAGGTCGAGATCGGCCAGGCACTCGTCGTGTCCGCGGCCGCGATCCTCGCCGCGACCGTCGTCGCCGCGTTCGCCACGCGGGTGACGACGCTCGCCGTCGCGACCGTCCTCTCCCTGTTCGCACTGCTCCCGCTGGCGCTCTCGGGGCACGCCGCTGGATCGCTCGAGCACGCGAACGCGGTGAACTCCCTCGCGACGCACCTCGTCGGCGTGTGCGTCTGGGCCGGCGGACTCGTCGCGGTGCTCTTGCTCCGCACCCGGACGAAGGGTGCGACCGGCCGGGTGGTGTCGCGCTACTCGACCCTGGCCGGGTGGTCGTTCGCCGCGGTCGCGTTCTCGGGCATCGTCAACGCCTCGCTGCGGCTGACCGGGCCGCTCGATCTCGTCACGACGACGTACGGCTGGCTCATCACCACGAAGGCCGTGATCCTCGTGCTGCTCGGTCTGGCCGGGGTGGTACAGCGCCGGCGTCTGGTGCCCGCTCTGCTCCGCTCGCCGCTCGACCGTCGATCGTTCACGCGCTTCGCCCTCGCCGAGATCGTGTTCATGGCCGTGGCCATCGGCGTCTCGGTCGCGGTGTCGCGCTCGCAGCCGCCGATCCCGCAGACGCCGGAGACCGGCGACGACACCCGCTCCGGACTCATCGGCTACCCGTACCCACCGACGCAGACGCTCCACACGTACCTCACCGAGTGGCACTGGGACTGGGTGTGGGCAGCCCTCGCAGTGACCGGCGCCGGCTGGTACCTGCTCGCGGTGCGGAAGCTCCGGAAGCGTGGGGACAAGTGGCCCGTCGGGCGGACGATCGCCTGGCTGATCGGCTGTGCGCTGTTCATCTGGACGACCTCGGGCGGCCCGGCCGTCTACGGGATGATCCACTTCTCGTCGCACATGGTCCAGCACATGCTGCTCATGATGTTCGTGCCGCTACCGCTCGTCCTCGGCGGCCCGGTGCTGCTCGCCCTCCGGACGCTGCCGGTGCGCAACGACGGCTCACGCGGGGCTCGCGAGTGGCTGATGCTCTTCGTGCACTCCCGCTACATGCAGTTCATGGCGAAGCCCGCGGTCGCCGGGGTGATCTTCGCCGGGTCCCTCGTGGTGTTCTACTTCACGCCGGCCTTCCAGAACGCGATGCAGTCGCACGAGTGGCACGTCCTGATGGTCGTGCACTTCCTGCTGAGCGGGTACCTGTTCTTCTGGGTCTTCGTCGGCATCGACCCCGGCCCCGCCCGACCGCAGTACCCGATCCTCATCATCGCCCTGCTCGCGACGTTGGCCTTCCACGCGTTCTTCGGCGTCGCGGTGATGACCTCGGAGTCGGTGTTCGCGGTCGACTGGTTCCACGCGCTCGGACAGACGAACGACGCGGCGCTGCTGGCCGACCAGCACACCGGAGGCGGGATCGCGTGGGGCGCCGGTGAGCTCCCGATGGTGTTCGTCGCGCTGCTCGTGGTGCGGAACTGGGTGAAGTCGGACGCGCGGGACGCCAAGCGCCTCGACCGCAAGGCCGACCGCGACGGGGACGCCGACCTCAGGGCGTACAACGAGCAGCTGGCGGCACTGCGCGACCGGGACTGAGCGGGGTTCGTGCGCGCGGGCGCGGGCGGGTGGGCGCGGTGCGCCCGGTGCGCCCGGTGCGTTTCGCGTTCGCACAACCAAAGGCGGACCGAACTGCGCATTCCCGTGGTGTCGACGGACTCCGGTTGTGCGCCGACGGCCGCGTCCGCCGCTCCGCCTCCAGCCGTGCGTCCGCGTCGGACGGGTCGGCCAGCCGCGCGTCCGTGCTGTGGCGCCAGCGCGTCAGTCCCCGTGCACGAGACACACCGCGTCGAGGTCCATCGCCGCCTCGAGCGCCGCGGAGATGCCCGACTCACCGTCGTGTCCCGCGGGTGTCACCACGTCCACCCACCACAGCGGCACCTCGAGCGTCGGCGCCTCCGGCAGGATCCGTTCGACCTCGTCGAAGGCGTCCACCCGCCGAACACCGAGCACCGTCACGATCGGGTGCGTCGCGTCCCGGCACACCTGCATGACCGGCCCGTCGTCGAGGGCGCGGACACCCCACGTCTCGTCGTGCAGCAGCAGCGCCTCCGCCACGTCCCGGATCTCCACCGCCCGACGGCAGAGGAGGGTCACCTCACGCGGCACCGGGTCCTCCACTGACCGCGGCACCAGGCCCTCCGTCGACCGCGGCACCCGGGCCGCCGCTGACCGGTGTCCCGACGTGGCCGTCCTCGTGAGCCGGGTCGAGCGGTGCACCGCCGACGAGCTGGAGGAAGCGGTCTTCGTCGATGCGGTCCAGGAAGGCTTCGAGCGCCTCCCACCCGTGCTCGAACCGGACGATCAGCCCGGCGTCCTCGGCGATGCCGCCCGAGGACGGGTCCGAGGTGGTCCCGAACGTGGTGGTCGACGTGTGCGGCGGCGGCCACTCCCCGTCGCGGTCCAGGAAGGCCGTCGCCTCGGGGCCGACGACGACGGCGAGCGGTGACGGCTCGCCGTGCGAGACCGCCCGCACGAGGTGGTCCGCGTCACCGCGGCGCTGCATGACGACGCCGAACACCGGCTCCACCTGGTCCGCGACCTGCCGCACTGCGTCGAAGAGGCGTGCGGCGAGCGACGGGTCGGCGTGCTCCTCCGGCACCGTGAGCACCGCCGACATGGTCTCGATCACGACCCCGTCCTGCAGGTGCGCGGTCATCGTCGCCGAGAACCCGTCACCGATCGCGTACGAGGTGGAGACGCCGGGTGCCTCGTGCTTCGCGTACTGCGTCACGACCCAGCGGTCCCACGGCACGGTGAGCGGCTCGGCGGTCCCCCAGCGGGTCGGGCACGCTCCGACCGTGTCGCAGAGCGCCTCGATCGCGGAGCCCATGTCGACCGCGCGCCCTTCGTGGTGCCGCAGGGTGAGGTCGATGCTGATCTGCCGCACGGAGTCCGACGCCACCGGGTGCTCCGGCGACGGTGTCCCGACGAGCTCCGGTCCGCGTCGGACGAAGTCCTCGACCCCGCTCGCTGCCGCGCCGGTGCGTCCGTCGCGCACGGACCCGTCCAGGTCGGTGACGGCCCACGCCGCGCCGTGCGCACCGAGTGCGTGGCGCATCGCCGGGGTCAGGGCCGCGCCGGCCCCGGTGCGGAGCACGACCATCCGGCCGGCAGCGGAGGCACGGCGGAGCAGGGAGGCGAACGCGTCGGTCAGCCACACCACCGACGAAGCAGAGTCCACCACGATCGCTGAGCCGACCACGTCGTCGATGAGGGGATGCCTGACCATCCGGTTCCTCCTCGGTCGTCCTGCCGCTCGGGTCCCCCTGGACGGTACACACGAGGGCGACACCTGTCCGTCACGTCGGTGGGCTCACAGCGCCTACACGGTCACGGCCTGGAGGCACGGATCACCGCCGCCACGGAGACACCCGGAGCGCGTGCGGCTGGCTTCCAGCGGAGAATCCGGTAGGGTTGTCGACGTCCCGCCGAGCGGGATACGCGAGTGTAGTTCAATGGTAGAACTCCAGCTTCCCAAGCTGGTAGCGCGGGTTCGATTCCCGTCACTCGCTCCACGTTCTCTCGTCTGCGTCGTGGTCGGAACCGATCGACGACCTGCGGACACTACGAGACATGAAGCAGACAACGGGGGACCGGGCCGACGGGGACCGGGCCGACGGGGACCGGGCCGACGGTGACCGGGCCGACTGGGCGCTGAGCGTCGCCGGGGACGGACACGCGTTCGGGCGAGTCTTCGACCGACACGCACCACGGCTCCGTCGCCACGCGATCCGACTCGTCCCCACGCCCACGGACGCGGACGACGTCGTCGCCGTCACGTTCCTCGAGGCTTGGCGACGCCGTGACACCGTGCGGTTCGTCGACGACTCGCTGCTGCCGTGGTTGCTCGTGACCGCGACGAACACGGCGCACAACGTCACGCGGGCGAGCACGAGGCACCGCCGGTTCCTCGCGCGGTTCCCGGTCGACGACCCGGCCCCCGACCCGGCCGACCACTTCACCGACGGCGACGCCCTGTCCGCGATGCGGGGGCTCGCCCTGGCTGATCAGCGGGTCCTCACGCTCTGCGTCATCGAGGGCCTCACCGAACGCGAGGCGGCCGCCGCACTCGGCGTGCCACCGGGGACGGTCAAGTCCCGACTCCACCGGGCCAAGGCCCGACTCCACCAGCGGTACACACGCACGGCAGAATCCCTCGGAGGCGCACTGTGAAGGACGACATCTCTCCCCGCCTGACCGCGATGCGCGACGCGCTCGTCAGCGAGGTCTCCTCGACCAGGACGACTCTTGGTCCCCGTCGCCGACCGACGCGAGGAACGGTCGTCGCGGTCGTCGCGGCGTTCCTCGTCGGCGGTGCACTCACCGGTGGACTCACCGCGGCGGCGCTCCCCGGCAACGACCCCGACGCCGCGGTGGAGACGATGCTGTCCACCACGGCGAGGTACATGGTCGAGGAGGTGAACCACGGCGCCGTGCTCGGGACACCGACCTTCCGGACCGCCCACGGGGACTCGAGCAGCACGCTCGCGCACCGCCCGGCCGGGGCCGACCGTGTCGTGGTGGCGTGGGCCTGCACCGACGGTGACGCACCGTCGGTCGAGGTCGGCGGTGAGCCCGTCGTGGGAGCGGTCTGCGGCCGCGGTGACGCTGCTGCCGACCGGATCGGCTGGGGAACGGCGCCGGTGCCGACTTCCGGTGACGCCACCGTGACGGTCGCGGCGGGCGATGCCGACCGGTACGCGCTCTGGGTCTCGTGGGCGAGGTCCCCGCGGATCGCGGCAGCGTCGGCGCAGCAGCAGGCGGAGACCGCGGACGGGGTCGTCACGCTCGACGAGTACCGGACCGCGTTCAACCGGCTCGCCGCGTGCCAGGCGCAGGCCGGCCAGCCGATCGGTGACGTCCCCCTGCTCTGGTACGCAGACGGGACGTGGAACTCGGCCGGCCGTGGTGCGGGCCCGTGGTACTCCGTCTCGCCGCCGTCGACCGACACCGACGTCTTCGACACGCAGTGCTTCCCGCGAGAGTTCGCGGACGTCGACGCCCTCTGGCAGGCAGAGCACCCGGAGCCCGACGAGCCGTCCCCCACGGCGGGCTGATCGAGGACGGCCCCGGGTCAGCCAACGCCCGCGCTCGCCCAGCCCCGCCGGGCGAGCGCGGCGACGATCCCGAGGTACGGCACCGCAGTCAGGTGCCCCGCTCGCGCCGTCCCGGACGTGCGGCCTCGGACGGAGTCGCACTACGCTCGCCCCATGCCCGCCCACGAGCCCGCACCGGTCCACATCGTCATCGGCGGCGGGGTCGTCGGAGCGGCGACGGCGTCCGCCCTCACCGCCCGCGGCGAGCACGTCGTCCTCGTCGAGCAGCACGGCCGCGGGCACGACCGGGGCTCGTCCCACGGAGCCACGCGCATCTTCCGGCAGGGCTACTCCGATGCCGAGTACGTGGCACTGACGACCCGGGCGCTCGCGCTCTGGGACGCACTCGAGACGCGGACGGGCAAGCGGCTCCTCGACCGGACCGGCGCGGTCGACCACGGTCGACCGGAGGTGGTCGACGCCATCGCTGCGGCGCTGACCGACGCGGGCATCCCACACGAGATGCTGACCCCGGAGCAGGCGGGCGAGCGCTGGCCCGGCATCGCGTTCGAGGGGCACGTCCTCGCGCACGCCAGCGCCGGACGCATCCGGTCGGCCGAGGCGATCGAGGTGTTCCTGTCGCTGGCCGAGGCCACCAGCCTGGCGGACTTCCGCTTCGACACCCGGGTCACGGGCATCGAGGACCACGGGGACGAGCTGACGGTCTCGACGAGCGACGGAGCGCGGATGCGGACTCGATCGGTGATCGCGGCCACGGGGTCCTGGGCCCCCACCCTGGTCGGTGACCTGCTCGAACGACGCGGGGCGCGCCTCCCGGCCGTCCGCGTCACCCAGGAGCAGCCGGCCCACTTCCCCAGCCACCTGCCGGACGCGGCGTGGCCGAGCTTCGTGCACTGGGCGGAGGGCGACGACGTGTACGGCCTCCTGACCCCGGGCGAGGGCGTGAAGGTGGGCTTCCACGGGACGGGGCCGGTCGTCGACCCCGACCACCGTGATTCCACGCCGGTGCCCGCGGAGGCCGAGCGCCTGCAGGCGTACGTCGCGCGGTACGTCCCCGGCGTCGACGCCTCGAGGCCGACCTTCATCAGCTGCCTCTACGACACGACGCCCGACGAGGACTTCGTCATCGACCGCCGCGGGCCGCTCACCGTCGCGACCGGGTTCTCAGGGCACGGGTTCAAGTTCGCGCCGCTGCTGGGCGAGATGCTCGCGGACCTGGCCCTCGGCGGCGCTCCGCACCCGCGGTTCGCGCTGGTCCGCTGACCGCGACGCGGCAGATCGGAACCGGAGCGCGACGACCGGGCCCGTCCCACTACGGTGGTCGGGTGCGCATCGTGGTGGCTCCGGACTCGTTCAAGGGCACCGCGACCGCGGCGTCCGTGGCTGCGGCGATCGCCGACGGCTGGCGGACCGAGCGGCCGGACGACGACCTCGTCCTCGTGCCGATGGCGGACGGTGGTGAGGGCACACTCGACGCGTTCGCCTCCGCGATCCCCGGGGCCGTCCGACAGCCCGTGACCGTCACCGGGCCCGCTGGCACGCCGATCGAGGCCGCGTGGCTGCTCCTCCCCGACGGACGCGGGGTGGTCGAGCTCGCGGCGACGAGCGGCCTGCCGTTGCTCGGCGGCAGACTGCTTCCCGACACGGCGACCTCGCGGGGCTTCGGCGAGGCGATCGCCGCGGCGCTCGACGCGGGCGTGACGGGGCTCGTGCTCGGCATCGGGGGCAGCGCCTCGACCGACGGGGGCGCCTCGGTGCTCGACGTCCTCGCCGACCGCCCGCTCCCCCGTGACGGTGTGACGGTCCTCACCGACGTCACCTCGCCGCTCGTCGGGCCGACCGGTGCCGCCGCGGTCTTCGGGCCCCAGAAGGGCATCGTCCCCGAGCGCGTGGCCGAGTTCGACGCCCGGCTGTCCGCGTTCGCCGCACACTTCCCCCACGTCGACCCGGCGACCCCCGGGGCCGGTGCCGCCGGTGGCGTCGGGTTCGGGCTCCTCGTGTGGGGTGCGACGCTCGTGCGCGGCGCGGACGGGGTCGCCGAGGTCCTCGGCCTGCCGGAGCTGCTCGACGGCGCCGACGTCGTGGTCACGGGCGAGGGGCGCTTCGACGGGCAGAGCGCGGCGGGCAAGGTGGTCTCGGTCGTGCACGAACTCGTCGGGCGGCACGCACCGGGCGCTCGGGCGATGCTCGTCGCCGGGGCGATCGAGGCACCGCTGGTCGCCTTCGCCGCCGCCGCCTCGCTGACCGTGATCGCGACGCAGACGACGGGCGAGCCGGACGACGCGCTCCGCGACCCGCTCCGGTTCGCGACGATCGCCGGCACCCGCCTCGCCCGGATGGCCTGAGCACCGGCGACGCGCCCGGATGGTCTGAAGGGGCGCACAGGAGGGGTACCCCACCGGTACCACGCTGCCCGCAGCACGCAGGAGCACACTGGTCCGGGGCCGAACGCGTCCCCGTTGCCGCGGGACCGGAGACGGCCCCGTTCCCGAGGGACCGGAACCGGCCCCCTCAGCAATCGACCCACCCCACGAGGAGACCATTGCGCACCGTCAACGCCTACGCAGCACCGTCCGCCACGGAGCCGCTCGTCAAGACCACCATCACCCGCCGCGACCTCGGCCCGAACGACGTCGAGATCGACATCGCCTACGCCGGCATCTGCCACTCGGACATCCACACCGTCCGTGGTGAGTGGGGCGAGATCCAGTACCCGCAGGTCGTCGGTCACGAGATCGTCGGCCACGTCTCCGCGGTCGGCGACGCCGTCACGAAGCACCAGGTCGGCGACCGCGTCGGCGTCGGCTGCATGGTGAACTCCTGCGGCGAGTGCGAGAACTGCGTCAAGGGCGAGGAGCAGTACTGCCTGAAGGGCAACATCCAGACCTACGCGGGCGTCGACCCGGCCGACGGCAGCATCACGCAGGGCGGCTACTCGCAGGCCATCGTCGTGAACGAGGACTTCGTGCTCCGCGTGCCCGAGTCGCTCGACATCGAGAAGGTCGCACCGCTGCTCTGCGCCGGCATCACGACCTACTCGCCGCTGCACCACTGGGGCGTCGGCCCCGGCTCGAAGGTCGCCGTGATCGGCATGGGCGGCCTCGGCCACATGGCCGTGAAGATCGCGGTCGCGCTCGGCGCCGAGGTCACCGTCCTGTCGCAGACCACGTCGAAGCAGGAGGACTCGCTCCGCTACGGCGCGACGGCCCACTACGCGACGAAGGACCCGGAGACGTTCGACGAGCTCGCGAACTCGTTCGAGCTCATCATCAACACGGTGTCGGCGAAGATCCCGATGGCGTCCTACCTCGGGCTCCTCAAGGTCGACGGCACGATGGTGAACGTCGGTGCGCCGTCGGAGCCGCTCGAGGTCCCGGCGTTCGCCCTCATCCCGCGGCGCCTGAGCTGGGCGGGGTCGGCGATCGGCGGCATCCGCGAGACCCAGGAGATGCTGGACTTCTGCGCCGAGAAGGGCATCCTGCCGGAGACCGAGCTCATCAGCGCCGACCAGATCAACGAGGCCTACGAGCGCGTCCTGTCGTCGGACGTCCGCTACCGATTCGTGATCGACGCGGCCACGCTCGCCTGACACGAGCGAGGGACGGGAGGCGCGTGGCGGGCTCGCCGCGCGCCTCCCGTCCCTCCGCCTGGTCGAGCCGGACGCGACGCGCCGCGCGATCATCCGCAGACCGCGCCGCGGTCATCCGCGGCACGCAGGGAGGTCGACGGAGCGGTCCACCGCGAGGACAGTGGGGTGATGTCCACCACCTGCACCCCCACCACCTCGGCACTCGTGTCCGTGGCCGGCAGCGACACGGACTCCGCGATCCGCGACCTCGCCGGGATGTACGCCGGCAAGCAGTGGTACTCGGCCCACATCGACGACGACTACTGGTACCGGTACGCCGGCATCGGCGACGACCGCATGAGCATCAGGCGCTCGCAGATGCACGGCTACCTCCGCGGCGACGTCGCCGTCGAGGGTGAGGTCGTCGTCCAGTGGATCGACTCCGGAACCGCGACCGTCGACACGCACCGTGACGCGACCCCCATGCGACACGGCGTCCCGGTGATCTTCCCGATCGAGCAGCGCTTCGACGTGGAGTACCGCGACTGGGACCAGCGGCTCGTGCACCTGAGCCGCGACCTCGTGCTCGACGTGGCGGCCGAGCAGTACCTCGTCGACGGCACGCTCGGCTTCCAGCGCGGGGTCGAACCGGACGCGGCCGCGATCCGGCAGTGGCAACGGGCGGTCTCCGGTTCCGTGAGCGCGTTCCGCGACGGCGGGCCGGAGTCGCTCGCCTGGCACGAGGCACAGCGCGGGGTCGCCCGGGCACTCCTCGGGCTCTACCGCTTCCAGGCACCGAAGCTGCCCGACCACTTCAGCGCCAGGAGCAACCGGCGGGTGCGGGCAGCGGTCGAGTACATCCACGGGCACGCCGCCCTGCCGCTGACGGTGTCGGACATCGCGCGCGCCGCGGACCTCAGCGTCCGTGGCCTGCAGGAGTCCTTCCAACGCGCGCTCGACCGCACGCCGATGCAGTACCTCCGCGAGGTCCGGCTGCGCCGCGCACACGAGGACCTGCTCCGTTCCACGCCCGAGGAGACCACGGTCGCCGACATCGCGCGGCGGTGGGGTTTCAGCCACATGGGCAGGTTCTCGAGCGAGTTCCTGCATCGCTTCGGCGAGTACCCGAAGAACACCCTCCGGCGGCGCTAACCGACCTCGTCGCCCGTCGGGAGCGCACCGCACCAGTCGACCGTGGACGCCTCGACGCTCGCCTCGAGCGCGCCGGATGTCGCATCGACGATGCTGACCAGTTCGCTGGTGGCCGACCGGGTGACGACGGCGGCGAACTGCCCGTTCGGGGAGGGGCACACCGCCGTGACGCCCGCATCGGCGGGCAGCGTCACCGCCAGCCGGGAGGCGCGGGTCGCCTCGACACGGAGGATGCGCTGGTCGAGCGTCCCGTCGGCACGGACGGTGCCCACCACACGCAGGTAGGTCGCGTCGGTGAGCGGCGCGATCCGGCCGAGGTACGGCGCATCGGTGCTGCCCGCCGGGGTGGCGACCGGTGTCCGGGCGCCGTCGGTCAGGTCGAGGTACTCGATGCCGGTGCCGGTCTCGACGACCGCCGTGGTGCCCGAGCCGACGAAGCCGTGCAGGGTGGTGGCGCTGCCGAGCCGGACGGCTGCTGCCGCTCCGCTCATGTCGACGAGCACGAGGTCGTCGCCGCTGGTGCGGACGAGGGCGCTCTCGGTCCGGGGCACGTACGCCCACTGGCCGACCGTCATCGGCACGGCACCCGTCGTCGGCTTCCCGTCGGCCGCGATCGCGGTCGGCATGTGCGTCCCGGTCATGTCGACCACGTAGAGCCCGACGTCCGCGGAACGCCCCGTCGAGGTGTCGGCGTACTCGAAACCGAACGAAGCGCCGTCGTCGGCGGCGTGCAGGGCGGTCACCCGGCCGGCGGAGGTCGGCAGCGTGAGGTGTTCGACCGGGACGGTGTCGTCCTGCACCCCTCCGCTGAGCGGGACGACGTCGACGGCCGACCCGCCCCGGCCGACATCGCGCACGACGACCAGCGACCGACCGAGGCGTGCGAACTCCGTGATCCCGGTGTCGGTGTACACCGTCGTCGCGCCGCCGGCATCGAGCGAGCGTCGGACGATCCGGTCCTTCCCGCCGTCCGACCCGGCGGGCACGAGCGCGAGGACGTCGGTGCTCCCGGTCCGGACCTCGGCGCGGAGGGTCCCCGTCGAGGACTGCCCCGGAGCCCGGACGCCGGCCACGACGATCTCGTAGGAACGGTCGTACGTCAGGGGACCGGAGAACTCCACCGCGATCGTGTTGCCGCTCGAGGTGACCGTGTGCGCTGCCGCCGGCCGGACCCGCACGTCCGCGGCCCGGACCGGCTGCAGGGCCTGGTTCGCCGTGAGGATCACGCGCTGCGCCGGCTTCGACACGAGCCCGGTGGGGTCGTACGTGACGTCCCGCAGGCGCGGGCCCTGCTGCGACCCGACGACCGCGGCGAGCGCGCCGACGACGACGAGCACCACCGTGACGGCGACGTACCGGGCGCGGAAGCGGTCGCGGCGGGGGCGACGGTCGTGGTCAGTACTCGTAGGGGTCACTCGGCTGCGCGATCTGTCGGACCGAGGACGCCTTGACGACGATCCTGGCGGCGGCGGACTGGTCGGGGTTGGCGACGAGGGACCCCCGCACGGTGACCCACCGGTCGGCGTCGGGGACGGCGCCGCTCGTGGTGACGCCGAGGCCGACGGGTTGGGCGTCGACCGCGCAGCAGCTGATCACGAAGCGGGTGAGCGTGAACGAGCCGTCGCCGGCGGGGACCACGAAGCCCGTGAGCTCCACCCGCTTGCCGACGAGGGCGCTCGTGTCGGTGGTCTGGCGGATGAGGGCGGCCCAGTCCTTCACGCCGTAGTCCGACGTGTCCACGGAGTCGCTGCCGAGGAGCGCGACACCCTGCGTGCCGGTGGCGTTCGAGAGGGTGGCGGCGTCGACGCTCCGCTGTTGCGCGGTCCGGGCGGACAGGGTCGTCGGCGGCAGGACGAGCATGGCGACGGTGACCCCGACCGTGACGGCCGCCGCTGCCCAGCCGAGGACGGCGCGTGTGCGGCGGCCCGCGCCTCCCGGCCGACCGCCGCGGTCGCGCGCTCGCGCTGCCGTCCCCCCGGTCGTGCGTGCACCGTCGGCCGCCTCGTCGTCGTGCGTGTGGCCGCCGCCTGGCGCCTCGTCGCCGTGCGAGTGCCCGTGGCCGCGCGCGACGACGACGAGCCCGGCGACCGCCGCCGGCACGGCGAGCGCGGCGAGCACGATCGTGAAGACCGCGTACCGCGGGTTGATGTAGAGGTCGAGGTGCCCGACCAGCGCCAGCCAGAGCGTGCACAGCGCGACCGCGAGGACGGACCCGAGGCCCAGGGCGGCGGGCGCCGTCGACTCAGACGAGGACATTCATCACCAACCCGACGGTCGCGGCGAACAGGACGCAGACGACGGCGAGCAGCACGAGGAAGCGTGCGCGGAACGTCGTGCGGAGGAGGGCGATCATCTTGACGTCGATGATCGGACCGATGATGAGGAACGCCGTGATCGACCCGGGCAGGAACGTCGACGCGAACGACAGGGCGAAGAAGGCGTCGACGTTCGAGCAGAGCGACACCGTCATCGCCAGGAGCATCATCGCGCCGACGGAGAGCACGGGGTTCGCACCGATCGCGACGAGCGTCGAGCGGGGCACGGCGACCTGGATCGCCGCGGCCAGTCCGGCGCCGACGAAGAGGGCAGGCATCATCGTCGCCGTCTCACCGCCGAACTGCGCGGCGCTGTCCCGCCAGCGGTTCCGGGAGCGAGGTGCCCCGACGGTCGCGCGGCAACGGGCCTCGAACGCGGGCAGGAGCAGGTCGGCCGGGCGTCGGTGCGCGGCGACGATCCAGCCCACGAGGTTCGCGACGACGAACCCGCCGACGATCCGCACCGGGAGGATCCATCCGGACCACCCGAACGCCTGCGCGGTGCTGATGATGACGAGCGGGTTGAGGATCGGCGCGGCGACCAGGAACGTGACGGCTTCGGCGGGGGTGAACCCGCGCAGCATGAGGCCGCGCGCGAGGGGGACGTTGCCGCACTCGCACACCGGGAAGAGCATCCCGATGAGGGAGATCACCGCACGACGGGGAACCGCACGCTGCGGCAGGATCCGTTCGAGCACGCCGACGGGTACCCAGACCTCGACGACGATCGACAGCAGGATGCCGAGCACGACGAACGGCAGGGATTCGACGACGACGCTGATCGCGAGCGTCAGGAAGTCCTGCACGACGTCGGGCAGGCCGGCTGACCCGACGCTCGGCGAGACGATCCGGACGCCGAGGAGCACGACGACGGCGAGCAGCACGAGGCCCGGGCCGGTGAGGCTCCGGGTGGGGGCCGGGATCGTGGCCGTGGCGGTCGCTCGCGTCACCTGCGCAAGGATAGGCGACGTCGACGACGGCCGGCTCGTCAGCGCGCGGCGAGCCCGTCGAGGTGCCGGTCGAGGACCTCGATCGCCCAGTCCGCGGACTCCCCCGGTGCCAGTCGCGAGACGTGCATCGCGAGCCCGTCGATGAGGGCGTGGAGACGTCGTGCCTCGTACGCCCGCTCGGCCTCGGGCACCCCGACCAGGTGCACGATGCGTGCGGTCCACTCCTGCATGTCGGACACGACCCGGTCGAGCGCCGGCCGGAGCTCCGGGTCGGTCAGGGCCGCGTTGCCGAGGGCGAGGTACACGTCGAGCTCGACGAGCCGCTCCTCGTCGAGCGGCAGCAGCTCGAGCAGGATCCGGCGAGCTCGCTCGCGGTCCGGCAAGGTGTCGGGCACCGCGTCGACGCGGCGGGTGGTCGCATCGAACACGGTCTCGAGCGCGTGCGTCCGGACGCTCGCCTGCGTGGGGAACACGTACCGGACGGTCGACGGGGGCAGCCCGGCCTCGGCAGCCACGCCCCGGACGCTCAGCGCGCCGAGACCGTTGCGGGCCAGTACCCGAGCCGCGGCGTCCGACACGAGGCGCCGTCGCTCCCCGACGTCGATGCTCCTGGCCACGGGGCCATGCTCGCACGACTGTGCTACCTTCTTTGTCGTACAGTTGTGCGACTATCCGGAGGGAGCACTGATGACGTGGGTCGTGTTGGTGCTGTCCGGCGTGCTCGAAGCCGTCTGGGCCACCGCACTGAGCGCGTCGAACGGCTTCAAGCGCGTCGTGCCGACCATCGTCTTCGTCGCCGGCATGGCGCTCAGCATGCTGGGCCTCGCGTACGCCATGACGGCCATCCCGGTCGGTACGGCCTACGCCGTGTGGGTCGGGATCGGAGCGTCGCTGACCGTCGTCGTGGCGGTGCTCCGTCGACAGGAGGCCGCGTCCTTCGGCCGACTCGCCCTCGTGTTCGGGCTCGTGGCCTGCGTCGTCGGCCTCAAGGTGGTGAGCTGACGTGGCCTGGGTGGTCCTGTTCGTCAGCGCCGCGCTCGAGACCGTGTGGGCGACCGCGCTCGGCGAGGGCCGCGGGTTCACGCGGCTCGGGCCGAGCCTGGTCTTCGCGGCGACGATCGCGGTGAGCCTCGGAGCGTTCGGGTACGTCCTGCGGCACATCCCGATCAGCACGGCGTACGCGGTGTGGACCGGGACCGGTGCCGTCCTGACCGTGCTCTGGGGCATGGTGACGGGGGCGGAGCCGGTGACGTTCCTCCGGCTGCTCTTCATCGCCGGCATCGTCGGCTGCGTCGTGGGCTTGAAGCTCGTGCCCGCGCGACCGGCGAGCGACTCGGTCCGAGCGACACGGGACTCGGCGTAGGCGACACTTCTCGGGCTCCTCGTCGCGACAGCCGTCGCTCACCACGGGACCCGGGAGCGCCGGTCACGGGACGCGACCGGGCGACGGCCTGGAGGCGCGGCGCCAGCTGGCACCGCGCCTCCAGGCCGTCAGGAGGTCACGCGATCAGACGGACGCGCCCGTCCACTCGTCCTCCGCGGCGACGTGGTCACTGCCCGCCGTACCGGCGGCCATGGCCGCGGCCACGCGGTCCGCGTGCGACGGCGGGTCGGACGGCACGTCGGCCGGGCGCCCCTCGTCGTTGATCTTGCGCAGCTCCGGGACGATGTCCTCCGCGAGGATGTCGATCTGCTCGAGGACCGTCTTCAGGGGCAGACCGGCGTGGTCGACGAGGAACAGCTGGCGCTGGTAGTGCCCGACGTGGTCCTTCATCGTCGCGTACCGGTCGATGACCTGCTGGGGCGAGCCGACCGTGAGCGGGGTCTGCGTGGTGAAGTCCTCCATCGAGGGCCCGTGACCGTAGACCGGGGCGTTGTCGAAGTACGGGCGGAACTCGTCGATCGCGTCCTGCGAGTTCTTCCGCGCGAAGAACTGCCCACCGAGGCCGACGATCGCCTGGTCCGCGCGACCGTGCCCGTAGTGCTCGAAGCGCTGGCGGTAGAGGCCCACCATCTGCTCGGTGTGCTGGATCGGCCAGAAGATGTTGTTGTGGAGGAAGCCGTCGCCGTAGTACGCGGCCTGTTCGGCGATCTCCGGGGTGCGGATCGAGCCGTGCCAGACGAAGGGCGGGACGCCGTCGAGCGGACGCGGTGTCGAGGTGAAGCCCTGCAGCGGAGTACGGAACTTGCCCTGCCAGTTGACGACGTCGTTCTCCCAGAGCTGGCGGACGAGCGCGTAGTTCTCGATCGCGAGGTTGACGCCCTGGCGGATGTCCTGCCCGAACCAGGGGTAGACGGGGCCGGTGTTGCCGCGGCCCATCATGAGGTCCATGCGACCGTCGGAGATGACCTGGAGCATCGCGTACTCCTCGGCGATGCGCACGGGGTCGTTCGTCGTGATGAGGGTCGTCGACGTCGAGAGCGTGATGTGCTTCGTGCGCCCGGCGAGGTACCCGAGCATCGTCGTCGGGCTCGACGCGACGAACGGCGGGTTGTGGTGCTCACCCGTCGCGAAGACGTCGAGCCCGGCCTGGTCGGCGTGTTCGGCGATCGTGAGGATGTCGCGGACGCGCTGGGTGTCGTCCGGGGTCGTCCCGGTGGTGGGGTCGGTCGTGACGTCGCTGACGGTGAAGATCCCGAACTGCATGGTGTGCTGCCCTTCGCTGTTTCGATGCGTTTGCATCGACTTGCCGGGTACAACGTACCGCACGCCAGGACATTCCCGCCAGTCGCCGGTGCTCCTCGCCGGAGACGTCCCGTCCTCCGGCCGACGGACGCGGCACGTCAGTGCGCCGCGCCGGGTCGCAACCACTCGGTCAGGCGTCGTCCTCGATCGTGCGGACCCGCAGCACCCGCGACTCGCGCCACAGCAGGTGGGCGCCCGTCCAGACGAACATGATCGCCACGAGGGCCGGGCACGGGAACAGGAACACGAAGTCGAGCGTCCTCCCGATCGGCGGCGCACCCGGCATCGCCGAGCGCAGTGCCGGGAACGAGAGCAGGGTCGCGCTCAGCCAGTGTGGCGCGGCGCGGTGTGGCCCGGCGCGGTGTGGCGCGGTGTGGCGTGGCGCGGTGTGGCGCGGCGCGGTGTGGCGCGGCATCTCCCTCGGCGCCGGTCGGGTCGACCGGCCAGGGCCGCACTCCGACGAGGCGGAGTGCCGTCGGGTCCGACAGCACTCCGCCTCGCGGTCGCTCAGGGCTCGTACGTGACCGGGGCCGACCGGACGCCGTCCACGATCTGCACGGCCGTCAGGACCTCGCGGAAGTCGTACGCTCCTCCGCCGGGCAGGTGCGTGGTCCAGACTCCGGCCAAGCGTGTGCCCTCGGCGCCGGCGACCGTCGAGACGGTCACTCCGCGGTAGGTCACCTCGACCGTCGCACCGGGGAGGCCCCGACCGACGACGTCGACCGGACCGGACCCGCTGGTCGGGACGAGGAGCGAGGCGATCGTCGGGGCCTCGACGGCGGCGGGCGCCGTCACGGAGGTCGGTGGCACGGTGACGGTCGGCGGCTCAGGGGCCCCCGGCGCAGTCCCGGTCGAACCGCTGAACGCGATCCCGACGGCGAGCGCGGAGCTCGCGAGCGTGGTGGTGGTGAAGGGCATGATCAGTGTTCCTCTCGATCGACGGTCGGTCAGGATGCGATGACGAAGTCGGTCTCGGACAGGCCGGCGTCGTGGATCTGGGAGACCGAGGTGGTCCACCAGGAGCCCTCGCCGGGCAACGTCGCGGTCTCGAGGTCGACCGACCACTGCCCGTCCGCTGCAGCGGTGACGACACCCTGGGCCCAACCGTGCGCCTGCACGATCACGACGGCGCCGGGAGTGGCCGTACCGCTGACGTGGGCGGACCCCGGCCCGGTGCGCTCCGCCGTGGTCACGACGACCGGGCGGAACGCGGCCTCCGGGTGGTCCGGGGCGGGCCAGGCTCCACGCAGGGCGAACGACGTCTCGGCGTACTGCCCCGTCGGGGTGACGACGACGGCGCTGTTGCCGCCGAGGTTGCCGGACGCGACGCGCGGCAGCGCGTACGACCAGCTGCCGTCTGCGGCGGAGCGGAGCCGGACCGAGACCTGCATCCCGGGCACGTCGAGGTACACGTCCGATCGGGGCGTCGCAGTCCCCCCGATCGTCACCTTGCTGTACGGCGTGAAGGTCGACGGCGTGTCGACGGTGATGCTCGGTCCCGCCGGGACGACCGCGCCCTGCGACACGGCCGGGGCCTGGGTGGCGGCTGAGGCGGCGGTGGGCGCCACGAGTGCTCCTCCGACGAGCACCGTGGCGATGATCGCGCCACCCGTGATGCGTGTGTGCATGTTCCTCCTTCTGTCCGGCGTGCGCGACGGCACGCTGTCCGGCGTGCGCGACAGCACGCTCGTGGACACCGTTCGACGAGGAACAGGAGAAGGACTGCCGACGTGCGGCGCCCGGGGGACGACCGTCAGGAGGACTGCTGCACGGGCCGCGGGTGCATGCCGTCCGCGAACCACACGGTCGCGACGACCGCGACGACGCTCGCACTCGAGGCGAGCCTGCCGGCGAGGAGGATCGCCGCGTGGTCGTGGGCTCCGCCACCGAGTGCGCCGACGAGCGCCGCGATCGCCACCGCGAGCGCGACGCCGACCGCGACGACGAGCACGACCGACACCACCCGGCGGAGCCCCACGGCACCGTCTCGGTCGCCGCGGACCCCGCGGTCGACGACGGGTCCGACGGCCCGGACGAACGCCGCCCAGAACAAGGCGATCGCGCTCGCCCCCACGATGTCGCTCACCCGGTGCCATCCGTACACGACCGTCTGGTTCGCGACGAAGACGGCGTAGGCGGCGCCGACGAGGGTCACGACGGGCCGGAACCGCCGGGGCGTGACCATGAGCACACCGAACAGCGCGGCCAGGGCGATCGTCGCGTGCCCCGACGGGAACGAGTTCGGCGTCGTCGACTGGGCGATCTCCGGGCGCACGGCGATATGTTTGACGAGCGTCGAGGTCGCTGCCGACGCGAGCACGACGACCCCGGCTCCGAGCCCCACCGCCAGGCGTCGCCGGGCGAACGCGACGGCGACCATCACGACGACGAGCAACAGGATCACCGGCACCGAGATCACGTTGAGTGCCGTGTCCGACCCGAACAGGTCGGACTCCCGGACGCCGCCGAGCGCAGCGTCCTCCGCCCGCTGGCCGAGCGGCGTCAGGACGGCGACCGCGTACACGAGAGGCACGATCACGAACCCGAGAACCGCGAGCAGCGCCCACCGTCCCCGCCGCGAGACGACGGGGCCTGGCAGAGGTGTTCGCGTCACCGGTCTTGTCCTCCTCGGGGTGCTGCTGGCAGGAGCCGTCGTCCGGCTCGTCGGCCGCTTCCGCGGGCGTCCTGCGGACGGAGGCGGGCAGGCCGCCCGATTCGGTCGGTCGGGGTCCGACACGATACCGTTGACGAGCAGGTCGAACGCTGGGAACGCCGCGGAACGACGACCTGCTGGCAACGCGCTGGCGTACTCGTCGCCCGCCGTGTACGAGGAGGAGACCGAAGTGGCAGTCAAGGAACCGGGCATCACCGCTTCTCCGAACCGGGGCCTGGCCCTGACCGTCGGCGCGATCCTGGCGATCTGGGGCATCCTGGGCTTCTTCTTCGCGGGTGAGGGCGGCCACGCCTTCTTCGGCAACGAGGGCGGCTACCTCTGGGGCGTCTTCCTCGTGAACCCGGCACTGTGCCTCGTCTGGACGCTCCTCGCCGCTGCGATGCTCATCGGTGGCCTCGGGACCACGATCGGGTCGCGCAACCTGAACCTCCTCGCCGGCGTCGTCCTGCTCGTCCTCGCGCTCTACGGCCTCCTCTTCATGAACACCTCGGCCAACGTGTTCGCCTTGAACGCGGTCGACAACGGCTTCAACGCGATCGTCGGCTTCGTGCTGCTCCTCACCGCGCTCGCTGCCGACCGCGAGAACCTCCGCGCGCTCCGCGCCGACCGCGACGACCTCGACGCCCTGCGTGCCGAGGCCGCCCACGGCTGACGCTCCGCGCTCCTGACGCCCCGTCGACCCGCGTGGTCGGCGGGGCGTCGTCGCGTCCGGGCGCACGGCCACCGCTGGCTGCGCACGACCAACGACGATCCGCGCCGCCGATCGACGTGGTTCGGACGGACTTCGGTTGTGCGAACGCGAACCACACCGGGCGCGGGGCGCGAACGCAGACCGCACCGGGCGCCGGCGTCCGAACCGGCCCGGACCGGCCTCAGCCGTCGGCCGGCTCCGGCGCCTCGAGCTCGGTCGCGACCACGCGAGGCGCCTCGGACATGAACCGCCGGACGTCGAGGTCCACGATGATGTCCTGCGGACGCAACGGTCTGGTCAGGTACAGCCCCTCGAGGGAGGTCAGCCGCGACAACGCGACGTACGTCTGCCCGGCGCTGAACACCCGGTTGCCGAGGTCGACCACGGCGCGGTCGTAGGTACTGCCCTGCGACTTGTGGATCGTCACCGCCCAGGCCAGCCGGAGCGGGAACTGCTGGAACTCCCCCACGGTGTCCTTCTTGAGCTCCTTCTTGTCCGGGTCGTAGGAGTACTTGAACTTCTCCCACACGGACGGCTGGACCTCGAACGACTCCCCGTCGACGTCGACCCACACCGTGTCGCGGATCGTGGTCACGACACCGAGCGTGCCGTTCACCCAGCGCTGGTCGGGGTCGTTGCGGAGGAACATCACGTGCGCCCCGGGCTTCAGCTCGAGGGCCTCGTCCGCGGGGAAGTTCCGCCCGCCGAAGTCGCCGTTGACGTCGGCCCGGGCGGTCTTCACCTTCCCGGGCAGCCGGTCGAGCGCCGCCTTGTTGATGCGTGCCACGGTGTCGTTCCGCGTCGCGAGCGTGATCGCGTCGTCGGGCGCCGGCCGTGCTCCCGCGGTGTTGAGCTGCCCGGCGATGTCCGCGGTCACCCGACCGTGCCGCACGGCGGTGAGCATCGCCGCGAAGGCGTCGTCGCGCTGCCGGTGCACGGTCGCGAGCTCGACGATGTGCAGCTCGGCCTCGAGCCAGACCTTCGCGTCGAAGAACCACATCGACCGGTAGTGGTCGGTGAAGTACGCGCGCTCGTCGCCGTCGCCCGGCACCGGCGGGAGCTGGTACGGGTCGCCGAACATGACGACCTGCACGCCGCCGAACGCCTCGAACTGGCGCCCGCGGGCCTTGCGGAGCGACCGGTCCATGGCGTCGAGCAGGTCGGCGTTCACCATCGAGACCTCGTCGATCACGAGGGTGTCGATCGTGTTGAGGAGCTTCCGGGTGTCCGGTCCCTGCCGGAGCTCGGCATCGGCGATGAGACCGATCGGCAACCGGAACAGCGAGTGGATCGTCTGGCCGCCCACGTTCAGCGCGGCGACGCCGGTCGGCGCGCAGATCACGACCTGCTTCTCGGTGTTCCACGACAGGTGGTTCAGGAGGGTCGACTTGCCCGTCCCGGCGCGTCCGGTGATGAAGACGTGGTCGCGGGTGTGCTCGATGTAGTCGAAGACGGCGCGCTGTTCGGCGCTGAGCTCGACGGTCACGGCGCGTCCGCCCCGTGGCCGCTGCTCGGCCGGGAGGCCCGGGTCGCCCCCGCCACGTCGCCCCCGCCGGGCGCGTGACCGGGTTCGCTGTCGTCGCTCGCGTCGTCGAAGTCGTCGGGGTCGCTGTCCAGGACAGCCGAAGCCCGGGACGTCGCACCCGCAGACGGACGTCGCCCTCCGACACCACGAGTCGCGTCGTCCGCCACGGTGCGCGACAGCGAGGAGTCAGCCGGCGCGACCGATGCCTCGGCTCCGGCGTCCGTCGGCGCTCCGGTCTCCGTCACAGCCGCGTCCAGCCGCAGCCGCACGAGCACCACCACGACGACGAGCACCACGACCGCGATCCCGGACGTGACGAGCACCGTGCCGGCGCGCGCCTGGTCGACGGACGGCTCGGTCCCCCACGTCCGGCCCATCGCGCCGAACCACGACGCCTGCAGGAGCCCGAGCGGCCCCTGCATCGCGATGCCGAGCGAGACGAGACCCGCCGCGACCACGATGCCGCCGACGATCCGGACGACGGCCGCGGACCACGACGCCCGCTGTGCTCCCGCCGCGACCGGGGTCAGCAGCCCGGGCACCGCGACGAGCCCGACGAGCAGGAACACCGCGTCGATGACCGTGCGTCCGGTGGGGTCGCTCACGGACCACCGCAGCGCCTGGCTGTCGAAGAAGGCCCACCAGATGCCCGCGAGCAGGAGGAACGCGGGGAACGGCTGGACGAGGTACCGGACGACGGCGTTGTCGACGAGGACGTCGGTCCACTCCCGGACGCCGGTGCTGCCGTCACGACGAGGGTGGACCGCCGCGCGGACGAGCTGCACGGGCGCGGCTGCCCAGGCGAGCGCCGGGACGACGAGTCCGAGGAGCACGTGGGCGCCGACGTTCGCGGAGACGAGGAAACGGTCGTAGGTGTGGAGCGACCCCGAGGTCGCGACCACGAGGCACACGACGGCGATGCCCGCAGCGATCGAGCGTCGGACGGGCCAGGATTCTCCGCGTCGACGCAGCCGGACCACCCCGGCCACGTACGTCGCGGCGAGCAGGACGGCCGCCATGAGCCACAAGAGGTCGATGTTCCACGACGCCAACCAGCCCCATGCGCCCGGAGCGTGCGGGAGCGGGTCGTCCGTGAGCAGCTCGGCCGGTGTCGGGTCGGTCGTCTTGCTCAGCGCGATCTGGTCCGTCGGGGTGGCGGTCCGGCCGAGTGCCGCGGCGAACCCGGACGCGACACCCATGACCGCGAGCTCGGTCACGACGAGCGCCCAGAACGCACGGCTGCGCTCGGGCCGAACGGTCAGGGAGCGGATGGTCCGCTGCCGCTGGACCACACCGATGAGCCCCATCGCGACGATGGCGGCGATCTTGACGAGCACGAGGACGCCGTACGGCGTGAGCAGGTTCGGGTACGTCCCGACCCGGATCTGCGCCGATGCCGTCCCGGAGACCGCGACGAGCACGAAGCACCCGAGCGCGATGCTCGAGTACCGGCCGACGACGAGCGGCAGCCGATCTCCGCCGAGGACCGGGCGGACGAGGACGACCATCACGAGTCCGCCGACCCACAGCGCAGCACCGACGAGGTGCAGCCCGAGCGCGGTGACCGCGGCGTCGTGGCTCGCGGTGCCGGCGGCGTGCCCCTGCTGCGCGAGCGGGACGAGGCCGATCATCGCGACCCCGGCGGTGAGGGCGACCATGCCCCGCGCCCGTACGGCGAAGCAGAGCACCGTGACCGAGGCGGCGACGAGGACCGTCACGAGCCAGGCGAGCCCGAGGTCCGTCCCGGTGAGGAACACCCCCATCGACTGCCCGAACTGCTCGTCGAGCGAGACCTGCGACCCCGCGACGCTGAGGAACGTGAAGAACGTCGCGACGACGCTCGACACCGTCCAGAGCCCGGCGGAGGCGGCAGCGACGTCGATCGCGCGGTCCCACTCCGGAGCGGTGCGCGAGAGCCCGATCGTCGTCAGGGCGAGCCCGCCGATGGTGGCCGCTGCGGCGAGGTCGACCACGACGCGCGCGATCGGCAGTCCGAAGCGCACGACCGCGCCGGGGTCGGCGATCAGCGCGGGGTTCGCTCCCCCACCGATCACCAGCGCGACCAACAGGGAGAAGAACGCGGCGAGCAGCAGCACGGCGGGGCCGATGGTGCGCGCGATCCGGTTCACCCGACAAGCCTAGGCGTTGCCCACCCGGCCACAGAATCCGCCGCGGCGACCTGTGGGCGGTGATCCGTGCCTCCAGGCCGGTGGAGGGGCGGACATGCGAAAGGGACGGCCGCAGCCGTCCCTCCCACCAGCAGAACCGTCTTACTTGACAGCGGCCTTCAGCTTCGAGCCGGCGCTGACCTTGACCGAGTCGCTCGCGGCGATCTCGATGGCCTCACCCGTCTGCGGGTTGCGGCCCGTGCGAGCGGCGCGGTGGGTCTTCTCGAAGGCGATCCAGCCGGGGATCGTGACCTTGGTGCCGTCGGCAACCGAGCTCGAGACGACGCTGAACAGCGCGTCGACGACGCCGTTCACGGTGGCCTGGCTCTGGCCGGACTCCTGCGCGACGGCAGCGACGAGCTCGGTACGGTTCAGGGACTTGTCAGCCATTGGATGTCCTCCTCGGACTTCTTCGGTATCGGTCGGGCCATCAGGCGCGATGCCCGTGGAACCGGGGTCGAACCTACCAGCCACCCAGGGCGTTTCCGGCCGACTCGCCCGGATTTCCGGGCCTGTCGCGGGTCTGACGGGGCAGATGTGGCCGATGTGACGACCCGTGTACCCCGCTCACAGGCCCTGCCGAGCGAACCCGGCGGTCCGGCCGAGCACACCCGGCGTCCCACCGAGGGGGACACCGGCTCCCGCCGAGGGAACACGAACGCCCCGCCACCAACGGGTGACGGGGCGTCCGACGGGAAGCGGATGCTTACCAGGAGCTCTTCGTGATGCCGGGGAGCTCGCCACGGTGGGCCATGTCGCGGAAGCGGACACGGCTGATGCCGTACTCACCGAGGTGGCCACGGGGGCGACCGTCGATGGCGTCGCGGTTGCGGTAGCGCACCGGCGACGCGTCGCGCGGGAGCTTCTGCAGGCCGACGCGGGCAGCCTCACGCGACTCGTCGGTGCCGTTCGGGTCCACGAGGGCCTTCTTCAGCTCGAGACGACGCTCGGCGTAGCGCGCGATGACCTCGGCGCGCTGGTTGTTCTTCGCGATCTTGCTCTTCTTCGCCATGCTTAGCGCTCCTCACGGAAGTCGACGTGCTTGCGGACCACCGGGTCGTACTTCTTCAGCACGAGACGGTCCGGGTTGTTGCGACGGTTCTTCTTGGTCACGTAGGTGAACCCGGTGCCCGCCGTGGAGCGGAGCTTGATGATCGGACGGATGTCCTGACCCTTTTTCGCCATCAGATCTTCTCCCCACGGGCGAGGAGATCCTTCACGACGGACTCGATGCCGCGTGCGTCGATCACCTTGATGCCCTTTGCGCTGAGCGTGAGCGTGACGTTACGACGAAGCGAGGGCACGTAGTACGTCTTCTTCTGCACGTTCGGGTCGAAGCGGCGCTTCGTCCGGCGGTGCGAGTGCGAGATGTTGTGACCGAAGCCGGGGGTGGCGCCGGTCACCTGGCACACTGCTGCCATGGTTTCCTCCTGAGTACCGTGCGGTCGGACGACCGCACCCAAGGTCACTTGCCTGGTGCGCACGCGCTGGTCCGGGGACCGGCGAGGGGGTTGTGCGCACCGCCCAGGCCCGCTGACCCTGTCGAAGGGCCGTCGGACACCGCGCGACCGCGGCGTTCGCGACGGTCGGAGGGCTTGGAACGAGCTGTTCTCCGCGCGGGCGCGGAGGACCAGAGGACAACGTTACGCGAGCGTCGGGCGTGTCGCAAGCCGGGACGGGTGGTGCGGGCGTGCCCGCGTCGGCCTGGAGGCACGGTGCGGGTCCGGCGCGCGCGGCTGCGGTCCGTCTCGTGCGCGGGGAGGGCGAAGGCTGGTGGCGTTCGTGGGTCGGCGTTGGTCGCAGGACGTGCCGCTCACGTCCCGCCCGGGCGACACTTCGTGCGACCACGGTGGAACGCTGGCGGCGCGTCGTGCGACCGACCTCAGCCCAGCGCAGCCCCCGGCTCCCGCCGGAGCCCGCGGCCCGCCTACGGTCCGTCGGTCGGCTTCGGTGCGAGCGCCTGCACCATGAGCTCGCCGAGCTCCCGTGGCGCCGTGAACATCGGCCAGTGCCCGGTTTCGAGCCCCACGATCGTGAGCTCCTCCGTCGCGACGAGCTCGGCCGCCCACGCCTGGTGGTCGTTCACCATCTGCGCGAGGTCGGTCGCCGGGATCTCACACGAGATCACCGTCGCGGGGATCGTGTGCCGAGCAGCGTCCGAGTAGTGGAACGGGTCCGAGGGCAGGGACGCCGGCTCGGGGATCGCGATGCGCTCGAACCGCTCCCGCACCTCGTCGGTCATCCCGCGGAGCGTCGGTGCCTCCCAGACGTCCCACGACGGCAGCGGCACGGCCCCGTCGACCACGGGCAGCTCGTCGTTCACGCAGCCGCCCTCGGGGCCGGGGAACGTGTCGACGTAGAGCAGGTGCGCGACGAGCGCTGGCCGCTGGTCCGCCGCCATGTACGCGACCGGCCCGGCGCCGGAGTGGCCCGCGAGCACGACCGGCTCGTCAGCCGTCGCGACCTCGTCGAGCACCGCGACGAGCGACGCCACCTGCTCGTCGAGCGAGTCGCCCGCACGGGTCACGGCCTGCACCGAGTGGCCGGCCTCGACCAGCACCGGAGCGACGTCGTCCCACGCACTCGCGTCGAGCCAGAACCCGGGTACCAGGATCACGTGCATGCCGCGCAGGCTACGCGCCCGACCGCTCCGCGGTGCACGCTGCGCACTCGCCGAAGATGTCCACGACATGGCTCGCGTTCGTGAAGCCGTGCTGCGCGGCGACCTCCTGTGCCCACTGCTCGACCGGATCCGCCTCGATCTCCACGGTACGCCCGCAGTTCCGGCAGATGAGGTGATGGTGGTGCTTGTCCGTCGTGCAGGCGCGGTAGAGCGACTCGCCGTCCTGCTGCAGCGAGTCCGCGTCGCCCTCGGACGCCAGGTCGGCGAGCGCCCGGTAGACGGTCGCGAGCCCGATCGTGGACCCGCCCTCCCGGAGGTGCTGGTGGAGCGCCTGTGCGCTCACGAACCCCTCGGTCGAGTCGAGTGCGCCGCGGACGGCCTCACGCTGCCAGGTGTTCCGCTTGGGCTTCTGCACGGCGTTCACGCACTGACTCCGATCTTCGTCGCTGCTCCGGCACCATCTACTGCTCCGGCACCATCTGCCTGGAGGCCCGGATCGCCTCCGCCGCTCCGCTCGCGTCGTGCGACGCGGTCACGTCCACGCTTGTCCTTCCGCGCTCCGACGACGCGGCACACCACCCAGATGGCGAAGGAGATGGTCGTCACGTAGGGGCTGATCGGCAGGCCGCCACCGAGGGCGAGCAGGATGCCGCCGACGACGCTCGTGACGGCGAACACCGTCGACAGCACCGGCACGACGACCGGGTGCGAGCTCAGGCGGAGCGCCGCGGCAGCCGGCGTGACGAGCAGCGAGAGCACGAGCAGCGCCCCGACGATCTGCACCGACACCGCGGTGGCGAGCCCGAGCGCGAGCATGAACACGATCGCGAGCGTCCGCACCGGGATCCCCGCGGCGGCCGCCACGTCGGGGTCGACCGAGGAGAACATCAGCGGTCGCCAGATGACGAGCAGCGTGGCGACGACGATCGCGGCGATGACGATGAGGAACGTCAGCTGGGGATTGTCCACCGAGACGATCTGCCCGGTCAGCAGGCCGAACTTGTTCGCCGCGCGGCCCCTGTAGAGCGCGAGGCAGAGGATGCCGAGCCCGAGTCCGAACGGCATGAGCACGGCGATGATCGAGTTGCGCTCGCGGGCCCGTGAGCCGAGCACGCCGATGAGCAGCGCGGCGATCACCGACCCGACGAGGGAGCCCGTGACGACGTTGACCCCGAGGAGCAGCGACGCCGAGGCGCCGGCGAACGAGAGCTCCGAGATGCCGTGCACCGCGAACGGCATGTTCCGGGCGACGACGAACGGGCCGATGAGCCCGCCGACGATCCCGAGCACGGCGCCCGCCCAGATCGAGTTCTGCACGAGCACGAGGAGCTCGCCGTAGTCCTGGAAGGAGAAGACCTGCGACCACACGTCCATCAGATCCGCCCCTCGTCCGTGTTCGGCGCGTGCGGGTCCGGGTCGCAGTGGTGGTCGTGCGCAGCCTCGTTCGCACCGACGATCACGATGCGTCCCATCGTGCGCACGACGTCGACGGGCGTGCCGTACAGGTCGCTCAGCACGTCCGCGCGCAGCACCTCGTCCGGGGCACCGATCCGGAAGCGGCCGCCGGCGATGTAGAGCACCCGGTCGACGACGTCGAGGATCGGGTTGACGTCGTGCGTGACGAACAGGACGGCGGCTCCCTGCTGCCGACGTTGGCGGTCGATGAGCTCGGTCACGCCGCGCTGGTGCCGCAGGTCGAGCGAGATGAGCGGCTCGTCGCAGAGCAGGAGCGCAGGGTCGGCCGCGATCGCCTGCCCGACGCGCGTGCGCTGCTGCTCGCCGCCGGAGAGCTCGGCGACCGGGGCGTCGGCGAACGCGGTCGCCCCGACCTCGTCGAGGATCCGGTCGACCCGGGCACGGTCGGTCCGCGAGGCCGGACGGATGCCCCACCGGTGGCCCGTGACGCCCTGCGCGACCATGTCCCGCGCGCGGAGCGGGGTGCCGGCCTCCATGAGCCGCTGCTGCGGGATGTACCCGATTCGCCGGTGACCGCGGCGGACGCGCTGCCCGAGGAACGACATGCTGCCGCTCGTCAGCGCCTGCTGGCCGAGGACGGTCCGCAGCAGCGAGGTCTTGCCCGCACCGTTCGGTCCGAGCACCGCGACGAACTCCCCCGGCGCGACGTCGAGGTCGAGTCCGTCCCAGAGCTTCCGCGCGCCGTAGGAGAGTGCGGCGTCGCGGAGCGCGAGCACGGCAGGACCGCCACTGCGCGGTGCAGCGGCGGTCCGTTCGGGTGTCGCGACGGTCACTTCGCCAGCGCCGCCTTCACCGCGTCGATGTTCGCCTGCTGCCACGAGACGTAATCATCCCCCTTCGGGAGCGTCTCCGTGACACCGACCACCGGCACACCGGCCTGGTCGGCCGCCTTCTTGACCTGTTCGGTCTCCGGGCTCGACGTCTGCTCGTTGTAGGCGAGGAGCTTCACGGTCTTGCTGCTGAACAGCTCGAGGGTGTCGTTGAGGGCGGCCGGGGGGACGTCGTCGCCCTCCTCGATCGCCTCCGAGAACTTCTCCGGGGTGACGTTGTCGAGCCCCATCGCATCGAAGAGGTAGCCCGGGACCGGCTCGGTGTACGCCACCTTCTCGCCGTCGTACTGCGTCTTGAGCGACGCCGTCTGCGACTCGAGCTGCTCGAGCTTGCCGGTGAGGGTCTTCGCGTTCGCCTCGAACGTGCTCGCGGCCGAGCTGTCGAGGTCGCCCAGGCGGGTCGCGACGTCGTCCACGAGCTTCACCATCGTCGGGTAGTCGTAGAACACGTGCTCGTTGAACTCGGTGTCGCCACCCTTGTCGAGGCCGGAGAGCTTCACCACGTTGATCGTGTCGGCCTTGGTGTTCGAGGCGTCCGCGAGCGTGGTCATGAAGTCGTCGTAGCCTCCGCCGTTCTCGATGAGGAGGTCGGCCTTGGACACCGCGAGCTGTGTCTTGGCGCTCGACTCGAACGAGTGCGGGTCCTGCGAGGGGTCGTCCAGGATGCTCGTCACCGACACGTCGTCGCCGCCGACGGCCTCGACGAGCGAGCCGTAGACGTTGGTCGACGCGACCACCCGGATGGTGCCGTCCGGACTCCCGTTGCTCGAGGCCGAACTGGTCGCGCAGCCCGACAGGGCGAGCGCGGCTGCGCCGGCGATGAGCGGGAGGGCGAGGAGACGCTGCTGCATGTCGATGACGTTACTGCTTCTTGATAACGGTTGTCAAAATCAGTCGCGTGAAGAAACAGCCAGACGACGGACTGGAGGCGCGGTGCCAGCTGGCACCACGCCTCCAGTCCGGTGGTGGTCGCGAAGGCGCCGATCAGGCCTTCGTGGCCGCGTCGATCGTGTTCTCGGCGATCGTGTCCTCCTCGCGACCGGGCGTGCGGAGGTTCCACTTCTTGATCACGAACGAGAACAGGAAGTAGTAGATGACCGCGTAGCCGAGTCCGATCGGGATGAGCCAGATCGCGCCGTCCGCCTTGCCGAAGTTCAGCACGTAGTCGATCGCACCGGCCGAGAACGAGAACCCGTCGTGGATGCCGAGCGCGTTGACGAGAGCGAGCGAGGTGCCCGTGAGGAACGCGTGGATGACGTAGAGCGGGAAGGCCACGAACATGAACGAGTACTCGAGCGGCTCGGTGATGCCGGTCACGAACGAGGTGAGCGCAGCGGAGACCATCAGCGCGCCGACCACCTTCCGGTTCTGCGGCTTCGCGTTCCGCCAGATGGCGAGGGCGCCGGCCGGCAGGGCGAACATCATGATCGGGAAGAAGCCGGTCTGGAAGATCCCCGCGGTGGGGTCGCCAGCGAGGAAGCGCGGGATGTCACCGTGGACGATGTTCCCGGCCGCGTCTGTGAAGCTGCCGAGCTGGAACCACGGGAAGAAGTTGAGCAGCTGGTGCAGACCGATCGGGATGAGCAGTCGGTTCGCGAAGCCGAAGATCCCGCCGCCGATGACGGCGTTGTCCGCGACGGCCTGGCCGGCTGCGGTGAGGGCGATGTCGAAGTAGCGGTAGACGAACGACATGAGGACCGCGATCACGAGGCCGGCGGCCGCGGTGAGGATCGGCACGAGGCGGCGGCCGGAGAAGAAGCCGAGGAAGTCGGGCATCTTCGTGCGGTGGAACCGCTGCCAGAGGCCCGCGGCGACGAGACCCATCACGATGCCGCCGAGGACGCCGAAGTTGATCGTCGCTTGGTCGCCGTTCGCGTCCTTGACCCCCTTGAGCACGATCGGCGACATGACCGCGAACACCTGGTACATGACCATGTAGCCGACGACCGCGGCGAGCGCGGTGGTGCCGTCGGACTTCTTCGCCCAGCCGATCGCGATGCCGACCGCGAAGAGCAGCGGCAGCCACGTGAAGATCGCCTGCCCCGCGGCCGAGATGACGCTCGCGCCGGTCTCGAAGCCGGGGATCGCGCCGAGGAGGTCCGGCTGGCCGATGCGGTTCAGGATGCCCGCGGCGGGCATGACCGCGATCGGCAGGAGCAGGCTCCGCCCGAGGCGCTGCGCGTTGGCGAAGAGCTTCGACTGCTTCTTCGGGGTCTTCTTCTCCGGTACGTCCGTGGCGGTGGTGGCGCTCATCGGAGTTCCTCTCGTCGTTGGGTGGAGCTTCGGGGTGCGGGTGGAGCTGCGGGTGGGTTGAGCGGTACGGGCGGGCGCAGGTACGCTCGGCGGAGACACCTGGCCGGTCCTGTCCGGTCATGACCAGTTCCGTAGTCTGAACCCGGACCGGATGCATGTCAACCCGGTGCGAACACCCTTAACGAGGAGGAAACGATGGCCGACATCAAGGCAGCCGACATCATCGCCGCGCTCGGCGGTGCCGACAACATCGACGAGGTCGAGGGCTGCATCACGCGCCTCCGCGTCGAGGTCGAGGACGGCGACCTCGTGGACAAGGCCGCCCTCCAGGCCGCCGGCGCCCAGGCCGTCGTCGGTGGCGGCACCGGCTGGCAGGTCATCGTCGGTCCGATCGCGGACAACCTCGCGCAGGACATCAACGACTCGATCGACGGCGACGAACTGTGACGGCGGTCCGCACGCCGTTCGGCGGTCCGGTCGTCGCGCTCGCGGACGTGCCGGACCCGGTGTTCGCCGGGCAGCTCGTCGGCGCCGGGGTCGCTGTCGACCCGACGGGCGTCGAGGGGCCGGTCACCGCGGTGGCGCCGGTCGACGGCACGATCGTGAAGCTGCACCCGCACGCGTTCGCGCTGCAGGGGGCCGCGGGGACGGACGTCCTCGTGCACGTCGGCATCGACACCGTCAAGCTCTCGGGCGAGGGGTTCGAGCTCCTCGCGGCCGAGGGGGACACGGTCGCAGCAGGTGACCCGGTCGTCCGGTTCACCCCGTCGGTGATCTCGGCCGCCGGGTACTCGCCGATCTGCCCCGTCGTCGTGCTCGGCTCCGCGCCGGACTCGGTGCCGCAGGGCGCCGTCGGCACCACGGTCCGCGAGGGTGACGCGCTGTTCGAGGCGTAGGTGGCGGCCACGAGACTCGGCCAGGCGGACACTTTCGCTGCTCCGCAGCCGCGGGAGTGTCCGCCCACGCGAGACTCGGCGTGCGGCGGCAGCGGTGGGCGGCGACCGCAGCCGCGACCGTCCCGCTACGCGACCGCCTGCGGCGCCGTCGCGGTGACCTCCATCTGCACGCGGTAGCGGTCCGACCGGTACCACGAGCGACTGTGCTCGACGGGGCGGTCCCCCGAGTACGACACCCGGTCGAACTCGAGCACGGGGGCACCCGTCTTCGTGCCGAGCAGCGTCGCGACGTCGTCGGCCGCCGGCTTCGCCGCCACGGTCTGCTGTGCCCGGTCGATCGGCGTCCGGTACTCGGTGGCCGCGAGGGAGTAGACCGACCCCGACAGGTCGTGGTCGAGCAGCCCGGGGAACGCCGACGCCGAGAGCCAGGCGTCGTCGATCGACACCGGCGCCCCGTCCGCCATCCGGAGGCGCTTGAGGTGGTAGGCGGTCTCGTCCTCGGCGAGCCGGAGCGCAGCGACGGTGTCGGTCGGTGGCACGCGCTCCTCGCGGACGAGGACGACCGTGGTCGGGACGTGCCCGAGTGCCCGCATCTCCTCCGTGAAGGACGCGAGGTGCAGCGTCGACTGTACCGGTCGGTGCGCCACGAACGTGCCCTTCCCGCGGACGCGCTCGAGGTACCCCTCGTTGACGAGCTGCCCGAGCGCCTCGCGCACGGTGATCCGCGAGACCCCGTACTCCTGGATGAGCTGCCGCTCGGACGGGATCGCGGCGCCGGGGGCGAGCCGCGTGGTCGCGAGGTCGAGCAGGATGCGCCGCAGTTGCTGGTGCTTGGGTTCGGCACCCTCGGTGATGCGGGTCGTCATCGCTCGGTCTGCTCCGTTGCTCGTCCTCGTGCTGCTGCCGCGGTGGTTCGCTGGGTGGTCATGCGCGGACATGACCAGTGCCCCTCACAGTAGCGATTCCACTCCGGAACGCCAACGCCCGTGACAAGATGACGGCCGTGACCTCGGTGGTGATCGTCGACGACGAGACGCTCGTGCGCTACGGCTTCGAACTCATCCTCGGGGCGGCGCCCGACATCGACGTCGTCGCCACCGCGAACGACGTCGACGCGGTCCGGGTGGTCACCGAGCACCGGCCGGACGTGGTCCTGCTCGACGTGCGGATGCCGCACGTGAACGGTCTCGACGTCCTCCGCGAGGTGCAGGCCCTGCCCGAGCCACCCGCGGTCGCGATGCTCACGACGTTCGATGCCGAGGAGTACATCGGACGCGCGATGGAGCTCGGTGCGGCCGGGTTCCTGCTCAAGGACACGGACCCCGAGGCCCTCGCCGAGTACGTCCGCGTCCTCGCCCGCGGCGGCGTGGTGCTCGCACCCGGGGTCGACCGCCGTCGGCTCTTCGCCGCCCGGACGCCGGTCGCGATCCCGCCGTTGAGCGACCGCGAGCGCGAGGTCCTCCGCTGCATCGCCGACGGCGCGAGCAACCCCGACATCGGCCGACGGCTCGGGGTGAGCACCGGCACCGTCAAGGAGGACGTCCGCGCGCTCCTCGTCGCGTTCGGCGTCCCGACGCGGGTCCAGCTCGCGCTGCGCGCGGCCGAGGCGGGACTGCTGGATGGCTGAGCACCGGGACCGGTCGCGGCTCGCGCACGTCCTGCGGGAGACGGACGGGAGGCTCGACCGCCTCGTCGACGTCGGCCTGCGCTGGGCGCGCACCCACCCGGCACCCTGGTGGGTGGTCGACGCCCTGTTCGTCGTGGCCGCCGTCGCGGACGCCGTGCTCGACATCTCGGGTGCGACCAGCGCGGAGACCGGCCTGTCGCTCCTCGCCGCGGGCGCCCTCCTCCTCCGCCGTCGGCTGCCGGTGCTCGCGTTCGCCCTCACCATGCCGGGACTGTTCGTCGGGTCGGCCGTGGTCGCGGCGAGCATCGCGCTGTTCACGCTCGGGGAGCGGACGGACCGGCGATGGCTCATGCTCGTCGCCGCCGTCGTCCAGTTCGTCGGGTTCAGCGGCTTCGTCGGACCGCCGCAGAGCCTCGACGAGCTCGTCGTCTCGATCCTCTACGCCGTGATCTTCGCCCTCGGGCCGCTGGCGATCGGGCTGCTCGTCCGGACCCGCGCGCGGCTGACCGAGCAGCTCACCGAGGTCCGGCTCGCCCGCGAGGACGAACGCCGACAGGCGGCCGAGGTCGCGCTCTCCCGCGAACGTGCCCTGCTCGCGCGGGAGATGCACGACGTCGTCTCCCACCAGGTCACACTCATCGCGGTGCAGGCCGGCGCGGTCCAGGTCGCGGGACGGGACGAGGCCGAGCGTGGGTTCGCCCGGACGATCCGGCAGCTGTGCGTCGTGACGCTGCAGGAGCTCCGCGAGATGGTCCAGGTGCTCCGCGCATCGGGCGGCACCGCGCGGGAGATCGCCCCGCAGCCGGTGCTCGCCGACCTCCCGCGACTCATCGCCGACAGCGGCCTCGAGACGACCGCGACCGTGGACCTGCCGGAGTCGCTCGGCCAGCCCGTGCAGCGCGCCGTGTACCGCTTCGTGCAGGAGGGCCTCACGAACGTCCGGAAGCACGCCCCCGACGCGGCCGTCCGGGTGAGCGCCCGGATGCACGACGGTGTGGTCCTGGTCGACCTGGTGAACGGTCCCGCGCGGGCCGAACGGCTCGAACTGCCCGGGTCGGGGCTCGGCCTGATCGGGCTCGGCGAACGCGCGTCCCTGCTGGGCGGTTCGCTCGAGGCCGGTCCGCAGCCCGGCGACGGCTACGCGCTGCACCTCCGCATCCCCGCCGACCACACGCCGCCGGTCGGATGAAGTCCGGGTGGCCGATCGGCCACCCGAGGATCACGCCCCGGAGCGATGTGCCGACACCCCGCACCCCGCTTCGATGGGACCGTGGCACTCGTTCCCGTCCTCTCCCGGCTCCGCTCGCTCCCGGTGACCGTCGCCGTCGCGGTCGTCGCGGCGGTCCTGATCGTCTCCGCGCGGATGATGCACTCCGAGCCGGACTTCCCGCACCACCCGCCGGTGGCGTGCCTCGCACTCGTCGCCGTCGTCCTCGCGACGCTCGTCGCCGAACGTCGGCTCGGCTCGCTCCGGACGGTCATCGTCGGGGTCGCCGCGCCCCTGCTCGCCGCGGGCACCACGCTCGCCGTCGTGAGCCTCGGGTCGGCGCTCGGTGAAGCGCACGCGGAGGCCGCGGTCGGGCAGCCCCTCACCGCGCCGTCCACGGTCGCCGCGGCGCTGCTCGGTGCGGCGTCCGCCACGATGCCGACGCAGTCGCGGTGGCGCGTCCGCGCGGTGCTCTGGACCGTCGTGCTCACGCTCGTGCTGTTCGCGGGCCACGGGTCGGACCTGGCCCGTGCCCTGGCGACCCTCCTCGGGACCGCAGCCGGCTCGCTCGTCGCGCCCCGTGCCTCCCGGCCGGTCGAACGCTCCGGACGCGCGGTACCGCCACCGCGGACCCTCGTCGTCGCGACCCTGAGCGCATTCGGCGCCGGCACCCTGGTGACCCTCGTCGTCCCGCAGGCCGACGGTGTCCTGTCACCGTTCGCCGACGCGATGAGCGACCGGTCCGTCGCCGCCGTGGGCGTCCTCCTGCTGATCGCGGCGTGGCTCGTCCAGCACGGTCGGCGCCTCGGCGTGACGATCGCGGTCGGCGTCCTCGTGACGCTCACCGCGGTGCTCGCCGACGCGTTCCTCATCGAGCCGGTGCAGGAGGGCGGTGTGCAGTGGCAGGGTCTCGGCCTCGACGCACTCGAGTGGCAGGTCACCCTCCTCGGCGCCTGGCTGGTGCCCGCCACCGTCGTCGTCGTGGTCCTCGGGCTGCACGGCCGCCTCGTGCGTGCACGCTTCCGCGCCGTCGACGGGTCACAGGCCGCGCTCGTCGAGATGCTCCGCGACGGGGACGCCGGCAGCCTCGGGCACATGGGCACCTGGCACGGCAACGCCACCTGGGTGCACCCGGACGGCCTCGGTGCGGTCGCGTACCGCGTGCACGGCGACGTCGCACTGAGCGTCTCCGACCCTGTGTGCGCCGCCGTCGACCGGCCCGCCGTGCTCCACGCCTTCGCGGACGCCTGCGAACGCAACGGCTGGGTCCCCGCGTTCACGAGCGTGCACGAAGCCGTGCGGGAGATCCTCGCGGCCGACGGCTGGACGTCCGTTCCGGTCGGGGTCGAGGCCGTGCTCGACGTCACCGCGTTCAGCCTGAGCGGCAAGAAGCGCCAGGACCTCCGGACAGCATCGAACCGCGCCGACCGTGAGGGCGTGCGTGACGAGTGGACGACGTTCGCCTCCCTGTCGCCCGCGCACCGCACCGAGGTCGAGGTGATCTGCACCCGGTGGGCGGCCGACCGACGTCTGCCGGAGATGGGCTTCACACTCGGCGGGCTCCGGGAGCTCGACGACCCGGACGTGCGGCTCATGCTCGCGATCGACGCCGAGGACCGCGTGGTCGGGGTCACGAGCTGGCTGCCCGTGCACGAGCGGGGCGCGCTCACGGGGTGGACGCTCGACGTGATGCGCCGCGGCGAGGACGGGATGCCCGGCGTGATGGAGTTCCTCATCGCCCGCACCGCCCTCCGCGCCCGCGACGCCGGCCTCACCACGATCAGCCTGTCCGGGACACCGCTCGCCGTGCACCCCGGTGCCGGGGTCCTCGTCAGCCGTGGCGCCGCCGTGCTCGCCCGTGTCCTCGAGCCGGTGTACGGATTCCGGTCGCTCCAGCGGTTCAAGGAGAAGTTCGGCGCCCGGCACGAGCCGCTCTGGCTCGTCGTGCCGACACCGCTGCACGTGCCCCGGGTCGCTCGGGCGCTCGCCACGGCTTACGTGCCAGGGCTCCGGCCGAAGCACCTGTGGGCGCTCCGCCAGGCGCACCGGCGGTCGCACGTCCCGGAGCAGCGGCCGTCCGCTCCCGCCGGCCGCGCGTGACCGTCACCGCGTGGCTCCTCGCCACCCAGCTCCAGGCGCCGTCCAAGCTCGTCCCGATCGACCTCGCGTTCGTCGTCGTCGCCCTGCTCGTGCTGCTCCCCGCGGTCCGGGGGCGTGCGGCTGCCTGGCGCTCCCCGGCCGCCTGGCGCGCTGTCGGGCTGCGTGCGGGCATCGCGGCCGCCGCGGCCGTGGTCGTGGTCATCGTCTGCTGGGTGACGAGCGACGTGCTGAACCTGTTCGGAGTGGCGCTCAGCCCCGTGACGCGCATGTGGTGCGCGCTCGCCGCCGCGGCCCTCGCGCTCGCGGTCACGGCCCTGGTGCAGGGCGGACGCTGGCGTCGGGCCACCGCGGTCGTCCTCGTGCCCGCCGCGCTCCTGGTGCCCGCACTCGGGGTGAACGTCGAGTTCGCCAAGTACCCGACGCTCGGGACCGTCGTGCAGAGCGACCCCTACCCGGCGTTCGACCCGGAGGCGGCGCCCGCCGTCACGATGCCGACCGTCGGCGAGGTCCGCACGGTCACGATCCCCGGACGCCGCTCGCACTTCGACGCCCGGCCCGCGATCCTCTACCTGCCGCCGGCCGCCCTCGTCCGTGATCCCCGCCCGCTGCCCGTCGTGCTCGCCTTCGCCGGTCAGCCCGGTGCGCCGAGCGACATGTTCACCGCCGGGCAGATGGGCACCGTGCTCGACGCCTACGCCCGGGCCCACCACGGTCGTGCGCCGATCGTGCTCTCCGTCGACCAGCTCTCCGCGCCCGGCCGGAACACGATGTGCGTCGACTCGAAGCTCGGCGACGTCGACACCTACGTCACCCGGGACGTCCCGGCGTGGGCGGAGTCACACCTGCCCGTGACGCCGGACCGGGCGCACTGGGGGCTCGTCGGCTTCTCGCAGGGGGCGACCTGCGCGGTGCAGTTCCTCACCGGGCACCCGTCCGACTTCGCGGCGGCGCTGGCGATCTCGAGCGAGCTGCAGCCGATCGACCAGTCGCCGCAGCACAGTGCGGACCAGGCGTTCGGCGGGTCCGTCGCGCGGTGGAGGGCCGCCGCACCCCGGGCGCTCATGACCGAGCACGCGCCCTACCACGGGCACGACCTCTGGCTGACGGCCGGGTCGAGCGACCGCGAGTTCACCGAGAACGCTCGACTGCTCGGTGCCGCGGCGGCACGCGCGGGCATCCGGACGCGGTTCGTGCCGGCGCCGAAGAGCGGGCACGACTGGAACACCGTGCAGTGGTCGCTGCGCTCGCAACTGCCGCAGCTCTGCGACGCACTGTCCGGCTGACCGGCGGTGCGCGCGGGTCAGGCGTGCGCGACGAGCCAGTCGTGCTGCGTCTGGCTCAGCGCCCGGTCGGACCACACCTGGCGCTCGACGCCGGCGGGCGTCGGCGCCGAGCTCGTGCTCTGCCACACGAGCGACAGGCCCGACCGTCGGAGGACGACCGCTGATCCGGCGTTGTTCGTGAGCACCCGCCCGGTGACGGGGACGTCCGCCGCGGTGTCGTGCGCCGCCCGGACCGCGGCGGCAGCGGCCTCGGTCGCGTAGCCGTTGCCCCAGGACTCCGGGAGGAACCGGTAGCCGAGGTTCCACACGTGCCCGGCGGTCATGTCCACCCCAGCCACCCCGAGGAACGTGCCGTCGTGCACCGAGCGGACTGCCCAGGAGCCGAGGCCGTGTCGGATGCGTCCGCCGATCTTCGCCTGGACCAGTTCGACCGTCTGCGCGCGAGAACGGTGACGGCCGGCGGGCAGGTGCTGCCACGTGCGCGCGTCCGAGAAGAGCGCGTGCACGTCGTCGACGTCACCGGGGGTCAGCGGTGACAGGAGCAGTCGATCCGTTCGGATCTCCTGCGCGGGGACCAGGAGCTGGTGGACCATGCTCCGATCCTCACCCCCGCCACCGACATCCGCGTGAACACCACGCGACATCCGCGCGACCCGGCTGCTCTCGTGCGGTTCCCCGCACGACGCGGGCTCGGTCGAGCAGGAGCACGCACTCAGTCGAGCAGGAGCGCCGGCTCCTCGAGCACCGAGGCGACGTCGTGCACGAACCGCGACGCCACGTCCCCGTCGACGACCCGGTGGTCGAACGAGGCTCCGATGGTCGTCACCATGCGCGAGCGGACCTCGCCGTCGACGACCCACGGCTTCGGCTTGATCGTGCCCATCGCCACGATCGCGACCTCTCCCGGGTTGAGGATCGGGGTACCGGTGTCCATGCCGAAGACACCGATGTTCGTGATGGACACCGTGCCGTTCGCCATCTGCGCGGGGGTCGTCTTGCCGTCGCGCGCGGTGATCGTCAGCTGCTCGAGCGCCTGCGCCAGCTCGAGGAGCGACATGTCCTGCGCGTCCTTGATGTTCGGGACGATGAGCCCGCGCGGGGTCGCCGCGGCGATGCCGAGGTTCACGAAGTGGTGGACGATGATCTCGCTGTCGGTCCAGGTCGAGTTCACCGAACGGTTGCGGCGGACGGCCCAGATGACGGCCTTCGCCACGATGAGCAGCGGCGAGACCTTCACACCCGCGAACGTCGGCGAGGCCTTGAGGCGCTTGACGAACTCCATCGTGTGCGTCGCGTCGACGTCCACGAACAGCGACACGTGCGGAGCGGTGAACGCCGAGGTGGTCATGGCGGTCGCGATGGCCTTGCGGACGCCCTTCACCGGGATCGTCTCGCTGCGCACCTCACCCCACTCCGGCGTCTCGATGTTGCGGAAGACGCTGGCCTGCTTCGCGTGCCGGATGACGTCGTCGCGGGTGATCTCACCCGACAGACCCGTCGCGACGATCTCGCTCAGCTCCACCCCGAGGTCGCGGGCGAGCTTGCGGATCGGCGGCTTCGCGAGCACGTTCGTCGCCACGCTCTGCTTGCGCGGGCGCGTGCCCTGGCTGGCGACGGCGTCGGCGGTCGAGTCCTCACCAGGGTCGGCCGAGGCCTCGGCGCGTGCGGCGGCATCCGCGCTGGAGGCGCGGCTCGCCTCGGCGGCGAGGGCGGCGGCCCGGCGGGCTCCCGGCTTCCGACGCGAGGGGGCGGAGGTCGCGGAACCGTAGCCGACGAGGACGGCACCGGACGTCTCGTCGGTCCCGACGACGGCCGCGCCGTCGGCGACGGACGTCGGTGCCACGGGCTGCGCCGCGGCCGCGGGAGCGGCCGGTGCGACGGGCACCTGCGCGGCGGGAGCGGCAACGGCCGGCGCTGCCGCGGGGGCGGGCGCCGCAGGGGCGACGGTCGGCTCGGACGCAGCAGCGGTCGGCGCAGCCGGAGCGGGCGCGACGGGGGCGACCGCCGGGGTGGACGCGACCTCGGGCGAAGCCGGGGCGGCGGCGACGACGGGGGCCGCGCCTCCCGGCTGGCCGCCTGCGAGCGCATCGGAGTCGACCCGGATGATCGGACGGCCGACCTCGACCGTGTCGCCCTCGGCGACGAGCAGCCCGGTCACCGTGCCGGAGAACGGCGACGGGAGCTCCACGAGCGACTTCGCCGTCTCGATCTCCACGAGGACCTGGTCGACGGCGATCTCGTCCCCGATGGCGACACGCCACTGGACGATCTCGGCCTCGGTGAGGCCTTCGCCCACGTCGGGCAGGGGGAATTCGGCGGTGGCCACTACGGCTCCTTCGACGTCGTTCGGGTCGGACGGGGGTCAGTACGCGAGGGCGCGGTCGACGGCCTCGAGGACACGGTCGGCGTCCGGGAGGTGCAGGTGCTCGAGCTTCGACACCGGGAACGGCACGTCGAAGCCGGACACCCGGAGCGGCGGCGCCTGCAGCGTGTAGAACGCCCGTTCGGCGACCGTCGCGGCGATCTCGCTGCCGACGCTCACGAAGCCGGAGGCCTCCTGCGCGATGACGAGGCGGCCGGTCTTGGCGACGGAGGCGAGCAGCGGCTCCCAGTCGATCGGGGAGATCGAGCGGAGGTCCACGACCTCGCAGCTCGTGCCCTCCGACTCGGCGATCTCCGCGGCCTGCATGAGGGTCGCGACCATGGCGCCGTGCCCGACGAGGGTGACCTCGGTGCCGGTGCGGGCGACGCGGGTCGTGTGCATCGGCACGTGGCCGTCGACGAGGTCGACCTGCCCCTTCGGCCAGTACCGGGACTTCGGCTCGAGGAAGACCACCGGGTCCTTCGACGCGATGGCCTCCTGGATCATCCAGTAGGCGTCGTTCGGCGTGCTCGGGCTCACCACACGGAGGCCCGCGGTGTGCGCGAAGTACGCCTCCGGGGACTCCTGGTGGTGCTCCACGGCACCGATGTGGCCGCCGTAGGGGATGCGGATGACGACCGGGAGCGACATGTGCGCCGGGAGTCGGTTCTGCATCTTCGCGAGCTGCGAGGTGATCTGGTCGAAGCCGGGCCACACGAAGCCGTCGAACTGGATCTCGACCACCGGGCGGTAGCCGCGCAGGGCGAGACCGATCGCGGTGCCGATGATGCCGGACTCGGCGAGCGGTGTGTCCCGGACGCGCTCGGGGCCGAAGCGGTCCTGCAGCCCCTCGGTGATGCGGAACACGCCGCCGAGCTGACCGATGTCCTCACCCATGAGCAGGACCTTGTCGTCGGCCTGCATCGCGGCGGCGAGCCCGGCGTTGAGCGCCTTCGCCATCGTCAGCGTGGGGGTGGGGTCGCTCGGGACCTCGCCGGCGCCGGGGTGGGCGCGGAGGGTGTAGTCGAAGAGCTGCTCGGTGGTGCTCATCAGTGGGCGCTCCCCTCGAAGCCGGCTTCGTACTGCTCGAGCCAGGCCTTCTGCTCGGCGACGAGCGGATGCGGCTCGCGGTACACGTTGTCGAACATGACGTCGACGGCCGGCGCGGTGAGCTCGACCGTGCGGCGTCGGACGTCGGCGGCGAGGTCCTCGCCCTCGGCGTCGAACGCGGCGAACTGCTCGTCGGTCGCGCCCTTCGAACGCAGGTAGGCCTCGGAGCGGGCGATCGGATCACGACGCACCCAGTCCTCGAGCTCGCCGTCGGCGCGGTACCGGCTCGGGTCGTCCGAGCTGGTGTGGGCGCCGATGCGGTAGGTGTCGGCCTCGATGAACGCCGGGCCCTGGCCGCTGCGGGCGTGCTCCGTCGCGACGACGGACGCCGTGTAGGACGCCAGGATGTCGTTGCCGTCGATGAGGACGCTCGGGATGCCGAAGCCCCGCGGACGGTCGACGAGCGGGGTCGGCGACTGCACCGTCACCGGGACCGAGATCGCCCAGTGGTTGTTCTGGAGGAAGAACACGACCGGTGCCCGCGTGGAGGAGGCGAAGACGAACGCCTCGTTCACGTCACCCTGGCTCGTGGCGCCGTCACCGAAGTACACGATGGAGCATGCGTCGACGTCCGGGTCGCCCGTGCCGACCACGCCGTCGAGCTTCTGGCCGAGGGCGTAGCCCGTCGCGTGGAGCGTCTGCGAGCCGATCACGAGCGTCGAGATGTGCGTGTTGCCGCGCTCGTCCGGGTCCCACCCGCCGTGGGTCTGACCGCGGTACATCGCGATGATCTCCATCGGCTCGACGCCACGCTCGGTGGTGACGGCGTGCTCGCGGTACGACGGGAAGACGTGGTCCTGGGCGCGGAGCGCGAACACGGAGCCGGTCTGCGCGGCTTCCTGCCCGTGGCTCGGCACCCAGAGACCGAGCTGCCCGGTGCGCTGGAGGTTGTGACCGGCGTGGTCGAACCGACGGGTGAGGACCATGCGGCGGTGCATCGCCAGCAGGGTCTCGTCCGGGATCGCACGCGCTGCGGCGGCGAACTCGGCGTTCTCGTCGGTCTCCACGAACCGGCCCTCGGGATCGAGGAGCCGGACGGTGGTCGTCGCGGGGGCCGCGGCGCGGAATGACATGCGGGCCAGCGTAGCGGCAGCGCTCAACGCGCCGATGTGAGGTCCCCCACAAGCGACCGGGCCGTTTCGAGGAGCGTTTCCACAGCCTCGTGTTCGCCGATCGAGACGCGGATCCCCTCGGGCGGGAAGGCCCGGACGATGATGCCCGCGGCCTCGAACGCCTCGGCCGCGGCGGCCGTCCCGGCTCCGGTCGGCAGCCACACGAAGTTGCCCTGCGCGTCCGGCACCGGCCAGCCCTGCTCCCGGAGCGCCGTGACGATGCGGTCCCGGCTCGCGGCGAGTTCGGCGACGCGTTCGAGCAGCTCGTCCTCGCGCTCGAGGCTCGCGAGCGCCGCGGCCTGTCCCTGTGCCGTGACGGAGAGGGGGATCGCGCACGCGCGGACGGCGTCGAGCACGTACTGGGGACCGATGGCGTACCCGACCCGGAGCCCGGCGAGTCCGTACGCCTTCGAGAACGTCCGCAGGACGACGAGGTTCGGGAACCGGCCGATGAGCGCGCCGCCGCGGACCGCCGACGGATCGGTGACGAACTCGGCGTAGGCCTCGTCGAGGACGACCAGCACGGTCGCGGGCACCGACGCCATGAAGCGCTCGAACTCGTCCGCGGTGACGATCGGCCCCGTGGGGTTGTTGGGCGTGCAGACGATCACCATGCGCGTGCGCTCGGTGACGGCGGCGGCCATCGCGTCGAGGTCGTGCCCACCGTCGGGCCGGTTCGGCACCTGGACGCTGGTCGCACCCGCGACGGTGACGACGCCGGGGTACGCCTCGAACGACCGCCAGGCGTACACGACCTCGTCGCCGGGTGCGCTCGTGGCCTTCGCCAGCTCGTGCAGGATCGCGACACTGCCGGGAGCGACGTGGACCTCGTCGGCGCTGACGTCGAAGCGGCGGGCGAGCTCGGCGCGGACGGCGAGGGCGGTGGCGTCGGGGTAGCGGTTGAACGCCGTCTGCGCCTGGACCGCCTGCACGACACCGGGGAGCGGCGGGAAGGGGTTCTCGTTGCTGGAGAGCTTGAAGGCGTCGGCCGCCGCCTGGCGACCCTGCTTGTAGGCGGGGAGCACCGCGATGTCGGGGCGGATGTGGACGCGCTCGTCGCTCATCACAGCAGGTTAGCGGCACCCTCGCGGCTGCACGACGGCATCATGGGCGCATGCGATTCCTCGTCCGCCTCGTCGTCAACGCCCTCGCGCTCTGGCTCACCACGCTCCTCGTGAGCGGCGTCTCCGTGACCGCGTTCGGGGACGGCGGCACGACCGCGACCGTCCTCACCTACCTGCTCGTCGCGTTCGTGTTCGGTCTCGTCAACGCCGTGATCGGCACGATCATCCGGATCGTCGCGTTCCCGCTGTACATCCTGACCCTCGGACTCATCTCGCTCGTCGTGAACGCGGTGCTGCTGCTCATCGTCGCCGGGATCTCGACGGCGATCGGCTTCGGCCTGCAGGTCGAGTCGTTCGGCTGGGGCATCGTCGGCGCCTTCGTGCTGGCCGTGTTCGCCTGGCTGATCGGCCTCTTCGTCCGGCCGGTCCTCGACCGCGGCCGCGCGTGACCGCACCGGGCACCGGTGCTCGACCCCGGCCGCGCGTGACCGCACCGGGCACCGCCGAAGCGCACCTCCGACGCGCGTGAGCGCGCACGTACCGGGGGCGACCAGCCACACGGCGGCGTCGGCCCCGGAGACCCGCACCGTGCCTCCTGGCCGGACCACGGGTGTCGCCGACGACACCGCACTGCGCCATGATGTCCCCATGACACAGGACGCCGACGCCCCGTTCCGCGTCTCGTTCGTCTGCAGCGGCAACATCTGCCGCTCCCCCATGGCCGGCATCGTCTTCGCTCAGCTCGCGGCCGACGCCGGGCTCGGCGACCGGTTCGTCGTCGAGTCCGCCGGAACCGGTGACTGGCACGTCGGCGAGCCCGCGGACGAGCGAACGATCGCGGCCCTCGCCGCGCGCGGATACGATGGCAGCAGGCATCGCGCCCGCCAGTTCGACCCGGACCGGTTCCCGGACCTCGACCTGGTGGTCGCACTCGACCGCTCCCACGAACGCGTCCTGCGATCGTGGGCCCCGACCATGGACGACGCCGCCAAGGTGACGCTCCTCCTGCGGTACGACGACGCCTGGCCCCAGCAGACCGACGTGCCGGACCCGTACTACGCGGACCGGCACGAGTTCGACCGAGTGCTCTCGACCGTCGAGCGGGCCTGCCGGGCGCTCTTCCGACAACTCGAGCCGGCAGTCCGTCAGGGAGCCCCATGACCCCCCTTCCCCCGCAGCCGATCAGTCCGCTCGACGGGCGGTACTACCCGATCGTGCACACGGTGGGCGAGCACCTGTCCGAGGCCGGTCTCAACCGCGCGCGCATCGTCGTCGAGGTCGAGTGGTTGGTCTTCCTGACCGACCACGCGATGTTCACCACCTCGCCGCTCAGCGTCGACGACAAGGCCTCGTTGCGCCGCGTCGCGGAGACGTTCGGGCAGGAGCAGATCGCGGAGCTCGGCGAGATCGAGGCCACGACCCGGCACGACGTCAAGGCGGTCGAGTACTTCGTCCGTCGTCGTCTCTCGGACCTCGGGCTCGACGCGATCGCCGAGCTGACGCACTTCGCGTGCACGAGCGAGGACGTCAACAACCTGTCCTACGCCCTCACCGTCCGCGACACCGTCGACCAGGTCTGGCTCCCGGCGTTCAAGGCCGTCATCGCGGCGCTCCGCCAGATGGCCGAGGACCTCAAGGCCGTGCCGATGCTGTCGCACACGCACGGTCAGCCGGCCACCCCGACGACGCTCGGCAAGGAGCTCGCGGTCGTGGTGTACCGCCTCGAGCGCGTCCTCGCACAGGTCGAGGCCACCGAGTACCTCGGCAAGTTCAGCGGCGCGACCGGCACGTTCTCGGCGCACCTCGCCGCCGACCCCGAGGCCGACTGGCCGGCGCTGTCGCGCGAGTTCGTCGAGGGCCTCGGCCTGACGTGGAACCCGCTGACGACGCAGATCGAGTCGCACGACTGGCAGGCCGAGCTGTACGACCGGGTCCGCCACGCGAACCGCATCCTGCACAACCTCGCGACCGACGTGTGGACCTACATCTCGATGGGGTACTTCACGCAGATCCCGGTCGCGGGTGCAACGGGCTCGTCGACGATGCCGCACAAGATCAACCCGATCCGGTTCGAGAACGCCGAAGCGAACCTCGAGATCTCGTCCGCGCTGTTCTCCACGCTCTCCGAGACCCTCGTCACCTCGCGGCTCCAGCGGGACCTCACCGACTCCACGACGCAGCGGAACATCGGCGTCGCGTTCGGGCACTCGCTGCTCGCGCTCGACAACCTCCGTCGCGGGCTCTCCGAGATCGCCGTGAACGAGACCCGCCTGGCGGAGGACCTCGACGGCAACTGGGAGGTGCTCGGTGAGGCGATCCAGACGGTGATCCGCGCCGAGGTCACGTCCGGACAGTCGAACATCGAGGACCCGTACGCGATGCTCAAGGAGCTCACCCGCGGCAAGCGCATCGGCCAGGCCGACCTGGTCGCGTTCGTGAACGGGCTCGACATCTCGGACGGCGCGAAGGCCCGGCTGACGAACCTCACGCCCGCCACCTACACGGGGCTGGCGGACGAGCTGGTGGACCACCTCGACGTGTGACGTCCCCCGTCCGACGGCCGTCTCCGCGATCTGCGGGGGCGGCCGTCGGCGTTCGCGGCGGCGATCGTCTTCCTCGTAGGCGGGCCTGCGCACCGGCCCGTCCGGCGGGCGGGGCGCGCTCCGGCGCTGGCGCGGCGGCCCGGGCCACGCCGCCGGTTCCCGACCGACGCGCGCCAGCGGCGGGCAGGCCGTGCCGGTGGGGAGCGGCGCGGGTCGGCCCCGCCGCGGACGTCACCCCCTCAGGTGGTGACGTCGCGCGCCTCGGCGACCAGTGCCTCCAGGACGGTGCGCACCCCGGGACGGACCGCACGGTCCGGACGGACGAGCGCGTCGATGCGCCGCCCCGCGCGGACGTCCGCGAGCTCCGCCAGGTGGAACCGCCCGGCGGCTCGCGTGCCGGACGTGTAGCGCGGCACCAGGGCGATGCCGTGCCCAGCGGCCACGAGGTTCTCGATCACCGGCAGGTGGATCGTCCGGAACGCGACGCTCGGCGGGGTGTCCGTCGCGGCGGCGAGCGCGGTGAGGACGCGGTCGATCGGGTAGTCCTCCGGGACACCGATCCACGTCTCCCCCACCACGTCGTCGATCCCGACCCGTCGGCGCCCGGCGAGCGGGTGGTCCGGCGGGAACGCGACGTCGAGCGGCTCCCGGAGGAGCGGGACGGTCTCGAGGCCGGACCGACCCGCGGGTGGCGCCCCGTCCGGCCGGTGCCCGACGACGACGTCGTGGTCGGCGGCCAGCGGCCCGAACTCGTCTTCGCTGACGTCCACGTCGACCAGCACCAGCTCGATGCCGGGGTGCTCGCGCATCCGGGTGAGGAGGCCGGGCAGCAGCAGCTCCGCGGCGGACGGGAAGATCGCGAGGTCCACCCGGCCGACCGCTCCGCCGACGTGCTCGCGCCAGGCGGCGTCGACCTCGGCGACCGCCGTGGCGATCCCCGCGGCGAGTCCGGCGAGCACCCTGCCGTCCTCGGTGAGGCGGACGCCACGGCCGCTGCGCTCGACGAGCGGTGTGCCGACCTGGCGCTGGAGGGTACGGAGCTGCTGCGAGACGGCGCTCGGCGTGCGGTGGACGGCCTCGGCGACGGCCGTGACGCTGCCGCGCTCGGCGAGCTCCCGGAGGACGGCGAGGAGCTGCACGTCGAAGTCGACCATGCAGGGACCCTACAACCTCGGTGTCGAACTGTGCGCTGGTGCTACAGCTTCTCGACCACCATCGTTGGAGGGTGCTCGCCCGTGACCGTCTCCTCGCCGTCGTCGTCGCCGTGGCCTGGGGGCTGAACTTCCCCGCCACCGCGCTCGCGCTCGACCACTTCCCGCCGTTCCTGCTCGCGGCGCTCCGGTTCACGCTGCTCGCGGTGCCGACGGTCCTGCTCGTGCCGCGCCCGCGCATCCCGTTCGGACGGCTCCTGCTCGTCGGGCTGGGGCTCGGCGTGCTGCAGTTCGCGTTCCTCTACCTGAGCATGGCGTCCGGGATGCCGTCCGGGCTCGCGTCGCTCGTGCTCCAGGCCTCGGCACCGTTCACCGTGGTGCTCGCGGGGGTGTTCCTCCGGGAGCGGCTCACCGGCCGGCAGGTCGTCGGTGTCACGGTGGCGGTGTGCGCCCTCGCCGCGATCGCCGTGCACCGGGCGCAGGCGGCGGCACTGCTGCCGGTCGTGCTCGCGCTGAGCGGTGCGCTCGGGTGGGCGATCGGCAACGTCGCGACCCGGCGGGCGGGGGCCTCGAACCCGCTGCACCTGACGCTGTGGTGGTCGATCGTGCCGCCCGTGCCGATGGCCGTGCTGTCGCTGACGGTCGAGGGGCCGTCACGCATCGGCCGGGCGCTCGGCACCGTGTTCACGCCCGCGGCCCTGCCGGCCGACCTCGGGCTGCTCTACATCGTGCTCGTGGCGACGCTGGTCGGGTACGGCATCTGGTCGCGGCTCCTGGCGACGTACCCGTCGAGCACCGTGGCGCCGTTCTCGATGCTCGTGCCGGTGATCGGGGTGCTCGCGTCGTGGATGGCGTTCGGGGAGGTGCCGGACGCGGTCGAGGTCGTGGCGGGGGCGGTCGTCGTCGGGGCGGTGCTGTGGTCGTCGCGGCCGGCTCGGACCGGGTTGCCGGGCGGGCCGGGCGCGGCGGACGTGCCGGGTGTCCCGACGCCGCCGCTGGGCGCTGCTGGTGCGGCGCTCCCGCTGCTCAGCCCCGGTGCTCCCGACGCTCGGCGATGATCCCGGCGAGGGCGCCCCGCAGCTCCGGGTACCGGAACTCGTAGCCCGCTTCGAGGAGCCGTGTCGGCACCACCCACCGGCTCTTCAGGACGAGCTCGGTCTCGGTGCGGATCGCGAACGACCCGATCTCGAGCATCCACCGCGTGGTCGGGAGGCCGATACGGCGCCCGACGGCGTCGCGGATGGTCGCCATCACGGTCCGGTTGTCCGACGGGTTCGGACTCGACACGTTGACCGGACCCTCGATCTCCTCGTGGTCGCGGACGAAGCGGATCGTCCCGAGCACGTCGGCGATGTGCACCCAGGAGAACTTCTGCCGCCCTCGGGTGCGGCGGTGTTCGTGGTAGGTGCCCGCGCGGAGCCGCGCTCGGGTCGGGAACCACGAGCCGTCGTACTGCGGGCCACCGAGTCCGGCCTGCGCCAGGCGGAGCAGTGGCACGAGGGCGCTCCCGTCACCGAAGACGATCGCCATCCGGAGCGCCACACGCCGGGTCCGGGGCAGGTCGGCACCGAAGAACGCCTGCTCCCACGCCTTCGCGATGCCGACGGAGAAGCCCTCGCCGAGCTCCCCCGTCAGTTCGTCCTGCGGACGGTCGTCAGCGTGCCGGTAGATCGTCGCGGTCGAGGCGTTCACCCAGAGCGGTGGTGGGTGCTCGCTCGTGCGGATCGCCTCGGCGAGCTCCAGCGTCGTGTCCACCCGGGAGCGCAGGATCTCCCGCCGGTTCCGCCGGCCGTACCGACAGTTGACGCTCTTGCCCGCCATGTTGACGATCATCGCCGCGCCGTCGACGAGCTCGCGGATCCGGAGGGTGTTGCCCCACACGGCGTCGCCGGTCCGGCCGACCGTCACGACCTCGTAGCCCTCGTCCGCGAAGGCGCGACGGAGGTACTGCCCCACGAAGCCACTCGCCCCTGCGACGACCACCCGGGGCTTCGACGTCGGTCCTGGTGCTGGCGCTGGCATCAGCGTTCTCCTTCCGGCACGACGGCGTAGCGGAACGCCCCCTCGTACCGGTACAGCGTGCCGACGATCGGTGCCCGGAGCACCAGGGACACGCGCTGCAGGTCCGCATCGTCATCGAATCGTTCGACGAGCGTCACACGCGGTGCGACAGCGGCAGGGAGGCCCCACTCGCGTCCCAGCGCCCGGAACGTCACGCGCGTGGAGACCAGGCGCAGTGCTCCGGCGTCGGGTCCGTCCGGGTCGACCTCCGCCCGGAGGAGGGCGCTGACGCGCCCGTGACGGCCGAGGTGGTCGACGAGGCCGTCCGGTCCCGCGGTGATCGCGTCGACCATCGTGCGGTCACCGGCGCGGAAGCGGAACGTCCGGTGGGCCCGGACCGCGACGTGACCCTGGGTCCCCGGTCCGCGTCCGACCCGCACCGGCCGGTTCTCCACGGTGAACGGCACGTCCTGCTCCCACACGGGGAACATCACCGCGTCGCGGGCGAACCAGACGAGCACCGGCCAGAGCCATCGCCGTGGCGTGCCGACGACGTCGAACACGCCGGTGCCCCTGCCCACGTGGCCGGGCGGTACCGCGCCGAAGTAGGTGCGGAGTCTCGGATGCAGCCCAGCCAGGACGTCGGCGGGCGTGCTCAGTTCGTACGGCGACCGGACCACGTCCTGATCCTGGCACGGCGTCGGTGACGACTCCTACGATGGCGGCATGGGACACGACCACGGTCACGCGCACGGCCACGCCTCGGAGCGTGCGCTGCTCGTCGCGTTCTGCATCTCGGCGGGGATCCTCCTCGCCGAGGTCGTGGGAGCCGTGGTCACCGGGTCCCTGGCGCTGCTGGTCGACGCCGGGCACATGGTCGTCGACACGGGCGGGATCGGCATCGGGCTCGTGGCGACCCGGCTCGCCCGCCGGAGCCCGACGGCGCAGCGCACGTGGGGGTACCAGCGCGCCGAGGTGCTCGGTGCCACGGCGCAGGCGGCGATCCTGCTCGCGGTCGGTGTGTTCGTGATCATCTCCGCGATCCAGCGGCTGTTCGTCCCGGCGGAGATCCACTCGGGTCCGCTCCTGGTGTTCGGCGTGGTGGGACTCGTCGGCAACCTCGTCGCCTACGCGGTGCTGCTCCGGGCCTCGGGCGAGGGCTTCACCTCGCGCGCCGCCCGGCTCGAGGTCCTGAACGACACGCTCGGCTCGGTCGCGGTCATCCTCGCGGCGGTCGTGCTCATGGTCACCGGGTGGGAGCGTGCCGACTCGGTGGCGGCGATCCTGATCGGGCTGCTCATCCTGCCGCGGGCGCTCCGGCTGCTCCGCGAGACCGCGAACGTGCTCCTCGAGTCGACGCCGCCGGGGCTCGACCTCGACGCCGTCCGCGGCCACATCCTCGAGCTCGACCACGTCATCGCGGTGCACGACCTCCACGCCACCCTCGTCGCGACGGGCGTGCCGAACCTCACCGCGCACGTCGTGGTGGACGACCACTGCTTCAACACCGCGCACGCGCCGAGGATCCTCGACGAACTGCAGCAGTGTGTGGCGCAGCACTTCGACGTCCCCGTGGAGCACTCGACGTTCCAGCTCGAGCCCGCCTCCCACCGCCGGCACGAGCACGAGGTCCACGCCTAGCCGGTCGAGCACGCGACGCCCGTCGGCCGTGCGCCGCCGGGGAACGACTCGACCGCTGTCGCACGACGACCACGCGGTCGCTCCTTGTCGACGATCGCTCGCCGCGTGCGCAACGAACGACGCCGCCGCTGTCGCACGACGACGACGCGGTCGTTCGACGACGACGGCGGCGACGAGCGGGACCGCGGAGGTCAGCAGCCGTCGGTGCGCGTGGGGTAGGCGGTGATGACGCGGTCCGTCGTGGCCGAGACGATGACCTTGACGAAGGGCTCGCGCTCTGGGCGTGATCCGTCGTCGAACGACATCGGTGCGACGAAGCAGACCTTGCCGTCGCCGGCGTCCTGCGGGTAGCCCGAGCGCGGGCTCGTCAGCGCCGTCCGGACCGCGGTGAGCATGGCGTCGTCCCAGTCACGCGAGCCCCGCCCGCCGAGGACGTCGGTCCAGTCCTGGTCGTGCCGGACCCGGATGTGCTCGTACCCCTGCGCGGAGGTGCCGCACTGGAGCACGACCCGGCCGAGGGCGTCGGTGTCGTACCGCGCCACGAGCTGTCGGCTGTCCGCGTCGCACCGGTCGAGGACGTCGGCTCCGGGCAGGTCCGGTCCGTCGCGCGTGATCACCACGACGCCGTCGCTCGGCAGCGTGGGCCCTGGGACCGACGGACCGCTGGTCGCGGCGCCGTCGTCGAGGACCGGCTCGTCGACGCCCCGCTCCGCGGTGAGCGCGAGCCCGCCCGTGAAGAGTCCGGCGGCGACCACGGCGGCGACGCCGGTGACGACGGACCGGCGGCGCTTCTGGGACATGCGGACAGTATGCCGGACGGGCACCGCGCCTCCAGGCGGAGGTCGGGACCCGCCGACCTACCGCGCTGACCCGGCCCGCGCCGCGAGCCGCTGTCCGGCGAACACGGCGAGCACGGCCACGAGCACCACGTACCCGACGAGCACGACGATCGTCGGGAACACCAGCAACGCCGCGCCGACCGCGACCACCGGGACGGTGAGCCCCGCGTAGGCGATGAGGAACGTCGCCGCGAGCACCCCACCTCGACGCTCCGGCCCCACGAGGGCGCCCGCGCTGGCGATCGACGCGCGGAAGAGCAGCCCCACGCCCGCACCCGCGACCACGCCGCCGCCGATGAAGCCCCCGACCTGCAGGAGCACCGCGGCCACGGCCAGCACCGCGAGCCCACCGACGAGGAGCACGACGCCGAGCCGGATCTGGCTCCGCTGCGACAGCCGGGCGAACACGAGCTGGCTCAGCGCGCTCGCGGCGAACACCCCGAACGTGGTCGCTCCCGCGGCGAGTCGGTCGGTCACGTGGAACGTCGTGGCGAGGAACGTCGGCGCGACCGAGGTGAACAGGCCCTGGACGGCGAGTGCCGCGAACGCTCCTGTGCCGGCGGCCCAGAACGCCGCACCCTGCCCCTCGGGAGCCTGGAGGCGCTGCGGGCGGTACGGCACCGGCGACACCGGACGGTCGACCGTCTCGGGCGCAGCGAGCACCACGACGAAGGCGATCGTCAGCGCGATGACGAACACGACGTACGGGACCATGAGGGGCTGCCCGACGAACTCCGCCAGCGCGCCCCCGACGAGGGCGCCGAGGGACAGCCCACCGAGGTTGACCGCACCCGCGGCCACGCTCGCGCCCTTCGCCGACGCCTCGGAGCCGGTCGCCCGGACGCGCAGCTCGCCGAGGTGCGCGGTCGCCGTCGCCGTCAGGGTGCCGACGCCGAGGCCGGTGACGAGCCGGGCGACGACCAGACCGGTGACGTCGTTCCACACCAGGAAGAGCACGGCGGCGAGGAGCTCGAGCGCGACCGACACGAGGATGAGCGGCTTCCGACCGTGGACGTCACTGAGGTGCCCGGCGAGCCAGAGGGACCCGACGACGCCGACGCCGTACGCCGCGAAGACCACGGTCGTCGTGATCGTCGGGAAGCCGTCGCGCGCCTGGTAGATGACGTAGAGCGGAGCGGGGACGGTCGCGAAGGCCATCACCGACAGGAACGCGAACGCGACGGCCCAGAAGCCGGCGTCGTGGCGACGACGCGTGTGGGCCCGACGACCACGCGGAGCGGGTGCGACCTCGGCGGACCGACTCGATCCGGTGCGGTGCTCGATGACTGACATGGTCCGATCCTCTGCTGCGAGTGCCATCGAGTCCAACGGATACTCTTGATGGCTGCCATCGATCTGGTCGATGATCGGTGGATGGAGACCCGCCTGCTCGAGCAGTTCGTCGCCGTAGCCACCGAGGGCAGCGTCACCCGCGCCGCGGAACGGCTCTGGGCCGCGCAGTCGACGGTCTCCGCCGGCCTCGCCTCGCTGGAGCGGTCGCTCGGCGTCCGCTTGTTCGAGCGCACCGGTCGCTCACTCGTGCTCACGACCGCGGGTGAGGACCTGCTGCCGCACGCCCGCGCCGTGCTCGAGTCCCTCGACCGGATGCGCGACCTCGCGACCGTGGACGACGCCGACCTGCGCGGCCGGGTGCGGCTCGGGATCTTCACGAGCATGGACATCGTCGACCTCACCGGAGTGCTGCGGCGGTTCCGGCAGCGGCACCCGCTCGTCGCGGTGGAGTTGATGACGTCGCCGTCCGGGACGACCGGACTCGTGCAGGACCTCGTCGCGGGGCGCATCGACCTCGCGTACTCCGGCTTGCCGAACCCGCCGAGCGGCGTCGTCGTCGAGCCGCTGCGGGAGCTCCCGTTCCGGGTGTTCACGGCGCCGGACCACCCCCTCGCCGGTCGGAGGTCGGTGTCGCTCGCGGAGCTCGCGGACGAACCGTTCGTCGACACGGCGCACGGGTTCGGGAACCGGGTGATCCTCGACCAGGCACTCGAGCAGCGGGGCATCCGACGCCGGATCGTCGCGGAGATGAACGACATGCCGGCGGTCGTCCGGTTCGCGGCGGCCGGCCTCGGGGTCGGGGTCGTGCCGGACCCGGGGGTGCGACACGAGGGCGCGGTGCTCGAGCTCGAGGACGACGTCCCGCCGCTGCGGATCGGCCTCGCGATGCGCACCGCCCCGGAGCCGAACCGCGCGACGCGGACACTGGCCCGCGACGTCGTCGCGGCACGCGTCGGGTAGGACCCGACCGACGGACCGGAGGCACGGTGCGGGGCCGCCCCGCGCCTCCAGGCCGTCAGTCCCCCCAGATCTCCCCGACGATCGCGGGCAGGAGCCCGTTCGTCGGGAAGTCGGTCTGCATGATGTCGATGGTCAGGCCGCCGCGGGTGAAGTACGTTCCCCGGACGTCGTCACCGCTGTCGGTGCCCGGAGTCCAGCTGCAGACACGGCCACCCAGCCGTTCCTCGCAGGTCGGGTTCGATCCGGTGACCATGTCCGCGATCCCGGCGTCCGCGTCCACCGCGGCCGGGCGGACCACGACGGAGATGTAGGCGACGACGCCCTCGTTCTTCCACGTGCAGGACAGCGCTTCGCCGGGGTCACGCAGACCCTGGATGCGGTCGTCGCCGTCCGGCTGCCGCTGACCACCGTCGGCCGTCCAGATCGTCGCCGTCTGCCGCGCGGCGCCGAAGAAGCGGGCGTAGTCCGCGGACGGGACCAGCAGGTAGCAGTCGCCCGGTACCCGGCCCCGGGCCTCACCGGCCGTCGGGGTGGGCGTCGGGGTCTGCGCCGGGC
>NZ_LDQC01000199.1 GCF_001475545.1 Curtobacterium luteum | reverse complement strand
GCCGAGACTCGGCGCAGCCGAGACCGCGCTTCCGCGCTCCGCGCCCTCCCAGGCAGCCTTGGTTGAGTGGATGCACAGGTTCGGGCACCACGACCACCACCACCGTCGAGGAGGACGCGATGGCGATCGACCGCAGACTGTTCCTGCTCGGGGGAGCGGGGGTGCTGCTCCTCGCCGGGTGCTCCACCCGCCCCGCGCGGACCACCGTCGAGGACTGGCCCACCGACCCGCCGGAGGGCGACGTCACGATCAGCTGGTGGGCCGGGCAGGTGGCCTCGAAGGACGGCGGGGACCTCCGGCGACGCCTCATCGCGGAGTTCCAGAAGGAGCACCCGAACATCCGGGTCCGCATCGTCAGCGCGCCGAGCGACACCGACACGAACCGCACGAGCCTCACGACGCAGATCGCCGCGGGCAGCCCCACCCCGGACGTGTACCTCGGCGACGTCGCGTGGCCCGGGCAGTTCTCGAAGAACAAGCTCGCGACCCCGGTGAACCGGCTCGTGGGCGAGGACTTCTTCGAGCAGTTCCCCGAGGGCCTCCGCGCCGCGGCGAGCGTCGA
>NZ_LDQC01000198.1 GCF_001475545.1 Curtobacterium luteum | reverse complement strand
TGCCTCCCGTCCGTCGTGGGCGCGTCAGCGCCCCGGGCTCACAGGCCCGAGTAGCTGTGCAGGCCCTTGAAGAAGACGTTGACGACGGAGAAGTTGAACATCACCGCGCCGAAGCCGATGAGCGCCAGCCAGGACGACCGGGCGCCACGCCAGCCGCGGGTCGCGCGGGCGTGGATGTAGCCGGCGTAGAGGACCCAGATGATGAAGGTCCAGACCTCTTTCGTGTCCCAGCCCCAGTAGCGCCCCCAGGCCCGCTCGGCCCAGATCGCGCCGGCGATGAGCGTGAAGGTCCAGAGCACGAAGCCGACGAGGATGACCCGGTAGCTCAGGACCTCGAGGCGGTCGGCGTCCGGGAGTGTCTCCATGAAGCGCAGCTTCTTCGAGACCGGGCGGCCCTGGCGGTAGGTCTGCACGAGCTGCGACACCGCGAGTCCGGCGCCGAGCGCGAAGAAACCGGTACCGGCGATGGCGACGAACACGTGGATGACGAGCCAGTACGACTGCAGCGCGGCCACGAGCGGCACGACCGGGA
>NZ_LDQC01000197.1 GCF_001475545.1 Curtobacterium luteum | reverse complement strand
GGACGAGGTCGACCGGCTCGTTGTAGGTCGTGATGAAGACGTCGACGGTGACGTGGTCGCCCGGCGGCGTCGGTGGCTCACCCCGCTCGCGGAGTCGCCACGCCCCGAAGGCGAAGAGGAGCGAGTCGATGACGCTGTACGTCTCAGCGAGGATGAGCGGCACCGCGATCCACCACGAGTGCCAGTTCACCGACGCCGCCCACCGCCAGACGATGTAGTTCACACCGGCGACGGAAGCGAGCAGGGCCACCGTGCGCACGGCGACCATGCGGCGACGCGGGGTGCCCGTGGTGAGTCGGCGCCGGTCCTGCCGGCTGACGTCGAGCGCGCTCATCCACGTCCTTCCCTCGGGAGGGTCCACCCCTGCTGGCGCGACCTGGTGAGTGGTCGCGTACAGGACTGTCTACCGCAGGGAGGGGTCCGCTGTCAGCCGACACCCGTGGTGCGGCGATCGCCGATCCCGAGGTCGTCCGCGAGGCGCGCCACGACGTGGTCGAAGTACACCGCGTCGTCGGAGACCGCTCCGACCGTGTGCCCGAAGAGCTCGAACGAGACGACCCCGAACACCGTGGTCCACGCCATCAGGATCCGGAGCACGAGCTCGTCCGGCAGGTCCGGGGCGATCCCCCGCTCGCGCACGTACGCAACGGCGTCGCCGATGGCGGCCGGGAGCCCGTCGGGAGGTGACGCCGGCGCCGGACGTGCACCGTGCCTCCCGGC
>NZ_LDQC01000196.1 GCF_001475545.1 Curtobacterium luteum | reverse complement strand
CGGGCGAGGACCAGGCGTCCTCGACGATCGACCACCGCGTGCTCGTGGTCGAGCAGCGCCAGAAGGACCAGCTCCTCGAGGAGCTCGTCGCAGGCTCCGGCAAGACGATCGTCTTCGCCCGGACCCGTGCGTACGCCGAGCGTCTGGCCGACCAGTTCGAGGACGCGGGGATCCGGGCGACCTCGCTCCACGGCGACCTCAACCAGTCCCGGCGGACCCGGAACCTCGGCTTGCTGACCAGCGGTCGGGTGAACGTGCTCGTCGCGACCGACGTCGCCGCCCGCGGCATCCACGTCGACGACGTCTCGCTCGTCGTCCAGGCGGACGCCCCGGACGACTACAAGGCGTACATGCACCGCTCCGGCCGCACCGGTCGCGCGGGCGCCGAGGGCACGGTCGTGACGATCGTCACGCGGAACCGACGTCGCAAGATCGAGGGCATCCTCGACAACGCCGAGATCGAGGCCGACCTCGTGGAGGCCGCACCCGGCGACCGCCTGGTCGCGGAGCTCGCGGCGCGCTGACGC
>NZ_LDQC01000195.1 GCF_001475545.1 Curtobacterium luteum | reverse complement strand
CCACCCGTCGTCCGCCCACCAGGAGGAACCCGCATGACCGAGACCGCACCCCGACCCGGCACGGCCGCCCGCCGTACCGTCTCCGGCGAGCTCATCGAGTGGGTCGACGTCCCCAAGCGTGCCGTCGCCCTCGGCATGGAACCGCACCCCGAGGGCGGCTGGTACGTCCGGACGTGGACCTCTCCCGCGACCGTGCGGACCCCGGCAGGGGAGCGTCCGGCGGCGACGCTCATCCACTTCCTGCTCCCGCCGGGCGAGGCGTCGGCCTGGCACCGGGTGGCGAACGACGAGATCTGGATGTGGCACGGCCCCGACGCGGTCGACCTGCAGCTCGGCGGCGACGGCGACGAACCGGTGCCGGGCGCGACGATCACCCTCGGACCCGACGCCGGGCGTGACCGGGTGAACGACGCGCAGGCATTCGTCCGCGGCGGCGTCTGGCAGCGCACACTCCCGCAGGACGGCGAGGTGCTGCTGAGTTGCCTCGTGTCGCCGGGCTTCTCGTTCGACGACTTCACCCTGGCCGAGGATCGGTAGCAGAACCGAGCCGTCAGGTCGTCACGCGGAGCATCACCGCCGGCGGCGGGCACCGGACGCCGTTGTCCGCCACCCGCCGCCGGCGGTGATGC
>NZ_LDQC01000194.1 GCF_001475545.1 Curtobacterium luteum | reverse complement strand
CAGGGAGGGCGGTGGGCGCCGTCGAGCCGCCAGCCGTCGATCCCGCGTCCGGGCCGGTGGGTAAGCACCGCGAGGACGAGGTCCTGGGCGGTGCGGCCGTCGTGGTGGGGGGCGACGCGGATGTCGTGCCCCTCGAAGTCACGCACCGGAACCGGCTGCCCGGACACCCACCCCGACCAGTCGACGGCGAACAGGGCGGCGGTGTCGGCGTCCGGCCCGTGTTCCTCGACCGAACGGAAGGCCGGGTGCTCGCGACCGACGTGGTTGAACACCCCGTCGAGCAGCACCCGCACGCCACGCTCGTGCGCCGCCGCGACGAGTCGGTCGAAGTCGTCGTCATCCCCGAGGCGGGGGTCGATCCGGAGGTGGTCGACCGTGTCGTACCCGTGCGTCGAGCTCGCGAAGACCGGTCCGAGCAGCAGCCCGTTGAGCCCGAGGTCCACGACGTGGTCGAGCCACCGGGTGATGCGGTCGAGGCGGTGGTCCACGGGGCGGTCCTCGACCGCGGTCCCCGGTCGGACGTCGGCGCCGACGAACCCGAGCGGGTACACGTGCCACCACATCGCGTGCGGGACCCAGGCGGGCTCGGGCGGACGGACGGCATCGGGAACGGGGCTCACCTGGTCGATGGTGCCAGCCGAGCCTGGGCTGGGTACCGGACCGGACAACGGGGACAGGATGGTCGCATGGGACGCGCGATCAGGACCGAGGCCGACGCTGCCGCGAACGAGGCGGAGCACGCCGAGCGGACCTGCGCGTCGTGCGGTCGCCGGATGCCCTCCTCCGCGGCCCCGGACGCGAAGTACTGCTCGGCCGCGTGCCGGAAGCACGGCATCGACGCCACCGACCGGGCGCTCGAGCAGCGGATCGACGAACTGCTCGCGGCACGGTCCCGGTCGTCGAGCATCTGCCCGTCGGACGCCGCACGAGCCCTGGCCCCGGACGGCTGGCGCGACCTCATGGAACCGGCGCGACGGGCCGCCCGGCGCATGGTGGCGCGCGGCGAGGTCGAGATCACCCAGCACGGCAGCGTCGTGGACCCGTCGACCGCCAAGGGACCGATCCGGATCCGACGCCCCCGGTAGGGAACACCTGTCGTCCGCGGGCGTTGCACCACCACGATGACGAACACCACCGAACCGACGCCAGTCCGTCCCGAAGCCCTCGTCGTTGGTGCCAGCGGCATCACCGGCTCCGCGCTGGTGGACCACCTCCTCGACCTCGGGTGGGGCGTCACCGCGCTCTCCCGGCGACCGCTCCCCCGTGACGGCGTCCGCAC
>NZ_LDQC01000193.1 GCF_001475545.1 Curtobacterium luteum | reverse complement strand
GTTCCTGCCGTTCTTCTGGTCGAACGGCGGTGACGAGAAGGACATCGCGACACCGCAGGCGGCGCAGGCCCTGCAGTTCGTCGAGGACCTGCAGAACGACGGCTCGATGTCGAAGAGCTCGATCAGCTGGGCCCAGGCCGACGTCAACAACCAGTTCCTCGCCGGCAAGGCCGCGATGATGATCAACGGCCCGTGGCAGCTCCCGGCGCTCAACGCCAAGAAGGGCCTCGAGTTCGACAGCGTGCCGATCCCGACCCGCACCGGGGACGCCCCGGTCGCCCCGCTCGGTGGCGAGGCGTTCACCGTCCCGCAGACCGGCGACAAGGCGAAGATGCAGCTCGCCGGCAAGTTCGTCGGCTGCCTCCACTCGGTGAAGGGGCAGGAAGCCCTCGCGAAGCTGAGCGGCAACGTGCCGACGAACCTCGAGGCCGGCGCGAAGTGGGCCGAGAGCCACCCGCAGGTCGCCTCGTTCGTCACCACGGTGAAGACCGCCCGTGCCCGCACCGGTGAACTCGGTCCCGACTGGCCCAAGGCCGCGACGAAGATCTACACCGCCGTCCAGCTCGCCCTCACCGGCAAGGCCAGCCCCGAGGCAGCGCTCGAGCAGGCGCAGTCCCAGAACCAGTAGTGCACGAGGGAGCCGGCCGG
>NZ_LDQC01000192.1 GCF_001475545.1 Curtobacterium luteum | reverse complement strand
TTTCGTCGGCAGCGTCATATTGGTATAAGGGACAGCCGCTCCCCCGGGCCCCGCTCGTCCGACGCCCGCGGCCCCGGGGCGGAACACCGCGGGGTCGGTCGCCTGCAGCAACGGTTCCACACGGGCGCCGCTGCGCTCGGAAGCCGCTGCCGCCCACGCCGGTCCAGCCGCGAACGCTCGGTCGAAGGTCCGCAGCTCGGTGTCCGCGACGTCGTCCGGGTGGCTGATCACCCAGAGCAGGTTCACCGACGCGGGGTTCGGCGGGACGCGGTCGAGGCCGCGCACGACGAGGGTCACGTCGTCCGAGCCGTCGTCGTCCCGCACGTGCGCGTCACGGCGGTCGATCCGCACGCGCTGCCCCAGGCGCTCCAGGGCGGCCGCGAGCTCCGCGGCGAAGTGCACGTCCCCCCAGCCGTCGCCCTCGGGTCCGGCGGGCGCGGCGATCTTGACGGACCAGGTGAGCGCAGCGTCGTCCGACCGCTCGCGCACGACCGGGGTGACCGGACGCAGGCCCCAGGGCGGCAGCGGCGGCCCACCGACCACGGCGGACGAGTCGCGGGCGTCGACCCGCGTGCGCCAGGAGGCGACGACGTCCGCCACTGCGGCGTCGACCGTCCGCCCCGGCTCGACGGCCCGGACGACCTCGCCGACGTCG
>NZ_LDQC01000191.1 GCF_001475545.1 Curtobacterium luteum | reverse complement strand
CGGTGCCCGCCGCGGCGCGCTGTCGATGGCCCTCTACGCGCTGCTCGGTCTCGCAGGGCTCCCCGTCTTCGCCGACGGCGCCGCCGGCCCCGGCGTGCTCGTGGGCCCCTCGGGCGGCTACATCGTCGGGTTCGTCGCCGCGGCCGCCGTCGTCGGCTGGGTCGCCGAACGCCTCGGCGACCGTCGCTTCACCGCCGCGCTGCTCTCCTTCGGGCTGGGCACCGTGGTCACGTTCGCGGTCGGGATGGTCTGGCTCGCGGTCTCGCTCGGCCTCGACCTGCAGCACACGCTGGAGTACGGCCTGTACCCCTTCGTCGTCGGGGGGATCGCGAAGGCGCTCGTCGGAGCGGGTGTCACCTCGCTCGGCTGGACGGCAGCCCTCCGTCGCCGGAGCACGCCGGGCACGATGGACTGAGCGCGGGAACAGTCGGCGGGTGCCGCCGGTTGCACCGGGTGATGCCGCAGCCAGCGGCAACGACGAAGCCCAGGAGGCCAGCATGACCACCACCGAGACCGCCATCCTCGCCGGCGGGTGCTTCTGGGGAGCGCAGCAGCTCCTCCGTCGCCGCCCGGGCGTCATCAGCACGCGCGTCGGCTACTCCGGCGGCGACACCCCGAACGCCACCTACCGGAACCACGGCGACCACGCCGAGGCCGTCG
>NZ_LDQC01000190.1 GCF_001475545.1 Curtobacterium luteum | reverse complement strand
GAGCTGGACGTTCGTGGTGCGCACCTCGGGCCCCACACCTGGCCGGCTGCGATCAAGCTCCTCGAGTCCGAGACGCTGCCCATGTCGGAGATCTGCACCCACCAGTTCGCACTGGAGGACTTCCAGCAGGCTCTCGACCTGGTCGGCGACTCGGCGGGCGCGAGCGTCAAGGTCTCGATCATCCCGTCACGGCGCTCCTGAGCGTCGCCCGCGGGCGGCCCCGTCAGTGCTGCGGGACCGTCCGCCGGGCGACGCTCAGGAGCGCCGTGACGGGATGATCGAGACCTTGACGCTCGCGCCCGCCGAGTCGCCGACCAGGTCGAGAGCCTGCTGGAAGTCCTCCAGTGCGAACTGGTGGGTGCAGATCTCCGACATGGGCAGCGTCTCGGACTCGAGGAGCTTGATCGCAGCCGGCCAGGTGTGGGGCCCGAGGTGCGCACCACGAACGTCCAGCTCCTTGTCGTCCGAGATGATCGACCAGTCCACCGACACGTTGTCCTTGAAGACCGAGTACTCGACGAAGGTGCCGAGCTTGCGGAGGATGTTGAGCCCCTGCGGCACCGCCGACGGGTGGCCGGTCGCCTCGATGTAGACGTCGGCGCCGTAGCCGTCGGTCAGTTCCTTGACGCGCGCGACGGCGTCCTCCTCGGCGATGTTGATCACGATGTCCGCACCGACCTTGCGTGCGAGCTCGAGCTTCTCCGGGACGACGTCGAGGGCGATGATCCGGAGCGGGTTCTTCTGGCGGGTACCGGCGATCGCGGAGAGGCCGATCGGGCCCGCGCCGGCGATGACGACCGTGTCACCGAACTTGATGTCGCCACGCTCGACCGCGTGGAAGGCGCAGGACAGCGGCTCGGCGAACGCGGCGACCTGGCCGGGCAGATCGCTCGAGACCGGGTGGGTGAGCGCCTTGGTCGGGACGAGGACGTACTCGGCCATCGCGCCGTCGTAGCCCTTGAAGCCGAACATGTCGTGGACGTTGCACATCCAGTAGATGCCCTCGAGGCAGTAGCGGCACTCCCAGCACGGCACGATCTGCTCACAGGCGATGCGGTCGCCCAGCGACACCTTGCGCTTGGTGAGGGCGTCCTCGTCACCGGCGACGATCGTGCCGACGAACTCGTGCCCGGGGATCCGGTCGGTCTCGGCCCACGCCGGGCGGTTCTCGTCGCCCCAGAACTTGGCCGCGCCGTGGTAGCACTTCAGGTCCGATGCGCAGATCCCGACCGCGTCGGTGCGGAGGAGCAGCTCGCCGGGTCCTGGTGTCGGG
>NZ_LDQC01000019.1 GCF_001475545.1 Curtobacterium luteum | reverse complement strand
ACGGACGGGAGGCACGGATCGCGGTGATCCGTGCCTCCCGTCCGTCCTGGTGTCGGCTACGCGCGTCGGCGTCGTCGCAGGACCAGCAGGACCCCGCCCGTGGCCATCGCGAGCAGCGCGAGCAGGGCACCGATCCCGAGACCGGCCGCGCCCGTGAACGCCAGGTCGCCGCGCGGGTGCCCGCTGACGGTGGCCGGGTCGCTCGCACGCGTCGGGTCACCCGGTCGGACCGTCTGCGCGGAGGACTCGGACTGCAGCGTGGGTGTCGAGACGCTCGCCGTGTTGGTGATCCGGTCCGGCGCGTCGTCCGCGACCCGCACCGTGATCTGGAACGCGACGGCGGAGTCGACCGACAGCGGCTCCGTCAGCGTGCAGGACACCGTCCGACCATCGGTGCAGGTCGCCGCACCGCCGTCGTCGACGCTGACCAGGGTCAGGCCGGCCGGCAGGCGGTCCGTCACGACGACGGGACCCGGGTCCTCGGTGAGGCCGTCGTTGCGGACCGTCACCGTGTAGCCGACGGTCTTCCCGCGCACGACCGCCCCGGTGTGGGTCTTCGTGACCGACAACGCCGATGCCGGAGCGACGGCGGTCTCGTCCACGTCGTCGTTGTCCTCGGTCGTGGTCTCACGCGTCGTCGTGGCCACGGTCGCCGTCGGCTCGACGCCGGGGTAGGCGTCCACCGTCACGATCTGGTGCACCGTGATCACCGGGGCGAGTGTCCCCGCGACGAGGGGCCCGTCGAGCGTGAACGTCACCGTGGTGGTGCCGTCCGCGTGCTCCTCGACCGATGCGACCGTCCACCGCGGGTCCGCCTCCGCGGACACGTACGTCAGGCCCTTCGGCAGCGTGTAGGTCGCCGTGACCGCGGCGGCGTCGGACGAGCCGTCGTTCCGGACCTGGATCGTCTCGGGGAGGTCCTTCCCGATGACGGCCGTCCCGGTGTGACCGATCGCGATGGCGACGTTGGCCGTCCGACCGACCGTGATCGGGCTCTCGGCGCTGCCGTTCGTCCCCGGGGTGGCCGGGGTGCCCGACCCGGTGACGCGCGCCGTGTTGACGAGCGCGTCCGACGTGTAGCCGGATGCCACCGCGGTGGTCAGCCAGAGCGCCGGGGCGTCCTGACCGGCGACGACCGTCGACGAGAGGTCGCAGACGACCGCTCCCGGTGTCGTCGTCGCGTCGCACGACCACCCAGCGCCGGTACCGCTGCGGAACGTCAGGCCGGCCGGCAGGTCGTCGGTGACGACGGTCGTCGGCTGCGCGTCGGACGGACCGGCGTTGTGCACCTGCAGCAGCCAGACCTGGTCCGTGCCGGCCGTGACCGTCTTCACCGCCGTGGTCTTCCCGACCGCTGCGACCGGGGTCTTCGTCAGGCCGAGCGACGCGTGCGTCGTGACCTCGACGTCGGCTCCGGACCGGTCGTCGTCGCCGTCCGGGTCACTCGTGGCGCTCGACACCGCGGCGACGTTGCGGAGCGTGCCCGCCGGGGTGCCGGAGGCGATCGCCGCGGTGACGTGGAACACGGCGGTTTCTCCGGCCGCGAACGTGTCCGTCGACCAGGTCGTGACGTCCGCGCCCTGCTCCCACGAGTCGGCGTCGGTGGTCACCTTCGTCACGGTCATGCCGGTCTGGGCGGTGTCGCTCCACACGGCGTCCTGGGCGTCCGACGGGCCGTCGTTGTGCACGGTGACGTCGTAGGTGACCTCGGTGCCGGCGTCCGCCGTGGGCGCGCTCGTGCGCTCCTTGACGATGGAGAGGCCGGCGTGGGTGGTCACCGTGACGGTGGCGTCGTCCTGGGCCGTGGCACCCTTCGCGGTGACGGGAGCTGCCGTCACCGTGTTGACGAGGTCGCCTGCGCTGGTGGACGCCGGGACGTGCACGGTCAGCACGATCGTGTTCGGGTCGGTCGCGCCCGCGGCGATCCCGGCCGTGCTGGTGAGCGTGACCACCCGGTCCGTGTTCGACTCGAGCGTCCAGTGCTGGGCCGTCGCAGCGTCGAGCCCGACGAACTCCACGCCGGCGGGCAGGGTGTCCTGCACGCGGACGCTCGGCGTCGTGGCGTCCCCGGCAGGGAGGTCGCTCGGTCCGTCGGGGTTCGCGACCGTGATCGTGTAGGTGACGTCACGACCGGCGTCGACCTCGCGGACGTCGGCGGTCTTCGTCACCGACAGCCCCGCGGTCTGCGTGGCGTCACTGTTCGCGAGGGCGCTCTGCGTGATGGCGTTGTCGGCCGTCACGACCGCGGTGTTGTCGATGCGCCCCTGCAGCGACGACGGCGTGCTGACCGTGAGCGTGAACGTCGTGCTCTTGCCGGCGGCGAGCGTGCCGTCGAGGTCACAGGTGACCCGGTTCCGCGAGTCGGTCGGGGCGTCGCAGGTCCACCCGCCGTCGGTCTGCGCGCCGCTGCCGTCGAGCTCGGTGCCGGACTCGAGGGCGTCGGTGACCTGCACCTTCCTCGCGTCGGCCGTCCCGGTGTTGGTCACCGTGATGGTCCAGTGCGCGGGGGAACCGGCGACCAGGCTGCCGTCGAAGGCCTTGGCGATCGTCAGCGTGATGCTGTCGTCGACCGGCGTCGAGACCTCCTCGCTGGTGTCGTTCCCCGGGGTCGGGTCGGTGGTCCGGTCCGGGTCGACCGACACCGTGGCGGAGTTCTTGATCGTCTGGTCCGCGGTCACGTCCGGGTGGACGGTCGCGAGGACGGTGATCGCCGAGACGGCCCCACTGGGCAGCCCGGTGCGCGTGCAGTCGACTGCGTCGTCCTGCACCGAGCAGGTCCAGCCGTCACCGGACGCCGAGACCGCGGTCACCGTGTCCGGCAGGTCGTCGTGCACCGTGATCGGGCCGCGGGCGTCGGAGACGTCGTGCGCGGCTTCGTCGCGGAGGTTCTGCACGGTCAGCGTCCAGGAGATGGACCGACCCGCCTTCGCCTCGGCCGTGTTGCTCGTCTTCGTGATGGCGAGGTCGGCCTGCGCGATCGGCGTGAGGGTGTCCGAGTCCGAGTCGTTCGCGCTGTTCGGGTCGTACGTCTGCCCCTGCGCCTGCGTGATCGTCGCGGTGTTCGTGATCGTGCCGAGGTCGGCGTCCGCCGGCAGCGTGAGGGCGACGACGAGCTCGGGGAACGCGTTCCCGGCTTCGACGACGGCGCCGTTCACGCAGGCCCAGGTGCTGTCCTTCGGCGTGCACTGCCACTGCGTCGCCTTCGGATCAGCGGTGCTGAAGGCGAGCGTCGCGCCCTCCGGCAGGTTCTTCGGCCGGTCGATCACGGTGGTGCCGTGCGCAGCGTCCGGACCGCGGTTCGTGACGGTGATCGTCCACGCCTTCGGCGTGGTGGCGCCGGCGATGACCCTGGCGTCGGTCGCCTTCTTGGTCACCGCGAGGTCCGCGGAACCGATGGTCGCCGTCGCGGTCGCGTCGTCACCGCCCTTCGGGTACCAGACGTACGAGCCGGAACCCGATCCGGTGGCGCCCGTGGCGCTCGCGGCCGTCGCCGTCACGTGGTTCACGTGACCCGTCCCGACGCCGACGCCCGGCGTCGTGACGACGTCGGCCTGGGGAGTCGCCTGGTAGTGCAGCACGAGCGTGCTCGACTGACCGAGCGAACCGAGGTCGGACCACGTCAGCGTCCGCCCGTCGATCTTCGGCGTCGGAGCTGCGGTCGCGGCGGCGCCGTCGCGGGAGGTCGTGGCGCTGCCGGGGACGTACGACCAGTTCTCCGGGAGCACGTCCTGTGCCGTCACCTTGGGCGTGGTGCTGCCGTCGTTCCGGAACGTCACGCTGAAGTCGGAGGGCTGCCCGATGTAGGACAGGCCGCCCACGGTGTCGTTCGACTTCGACACGCTGACCTTCGGGAACGATGGCGTGACGGTCGCGGACGCGTTCTTCCCCTGGTAGCGCTGACCGTCGGGGAGGGCCTGGTAGTCGCCGGTCGAGGCGGTGTTCACGAGGGCGCCGCCGGTCAGGGAGGCGTCGTCGGCGAGCTTCGCCGCGTACGTGTGGGTCACCGTGGCGTTCGTACCGACGGTCGTGGACGGCCAGCTGATCCGTCCGCCACCGCAGGACGCGTCCCGGGACAGCGTCGCGTTCTCAGCCGTGAGCGAGGCCTCGTCGACGACGATGCCGGCCGGCACGCAGTCCGTGACCGGGACGCCGTACGCGGGCGATCCGGTGTTCGTGATCGTGACCGAGTACGTGATCGGCTGGCCGGGCTCAGCCTTGACCGCTGTCGACTCGACCGAGCCGACCGTCGCCGTCTTCGCGATCGCGAGCGCCGGCCGGACGACGCTCACGTTCGCTTCGTACGAGGTCGTCGATGCGTCCTGGGGCGTCGTGTCCTCGTCCGTGCGGTTCCACGCGAGTGTGGCGGTGTTCTTCAGCACGTCGCCGGCGTTGCGGTCGGCGTCGACCGTCACCGGGACGGTGATCGTCACCGTGGTGGGCTGAGCGGATCCGCTCGCCGAGGTGATGTCCGCGAGCTGCACCGTGACGGTACCGCCGGACTCCTGCACCGAGGTCACCTGCGCCGACGACCCCGAGACGACCGCGCTGGGTGCCCCGGAGGCGGTCAGGCCCGTGGGCAGCTCGTCCGTCACCTGGGCGTGGTACAACGCAACGTTCGCCGGGATGGTCGCGACGATGGAGTAGGTCGCGCGGTCCCCGACCCGGACGTCGGTCGTGGTCGACTTCGTGGCATCGCTCGACCTCGTACCGGTCGATGCGCCGGACGTCGGGTCCCAGGTGCTGCTCTGCAGCTGCTTGGTGATGGTCGGCCCGGTGACGCTCACGTCGTTCGTGGTCTGCTCGCGCTGGATGTACGAGGGCGTGGCGTCCGTGTAGTCCGTGTCGATGCTCGACGAGAGCACCTGTGCGGAGTTCGTGTACGAGGCGCCTGCCGGGAGGTCCGTCTTCGCCTTCGCCGTGATCGTGACCGACGCCGAAGCGCCGCCCGCGAGCGTTCCGTCACCCGTGGCCCGCCACGCGTGGAGGGTCGTCCCGGTACCGCACGGCTGCAGCTTCGCGCGCATCGCGTCCGTCAGCGGGTACTCGCTGGTCGACGAGTCGTACGTGAACGCGTCCGGGTAGCAGTCGACGATGATCACCGACCGCGCGTCGACACCGGTGGTGTCGTTCTTCGCGGTGACCGTCCAGGTGAAGGAGTCCCCGCCGGCGATCTTCGTGTTCGAGGGGAGGCTGTTGCGCTTCGTGACGGTGACGTTCGGCGCCGTGACCGCGAGGGACGCCGGCTTGGACGCACTCCGGCGGGACCCGCTCAACGGGTCGTCGTTCGTGAACGTCGCCGTGTTCGTGACGGTCCCGGTCCTGAACCGGGACGCACCTGACTGCGGCTTGCTGCTCGTGCCCTTCGTGACGCGGAGGTGCGCCACGGTGACCGTGAAGACCAGGTCCGTCGACCCGGAGTTGTCGAACGTGGTCGGGAACAGGATCGTGCCGGGCCCGTGGTCCGGGTCGCCGCGACCGGTCAGGGTGAAGGTCGCATCGCTGCCGTCGGGCATCGTGTAGCTCGCGGTGGCGTCGGCCGAACCGGCCTGTCCGCCGACGGTCGCGGCCGAGTCGTCGCCCGGGAGGCCGAGCGTCCACGAAGTGGCGTCGGTGATCGCGAGACCGTCGGCGATCGGGTCCGCGAGGACGCCGTTCAGCACGGTCGTCCGGGCAGGCACCGTCACCGAGTAGGTGAAGGTCGCGTTCTGGCCCGGCGCGACCGACCGGTCCGAGAGGTTCGTGGCGCCCGCTTCTGCCGCGCCCGTCTTGTCGACGGTCGCAGCGGGGACGGTGACGGCGTACGCCGCGTCGGCGCTCGTCGCGGCTCGCTGGCCGGATCCGGCCGAGGTCGTGGAGGTGCTCCGGTCGGTCGGTGCGGGGATCCAGGTCGTCGTGTCGCCGCCGGTCGTCGTCGTGGTGAACGCCGTCACGGAAGCACGGTTCTCGTAGGTCGACCCCGCCGAGGCCTGCGCCGGCATGCGCATCGCGTAGGTCAACGTCCTCGAGGCGTCCGCAGCCAGCGGGGCTGCGACGCGCCAGACGATGAACGCGCGGTCTCGCAAGGAGGTCGGAGCGTCGTCCGGGGCCGCGACGCACCGGCCGTCATCGCTGACGTCGTCCTTCGGGACCTCCGCACACGTCACACCCGGCGGGAGCGCATCACGCACCGTGACGGTGTCCATCGCGAGTGATGATCCCCCGGCGGCGTCGTTGGTGACGGTCACGGCGTAGCGGAGGTACTGGCCCTCCGTGGCCTGCGACGGCTTCGACACCGCCGACATGCTGTCCGCGGTGGCACCGACGGCCGTGATCGTCTTGGCGATCGCCGCGGCCGGGTCACCCGACACGGCGTAGTTCGCCATCGTGCGCAGCGATGTGACACTGCCCTCGGTGTCCTGCTGGGCGTACTTCATCAGGTTCTGCGTCAGGTCGGCCTTCGCCGTGCTCGACCCCGGAGCCCCGATCTTCGCGGCCACGAAGAACACGAGCGTCGTCTTCTCGCCGTTCTGCGGCAAGTACGTGCCCGTGGCGCCGGCGACCGGGTGCCCGATCGAGAACGTCGCGGTCGTCGAGGTCGTGTCCCCGGAGACGGCCACGTCCTCCGCCGCCACGGTGTTGCCCGACGAGGACCCTCCGAGCGCCCAGTCCTCGTCCTGCTTCCAGCCGGCGCCCGTCGCCGTGCCGTTCGGCAACATGTCGGTCACGGTGGCGTTGCGGGTCTGGGCGCCGGCGCCGAACTGCACCTCGAGGCGGAAGCACACGGTGTCGCCGAGGGTGAACCCGCCGGCGTCCTTGGCCGAGTAGCCGTCGGTCCGTGCGGCGCAGTCCGTCGCGTTCGTGACGCCCTGCGTCGCTGCCCGCGAGAGCACCTGCTTCGAGATGGTCGGTCCGGTCGAGGTGATCGTCGCACGCGAGTCGTCGACGACGCGCTGCGAGCCGGTGTCGCCCGCGACCCCGACCGAGGTGCCGGACATCTGCACCGTGTTCGTGAACGCGTCGCCGACGGCGGTCGGGCCCTGCTGCTGGGTCGCCGAGTAGGTCGAGCGCATCAGGCCCGCGTAGGTGATCTCCTGCGTGGTGTTCTTCGGCATCGCGGCGTCGCGCGGCGCCCCAGACGGGTCGGTCGCGTCCGTGGTGGCCAGGGTCATCGCCATCGTGAAGCCGCCCGTCGCCGGGTGGTACGTGACGGAGTCGACCGTCGCGCCCCGCACGGCGCCGGCCATGGTGCTGACCGACCGCGGGTCGCAGTCCGAGGGGTAGGCGCCGTCGCCGTCGACCTGCAGAGCGGTGTCCGCGGGCACGACCGGGCAGATCCCGTTCGGGATCTCGTCGGTGAAGGAGATGCCCTCCGCGCGCTCGTACTCCCCGGCGCGGATGGTGAGCGTGTAGCCGGCGAGCTTCCCGGCCGTGAAGGTCGTCGGGCTCACCGCCTTGGCCACCGCGAGGTCCATCGCCTCGACGGTCAGCGAGTCCTGCGCGGTCTGCACGCTCCCGGACGTCCCGTCGGCGTCACGCCCCTGGTACGACCCGGACGCGACAGCGGTGTTCTTCTGCGCCTGCCCGTTCGACACCGGGTCGGAGGTGTCCTGCCGGGTGGATGGCCCGTTGTTGTTGTCGAGGTTCGCGCCCTGCCCGAGCGACTCCGCCGTCGGCTCGGCTGCGGTCGCAGGCTTCCCCGGCTGTCCGGAGAAGTCCATCGTGTTCTCGTGGAGCGGCACCGCAGCGCGGTACGAGATCGTCCGCTTCGCGCCGGCCGCGAGGTCGCCGAGGTTCCACACGACCTTCGTGAAGACCTTGGTGTCGTCCTGCCCCGGCGCACCGAGGACCGTCTCCACGCTGACCGGATCGGTGCAGTCCGCGAGCTTCGTGGCCGTGCCCAGCGCCGGGGCCCCGTCGTACTCCGCTCCGGACGTGGTGTGCTCGACGTTGCCGCACTGCAGGAATTCGAGCCCGGCGGGCAGGTAGTCGGTCACGGTGACGCCGTTCGTCGGCGCCTGCTTCGTGTTGGCGACCGTGAGCGTGTAGGTCGTCGGCTGCGCGTGCACCCCACGGACGAGCTCGTGCTCCGAGCTCGGTTCGGACTTCACGATCTTGAGCGCGGAGACGGCGGTCGACGCGAGCTCACTCTTCGCCTGGTCCGTGTACCCGTCAGCAGGAGCGCCGTCGGCGTCGAACGTCGGGACCGTGCGGGCGATCGTGTTCGCGGCGACCTGCGCCGTCCCGGTGAAGCGGCTCCCTACCGGGAACACTTCGTCGGCGGACCGCACCTCGAACGTGATCGACTTGGCATCCCCAGAGACCAGGTCCGACACGTTCGCCCAGGTGAGCAGGGTCCCGACGACCGCTCCCTTCGAGTCCGTCACGTCGCTGATCACGGGCTCGCCGACGGCGATGCCGGCGCTCGACGCGACGTAGGTGACGCCTACCGGCAGCGTGTACGTGTACCCGAGGTTGTAGAGGGCCGGTGCGCCAGCCGGGTTCTTCGCCGTGATCGTCACCGACGCCTGCTCCCCGTTGAGCACCGAGCCGTCGGCCTTCACAGCGACCGTCATCGCGGACGCCGCGGCAGCCGCGACCGGCTGTGCGAACGCGACCACGGCGAGCAGACCGGCGAGCAGTGTCGTCACCACCAGCATCGCGAGCGCACGGGGACGGACGGAGAGCAGGGTGGGGAGCATCGAGGGTGCCTTCGGGTCGGCGTCCGGCGACGCGAAAGCAGCGCGCGACAGTACCGGGCAGGCAGGGAACCTGCGCCGGGGAAGGCGGGTGTTCGGGTCACCACGCGGAGCCGGTTCAGCCCCGCGACTCGACGGTATCGAGTTGCGGCAAACCGCAACAACACCCCGAGCGGGGTACATGACGTCCCGCCTTGTGGGGACACGTCGCGCACCGGCCACACGACGGACGGGAGGCACCGCTCACGTGGTGAGCAGTGCCTCCCGTCCGTTGGGTGGGAGCAGGGGTCGGGCGCTACGCGCTCGTGCCGTCCCCGTCGTTCCCGACCTTCGCGTCGAGATCCGCGGCGGTCTTGTCGATCTGCTCGTCGAAGCGACCCCCGGTGACCTTCTTCAGCCCGTCGGCGAGGCCGTGGATGATCCTGTCCGAGACCTCTTCGGCCTTGTCGCTCTTCAGCGCTTCCTCGATCTTGTCGCGGTTCTCGTCGACGAAGGCCTTCGCCTTGTCGGTGACCTCCTCCGCCTTGGCGGAGACGTTCTTCTGCACGTCGTCGAAGCCGGCCATGATGCCCTCCCTGCCCGGTCGGCACAGGCCGACCGCTCGGTGGCCGGTCCCTCCGGCCGCTTGCCGTACATGCTGCACGAAACCTCAGGTCTTGTCCGCTCAGCGCGGGCCGCTCGACAGGACGCCGGGAAGAGCGACGGTCAGGACGACGACAGCGGGGCCGGACCCGAAGGCCCGACCCCGCTGCAGCAGGTAACGAGAGTTACTTGACGATCTTCTCGACCGTACCGGCGCCGACCGTACGACCACCCTCACGGATGGCGAAGCGGAGGCCCTCCTCCATGGCGATCGGCTGGATCAGCTCGACCGACATGTGCACGGTGTCACCGGGCATGACCATCTCGGTGCCCTCGTCGAGGGTGATGACACCCGTGACGTCGGTGGTGCGGAAGTAGAACTGCGGGCGGTAGTTCGCGTAGAACGGGTTGTGACGCCCACCCTCGTCCTTGGTCAGGATGTACGCGTTCGCCTCGAAGTTCGTGTGCGGCGTGACCGTACCCGGCTTCACGACGACCTGGCCGCGCTCCACGTCCTCACGCTTGAGGCCACGGAGGAGCAGACCCGCGTTGTCGCCGGCCTCGGCCGAGTCGAGCAGCTTGCGGAACATCTCGATGCCGGTGACGGTCGTCTTCTGCGTCGGGCGGATGCCGACGATCTCGACCTCAGCGTTGACGTTCAGCTGACCACGCTCGACACGACCGGTGATGACGGTGCCACGACCGGTGATCGTGAAGACGTCCTCGATCGGCATGAGGAACGGCTGGTCGGTGGCGCGCACCGGGTCCGGGACGTTCTCGTCGACAGCGGCCATCAGGTCCTGGACGGACTTGACCCACTTCTCTTCGCCGTTGAGGGCGCCGACAGCGGAGACCTGCACGACGGGGGCGTCCTCGTCGAACTCCTGCGAGCCGAGGAGCTCACGGACCTCGAGCTCGACGAGCTCCAGGATCTCCTCGTCGTCCACCATGTCGGACTTGTTCAGCGCGACGACGATGTAGGGGACGCCGACCTGGCGGGCGAGCAGGACGTGCTCACGCGTCTGGGGCATCGGGCCGTCGGTGGCGGCGACCACGAGGATCGCGCCGTCCATCTGCGCCGCACCCGTGATCATGTTCTTCACGTAGTCGGCGTGACCGGGGGCGTCGACGTGCGCGTAGTGACGCTTCTCGGTCTGGTACTCGACGTGCGAGATGTTGATCGTGATGCCGCGCTGGCGCTCCTCGGGAGCGTTGTCGATCTGCGCGAAGTCGCGAGCCTCGTTGAGGTCCGGGTACTGGTCGTGCAGAACCTTGGTGATCGCCGCCGTGAGCGTGGTCTTGCCGTGGTCGACGTGACCGATGGTTCCGATGTTGACGTGCGGCTTGGTGCGCTCGAACTTGGCCTTGGCCACTGTGGGTCCTCCTCAGGACTCGGATCGCACGCCCCCGGTCGTTCCCGACCGTTGGCCTGCGTGGTTTTGTGTCTTAACTGTACTTGGTGACGAGGGGCCCGTCGCCGGGCACCCTCGCCTGTGGAGCAGCGCTGGAGCGCTACTCCCCCTTGCTCTTCGCGACGATCTCCTCGGCGACCTTGGCCGGGACCTGTGCGTAGGTCTCGAAGGTCATCGAGTAGACGGCGCGACCAGAGGTCTTCGACCGGAGGTCGCCGACGTAGCCGAACATCTCGGACAGCGGCACGCTCGCGCGGACCACCTTGACGCCCGAAGCGTCCTCCATCGAGGCGATCTGGCCACGACGGGAGTTCAGGTCACCGATCACGTCGCCCATGTACTCCTCGGGCGTGCGGACCTCGACGGCCATGATCGGCTCGAGGATGACCGGGCCGGCCTTGCGGGCGGCTTCCTTGTAGGCCATCGAACCGGCGATCTTGAACGCCATCTCGGACGAGTCGACGTCGTGCGACTGACCGTCCTTGAGGATGGCCTTCACGCCGACCGTCGGGTACCCGGCGAGGATGCCGACCTGCATGGCGTCCTGGATACCGGCGTCGACCGACGGGATGTACTCGCGCGGGACGCGACCACCGGTGACGGCGTTCTCGAACTCGTAGACCTTCTCGGCCGTGACCTCCATGGGCTCGAGCGCGATCTGCACCTTCGCGAACTGACCGGAACCACCGGTCTGCTTCTTGTGGGTGTAGTCGTAGCGCTCGACCGGCTTGGTCAGGGTCTCGCGGTAGGCAACCTGCGGCTTGCCGACCGACGCCTCGACCTTGAACTCGCGCTTCATGCGGTCGACCAGGATGTCGAGGTGGAGCTCGCCCATGCCCTTGATCGTGGTCTGACCGGTCTCGGCGTTGAGCTCGACGCGGAACGTCGGGTCCTCTTCGGCGAGCTTCTGGATGGCCGTGGAGAGCTTCTCCTGGTCGGCCTTCGTGTTCGGCTCGATGGCGACCTCGATGACCGGCTCCGGGAACGTCATCGACTCGAGGACGACCTGGTTGCTCGGGTCGCAGAGGGTGTCACCGGTGGTGGTGTCCTTGAGGCCGATGACCGCGTAGATGTGGCCAGCGGTCACGTTGTCGACCGGGTTCTCCTTGTTGGAGTGCATCTGGAAGATCTTCCCGATGCGCTCCTTCTTGCCCTTGGTCGAGTTGATGACCTGGGCACCCGACTCGATCGAGCCCGAGTAGACGCGGACGTAGGTCAGTCGACCGAAGAAGGGGTGCACCGCGACCTTGAACGCCAGGGCCGAGAACGGCTCGGTGGCGTCGGGCTTGCGGATGATCTCCTTCTCCTCGTCCTTGACGTCGTGGCCGATCATCGGCGGGACGTCGAGGGGCGAGGGGAGGTACGCGATGACCGCGTCGAGCATCGGCTGGACGCCGCGGTTCTTGAAGGCCGAGCCGCAGAGGACGGGGTAGACCTCGGACGCGATGGTCAGCTTGCGGATACCGGCGCGGATCTCGTCCTTGGTGAGCTCCTGGCCGTCGAAGAACTTCTCGAGCAGGGCGTCGTCGGACTCGGCGACGCGCTCGACCAGCTTCGCGCGGTACTCCTCGGCACGAGCCTGGAGGTCCGCGGGGATCTCCTGGACCTCGTACTGGGCGCCCATGGTGACATCACCCTTGGCGTCGCCCGGCCAGACCTTGGCGTGCATCTCGATGAGGTCGACGACACCGATGAAGTCGTTCTCCGCACCGATCGGGAGCTGGAGCACGAGCGGCTCCGCGCCCAGGCGGTTGACGATCGTGTCGACGGTGAAGTAGAAGTCAGCGCCGAGCTTGTCCATCTTGTTGACGAAGCAGATGCGCGGGACGTCGTACTTGTCCGCCTGACGCCACACGGTCTCGGACTGGGGCTCGACGCCCTCCTTGCCGTCGAAGACGGCGACCGCGCCGTCGAGGACGCGGAGCGAGCGCTCCACCTCGACCGTGAAGTCCACGTGACCGGGGGTGTCGATGATGTTGATCTGGTTGTTGTCCCAGAAGCAGGTCGTCGCGGCCGAAGTGATCGTGATGCCGCGCTCCTGCTCCTGCGCCATCCAGTCCATCGTCGCAGCGCCGTCGTGGACCTCACCGATCTTGTGCGTGATGCCCGTGTAGAACAGGATGCGCTCGGTCGTCGTGGTCTTGCCGGCATCGATGTGCGCCATGATGCCGATGTTGCGGACCTTGTTCAGGTCGGTGAGCACGTCCTGTGCCACAGGGTTCCTCCGGAAGAGTTGTAGGAGAGATGGGCGTCCGTTCCGGGGCGCCGGGGTTCTTGACCGCCGACGCCCCGGAACGGTGCCGGGACTACCAGCGGTAGTGGGCGAAGGCCTTGTTCGACTCGGCCATCTTGTGCGTGTCCTCGCGGCGCTTGACCGCGGCGCCGAGACCGTTCGACGCGTCGAGGATCTCGTTCATGAGACGCTCGGTCATCGTCTTCTCGCGGCGGGCCTTGGCGTACGAGGTGAGCCAGCGGAGCGCGAGGGTGTTCGCGCGGTGCGGCTTGACCTCGACCGGGACCTGGTAGGTCGAGCCACCGACGCGGCGGCTGCGGACCTCGAGGGTCGGACGGACGTTGTCGAGCGCCTTCTTGAGCGTCGCGACGGCGTCCTGCTGGTTCTTGGCGGCGACGCCTTCGAGTGCACCGTAGACGATGCGCTCGGCGAGGCCCTTCTTGCCGTCCAGCAGGATCTTGTTCACGAGCTGCGAGACGATCGGCGCGCCGTAGACCGGGTCTGCGACGACGGGACGCTTGGGAGCGGGACCCTTACGAGGCATTGACTCAACCCTTCTTCGCGCCGTAGCGGCTGCGCGCCTGCTTACGGTTCTTCACGGCCTGCGTGTCGAGCGCACCGCGGATGATCTTGTAGCGGACACCGGGCAGGTCCTTCACACGACCGCCACGGACGAGCACCATCGAGTGCTCCTGGAGGTTGTGGCCCTCACCGGGGATGTAGGCCGTGACCTCGGTGCCGTTCGAGAGCTTGACACGAGCGACCTTGCGCAGTGCCGAGTTCGGCTTCTTGGGGGTGGTGGTGTAGACGCGGGTGCACACACCACGCTGCTGGGGGTTCGCCTTCAGGGCGGGCGCCTTGGTCTTGGTGACCTTCGGCGTACGACCCTTGCGAACCAGCTGCTGGATAGTAGGCAACTGTTCTCCTGGTTCTTCGCTCGTGCTCTCCGGCCGGCGCGGACCGCCGGCTTCCTCGTCCCACACCGAGGACCGCCTGACGGCGGAGGGATCAGTGGGGGACGGAGTGGTCCGGTCGCGGCCGGTCGGCCGTCCGGACTTTCGGGCGCGCCCGAGGGCGCACACCGGGTAGAGCCTACCCGCGGCACCACGCGAAATCAATCCGGGCGCGTCGCACTGGAGGCCCGTGGGTGCCGCCCTGGGCGAACGCCGGACCGGCGGGTCCTCGCGTGGGCGGCAGGGCCGCGTCCGACCAGGTCGCGCACCGCCCCACCTGGTCGGCGCCCCGTCAGGAGCGAGCCGATCCGGAGGGCACGGTGCGTCGCGATCGCGGCGGCCGACCACCGGGGGTGACCCGTGCCTCCAGGCCGGACGCTGCCCGTCAGGAACCGGACTCGGTGGTGGCCGGGGCGACCGCGGAACGGAACGTCGCACCGTCGCTGTCGAACCCCGTGATGTACCCGCTCGCGTTGACGTTCATCGGGCCGGCGGAGGCCGTCCCGACGCCGCCCGGCCCCGAGATGTCCGCGGTGAAGGTCGCGCGACCGTAGGTGGTCGTCGTGACGAGCCAGCCGCCGGACGACCATCCGCCGACCGAGACGACCGGGCGGGTACCGAGCGTCCAGCGCTCGTTCGTGTACGAGTAGGACGGGTCCTCGCCGTAGGCGTAGAAACTGCACCCGGACGGCGCCGGGTCGTGCGACGCGATGCACGCGTCGACCCAGGCGTCGACCGCCTTCGTCGCCGCGTTCCTGCCCGTGGACGTGAGGGTCGCCGTCATCGCGACCGGACTCGACGCGGTGCCACCGAAGCCGCTGACCTCGGCGGTCTCGGCGCCGGACTCGACCCACTTGCCGCCCTTGATCGCGACGTCGTAGCTGCCGGGGAGGGCGGTGAGCGTCGCCGTGCCGTCCTTCGACGTCGTGACGGACATGCCGGCGACCTCGAGCGGGGTGCGGGCCGGACCGCGGACCGACACGTCGACGGCCCCGAGGCGGGGCGGCTGCAGCTGCCAGACCGGGAACACGCCCCAGTCCGTACCGGTGCGGCTCAGCTCGAACGTCGCCGGGACGTCGCGGCCGCCCTGGCGGAGGGCGGTCGTGACCGCGGCGCTGTCGCCGCTCGTCCGGACCGAGGTCACGCGGTAGCCCGTGACCGTCCGCTCGGCCTTCGCGTACGCGGCGTCGGTCAGCAGGACGTCGCTCTCGTCGTGCTCGATGCCGGCCGCCTCGAGCGCAGCCTCGGCCTTGCCGGCGACGAGGTCGTCGAGGAAGGCACGGACCGGCCGGTCGGCGGCGTGCGTGCTCATGCCGTTCGCGTAGCCGATGCCGCCGCCGACCACGAGGAGGACGAGCGC
>NZ_LDQC01000189.1 GCF_001475545.1 Curtobacterium luteum | reverse complement strand
CCGACGGCAGGTCGTCGGCGCGCTGACCGGGCGGCTCGGCAAGGTGCTCGTCGGGATCGGGATGGTCGGCTACGCGCTGTTCCTGGTGTACGTGTGGGCGGGGAACCACTTCGGCTTCACCCCGGCGCCGTTCCCCGCGACGATGTACGACCAGCTCTACAACACGGCGTACCAGCGGGTGGACCTGCAGTGGGGTCGCCTGGTCGACATCGCGTTCTTCGCCATCGTGTCGTACGCGATCCTCACCGTGTTCTGGAAGCCGATCGCGAAGACCCTCGGCTGGCTGTGGATCCCGCTCGGGCAGGCGAGCCTCTACGTCTTCGTGTGGCAGGTGTTCTTCGCACTCGCGATCGCGTCGATCCCCGGCGTCGACTGGTTCAACGGGTGGATCGGCTTCGCCGCGCACACCGCACTGATCCTGCTCGCCTGGTACATGGTGCGGAAGCAGTTCCTGTTCTCGGTCATCCCGCGCTGACGCGCGCCCGCGAGTCTCGGGCGCCGCACGCGGCGCACCACGAGACGGACAGGAGGCCCGTGGCGG
>NZ_LDQC01000188.1 GCF_001475545.1 Curtobacterium luteum | reverse complement strand
CCGCGCCTCCAGGCCGGGTGGTCCTGCACGCGACGCAGCCCGCGTCAGCAGTGCTCGAACACGTACGCGTCCTCGCCCGCCGGCACCAGGTCGCGGTCCCGGAGGATCGTCATCGCCGGTCGCTTCGTCGACGCGCAGACCGCCGACCACGGACGCTTGCTGTTGTCGGTGTACTCGACGTCGATGACCCGCTTCCCGTACGCCTTCGTGTACGCGCCGCACTCCTGGTAGACGAAGCACTCCTCGGCGACGACGAAGTCGAACCCGGTCTGCTTCCGCCCCGACGCGCCGAGCTGCGGGGTGTTCTTCTGCCCGACCGCGAGGCCCTTGCCGTGACCGAGCCGTACGAGCGCCGCGGCGAGCGCGAGGTTCCCGGAGCGTGTGAGCTTCCCCTTCGAGCGCGTCCACGAGTCGAGGTTGTCGAACTCGACCGCGGCGAAGCCTCGCTCGGCGCACCGGGCGACGGACGTCGTCAGCACCCGGACGATCGTGGCGCGCTTGGCCGCGGTCGTGGTGTCGAGGAGCATCTCGTCGGGCCAGCCCGAGGAGGCTGCGATGTGGAAGCGGGACCACCCGACCGCGATCCTCCGCGACCGGACGGGCAAGCCGGTGTCCGACCCGGGCTGGCCCGACGAGATGCTCCTCGACACCACGACCGCGGCCAAGCGCGCCACGATCGTCCGGGTGCTGACGACGTCCGTCGCCCGGTGCGCCGAGCGAGGCTTCGCCGCGGTCGAGTTCGACAACCTCGACTCGTGGACGCGCTCGAAGGGGAAGCTCACACGCTCCGGGAACCTCGCGCTCGCCGCGGCGCT
>NZ_LDQC01000187.1 GCF_001475545.1 Curtobacterium luteum | reverse complement strand
AGCCCGGGTCGGACACCGGCTTGCCCGTCCGGTCGCGGAGGATCGCGGTCGGGTGGTCCCGCTTCCACATCGCAGCCTCCTCGGGCTGGGTCTGGAAGCCGTTGACGTAGCAGATCGAGTACTTCCCCTTCGCGGGCCGAGCGGTGCTGTCCCGCTCCACGATCGTGACGCCTGCCGGCGGCGTGTACGAGCCACCGAGCTGGTAGTCGGGGACGCCGGAGGTCGGCAGGTTCCGGTACGAGGACACCGGGGTCGCGGTGGCGCAGGCAGCGGTGCCGAGCACGGCCACCAGGGTCGTCGCGACGGTCATGGTCAGGGTCCTGGCGCGCACCCGGGCATCCTCGCACGCGCAGGGCGAACGGCCCCACCCCCGGTCCGCGGGGCACACCCGCTATGCTTGGGGTACTCGAGGCGCCGATCGCCTCGTGCGTCGTACGGACGCCCCCGACTCCCGACCACCTGCGTGGTCGATGATCGAGCACCTCACGAAGGTGCCCAGGCTTCTCTGCTGCGGCGACTGCGCCAGCCACCGTCGTTGGCGCGCATCCCGCCCGCGCGCTGCCCAGAGCGCGCCCACAACCGGTGCACTCCGGTTGGAAAGGTCAGACCATGACCAACGAAGACATCCGTTTCTCCGACCTCGGCGTCCCCGCGCCGATGGTCGACGTCCTCGCCCAGCAGGGCAAGGAGACCGCCTTCCCGATCCAGGCCGACACCCTCCCGGACTCGCTCCGCGGCAAGGACGTCCTCGGCCGCGGCGCGAGTCCGGGAGGGTGTCGGCCTGGAT
>NZ_LDQC01000186.1 GCF_001475545.1 Curtobacterium luteum | reverse complement strand
ATGGTGCTGGCGCACCGTGCCGCCTGGACTGCCGTCCACGGCCAGGTCCCGCTGGGCATGACGCTCGACCACACGTGCAAGCAGCGGCGCTGCGTCAATCCCGCTCACCTGCGGCTGTTGCCGAACTTCGAGAACGCACGGCGCACCAGTGGCAAGGACTGGCCCATCGGTTCGTGTATCAACGGCCACTCGGCTGCGGCACTCCAACCCATCAAGCGCCGCGCGAAGGACGGCAGCCCGCGCTGGGGACGTACCTGCTCCGAGTGCGTCAAGCTCGCGCGACACCGCTACAACGAGCGCAAGCGCGCCGAACGAAAGGAAGCAGCATGACGAACGAACTTTGTGACGCCGAGAACCCTTGGACGAGCGCGTTCTGTGAGCGCCCGATGGGTCATGACGGGCCGCATGGGCTGTGGCACGACGGAGAAGATGACGAGGCTCGCCGATGACCGCCCCCACCCCGCAGCCGGTGAACACGGAAGCGCTGCGACGTGACGCTCGCATACTCGCACCCGGATTTCCCAGTGTGGAGAAGCGATTAAACGAGGCTGCCGACGAGATGGATCGGCTGCGTGCGGTCAACGAGTTCGGCATGAACAGCATCGTCAAGACCGTTGCTGACGAATGGTTCGACGAGCGCGCCCCCTCGAACGTCAGCATGGACGACCTCAACCTGCTCGTCCACATGATCACCGAGAAGCTCAACGGGGGGAAGCCATGACGCACATCTGCACCTACAAGCACGCCAAGATTCGCGCTTGCGACTGCCTCGTCGGGCACGACCATACGGCTGCCGAGTTCGAGTGGCTGCCCGGAGTGATCGGACTCATTGTGTTCGCCGTCGCCGTCGCCGTGGTCCTGGTGGTGGTGATGCGATGAGGTTCCGCATCACGATCGAGCTCACTCGGACGCCGAAGCAGGTCGAGGATGCACCCGAGTTCGAGCACCGCGACACGGAAGCGCTCGTGGAAGCAACAGGTGGCGGCGACCCACGAGCACACCGCATGGGATTCAACCCGCCATTCCAGGATGACCACGGCACAATACAAGCAGCGACAGCACAGGCGCGACA
>NZ_LDQC01000185.1 GCF_001475545.1 Curtobacterium luteum | reverse complement strand
GCGGCCGTGCCCTCGTGGTCAGACTGCCGGGACAAAGCTCTGGATCACCGCCCCGAGGCTCGACATGACGGCCGACCAGATGCCGGTGACCATGAGCAGACCGATGACGATCAGGATCGCTCCTCCGATGATGTTGACGGTGCGCATGTGCTGCTTCACGGCGCGGATCGCCCCGGTCGCCCAGCCGGCGCCGAGCGCGACGAGGACGAACGGGATGCCGAGGCCGAGGCAGTACGCCACCCCGAGCCACATGCCCTGCCAGGCGCTGCCGGACTGCACGCTGAGCAGGTTGATCGCAGCGAGGGTCGGGCCGAGGCACGGCGTCCAACCGAGTCCGAACACGATGCCGAGCAGCGGCGCGCCGACCAGCCCGGTCGCGGGTGTCCAGCTCGGCTTGATGGTGCGCTGCATGAACGTGAAGCGCCCGACGAACACGAGGCCCATGAGGATGACCACGACGCCGAGCACCTGCGTGATGAGGTCGCGCCACCGGACGAGCCAGAAGCCGAGCGCCCCGAACACCGTCGTGTACGCGACGAAGACCGCGGTGAACCCGAGGATGAAGAGCAGCACGCCGAGGACGACCCGCCCCTTGCGCTGCCCGCCCTC
>NZ_LDQC01000184.1 GCF_001475545.1 Curtobacterium luteum | reverse complement strand
CGCGGCGGGGCGAGGGGGACCGTGTGGCCGTTGGTGATCGTCACGTCCCCGATGATAGGTGAGCGGCACCCGCTCGACCTGGGCGCGACCGACCCTGTGGAGAACTCCCGCGCGGCGCGGTGGTACGCGCCGTGTCACCGGTCTGCGGCAGCATGGGTGTCCCGCGTTCGGAAGGAGCGACATGGCGATCGAACAGGGCCCGCCGACGGCCGACAACCCCTGGCCCGTCGCGCTGCTCGGCGCGAAGCTCCGCGACTGGATCGATCGCCTCGGTACCGCCTGGGTCGAGGGCGAGATCACCCAGTGGAACGTCGCCGGCGGCAACGTCTACGGCAAGCTCAAGGACGTCGAGGTCGACGCGACCGTGTCGTTCTCGATCTGGTCGAGCGTGCGTTCCCGCGTGCCGGCCGACCTCAAGCAGGGTGACCGGGTGGTCGCCGCCGTCAAGCCGAACTACTGGGTCAAGGGCGGCTCGCTCACGATGCAGGTCGTCGAGATGAAGCACGTCGGGCTCGGCGACCTCCTCGAACGGCTCGAACGGCTACGTCGCACCCTCGCGGCCGAGGGCCTGTTCGACCCGTCGCGGAAGAAGCGCCTGCCGTTCCTCCCGCACCGGATCGGCCTGATCACCGGCAAGGACTCCGACGCAGAGAAGGACGTCAAGCGCAACGCGCAGCTGCGGTGGCCGCAGGTGGAGTTCCGCACGGTGCACACTGCGGTGCAGGGCGACCGGACCGTGGGCGAGGTCACGGCGGCGATCCTCG
>NZ_LDQC01000183.1 GCF_001475545.1 Curtobacterium luteum | reverse complement strand
GCACAAGGCGTACGGCGCCTGGGGCGAGAAGAACAACTACGGGAAGATCGTCACCGGCACGATCCGCTCGACGGTCGTCGTCGACGAGGACGGCACCGTGCAGCTGCCGCTCTACAACGTCAAGGCCACCGGGCACGTCGCGAGCCTGCGGAAGAAGCTCGGCCTGGTCTGATCGCCGGAGCGCACGCACTGTCGGCCCCGTCACCGTCCTGCCGGGCTCGGCCCCCGTCGCCGTCCTGCCGGGCTCAGTCCCCGTCGCCGTCCTGCCGGACGAGGGCTGCCGTGACCGGCCGCGAGAGCACGAGCGTGATGGCGAGCAGCGCGGGGATGAGCAGCAGCCAACCGAACCAGGCCACACGGAATACGCCCTGGAACGCGCCGATCGCGAGCGCGCCCTGCATCACCTGCCACACGATGATCCCGGAGCGCACCCACGGGCGGCGGTTCCGCAGCCCCACGAAGAGGGCACCGAGCCAGAGGGCCGCGATCGCGGTGAGGATCGTCAGCGCGATCCCGGAGGCGAGGCTCGTCGCCGGCGAGGTCACGAGTTCGACGAGGAGCCAGACCGTGACGCCGGCCAGCGCGAGGAACTCGAGGCCGAGCACGACCTGCAGCACCGTGAACGCCGGCGTGCGCTGTCCGGGCTCCGCGGACTCGTCGGGTGTGGTGTCGTGCACAGCGATCCTCCAGCGTCGGAACCCTTGATTTGCCCCTACCAGTATGGAACGATATTCGAGGTCGTTCGGACGGCACGATGTGGTGTGCGTCTCCCGTGGTTCGACGCTCCTCCCCCGAGCGTTCCGCGGGCTTCAGACTCGCTTCCAGCGGATCCCTCCCCCACAGGGTGTCCCCTCATGCTCAGCATGCCCGGCGTTCCGATCCCCGAACCACGTCCACGGCTGCCGTTCGAGCATCGACATCAAGGAGCACCACACATGGACTGGCGTGACCAGGCTGCCTGCCTCACCGCGGACCCCGAGCTCTTCTTCCCGGTCGGGAACACCGGCCCTGCAGTTGACCAGATCGAGAAGGCGAAGTCCGTCTGCGCCCGGTGCACCGTCACCGAGATGTGCCTGCAGTACGCCCTCGAGAACAACCAGGACTCCGGCGTCTGGGGCGGCCTCAGCGAGGACGAGCGTCGTGCGCTGAAGCGCCGCGCCGCCCGCGCTCGTCGCGCTTCCTGACGCAGCAGCGTCCGCACGACGAAGCCCGCCGCCCCGATGGGGTGGCGGGCTTCGTCGTGTGCGCCCGTGTCGTGCGCGTGACGGGTCTTCACGACCGGAGTCGATCGGCACCA
>NZ_LDQC01000182.1 GCF_001475545.1 Curtobacterium luteum | reverse complement strand
CCTCGACGCGGTCGTCAGCGGAGAGGCGATCGGCGGCTGCCCCGCCGCGGGTGAGGATGCGGACACCGGCACCGAGGCCGAGGAGTTCGCGGACGATGCGGTGGCCGAGGTCGCCGGTGGCGCCCGCGACGAGCACGGTGGTGGTCATGCCGTCGACGCTACGCACGCCGACTGCACCCCACCACGACGCGGCGCCACGGAGCGACGCGCCGCGGCGTCAGCCGCACGCCCCGGGGTCAGCGTCGCAGCGTCTGCTTCGGGTACTCACCGAACCGCTCCGCGTACGACGCCGAGAACCGCCCGAGGTGTGCGAACCCCCACCGGCGCGCGACGTCGCCGACCGCCCCGGCCTGCGGGTCGAGCGCGAGGAGCTCCTCGTGCACGCGGTCGAGACGCACGTGTCGGAGGTACGTCAGCGGCGAGACGTCGAACACCCGGCGGAAGGACTCCTGCACCGACCGCACGCTGAGCCCGGCGACCGCCGACAACTCGGTCACCGTGACGTCCTCGGCGGCGTGTGCGTGGATGTGCTCGACCGCGGCGCGGAGCCGGGCGTTCTTCCGCAGTCCGAGCACGGCAGGCAGGGTGTCGAGGTGCGGCGGGAACATCTCGAGGAAGATCCGGGCGGCGGACTCCTTCGCGGTGCGCCAGGCGTCGCTGTCCGGCCCGGCCGCCCGCAGTGCCCGGGTGAGCCCGGTGATCGCGACGCGCCAGGACCGCACAGCATCGGGCACCGGCTCGGCGAGGTGGTCGAACCGCAGGGGACGGTCGCCGAGGTCGAGGTGCTGCGCCGCGATCCGCTCCACGAAGGAGGTCCCTT
>NZ_LDQC01000181.1 GCF_001475545.1 Curtobacterium luteum | reverse complement strand
CCTCATCGCGTCCACCGCGGCGCCGTCCGCGAGGTTCTTCTCACCGCGCCCGATCCACGGCTGCGCACGGATCGCCGCCGCCTCCGTCGCACGCACGAGCTCGAGCGCCAGGTTGCGGTCGGGCTGGAGGAACAAGGAACCGGTCTCAGTGGTGGGAGTCACGGCCCCCAGCGTACCGACCGCCGGCCGCGAGGCGGGCCGGTCAGGAACGCAGTGAACGCATGTGCAGCACCGACGGAACGGGCGCGCGTAACCCGCACCGCGCCTCCAGAGCCAATGGCTAGGCTCGGCGGGGAACCACCACGTCGAAGGAGATCGCAGTGCCCATCGCAACGCCGGAACAGTACGCCGAGATGCTCGAACGAGCGAAGGCCGGCAAGTTCGCCTACCCCGCGGTCAACGTCTCGTCGTCGCAGACGATCAACGCGGTCCTCCAGGGTCTGCAGGAGGCCGGCTCGGACGGCATCCTCCAGGTCACCACCGGTGGTGCCGACTACTTCGCGGGCCACACGGTCAAGAACCGTGCCGCCGGCGCCCTCGCGATGGCGAAGTTCGCCCACGAGGTCGCGAGGAACTACGACATCACGGTCGCCCTCCACACCGACCACTGCCCGAAGGACGCGCTCGACGGCTTCGTCCTCCCGCTCATCGCCGCGAGCGAGGAAGAGGTCCGCCAGGGCCGCAACCCGATCTTCCAGTCGCACATGTGGGACGGCTCCGCGGTGCCGCTCGACGAGAACATCGAGATCGCGAAGACGATGATCGCGAAGACGCGGAACATCAACGCCATCCTCGAGGTCGAGATCGGCGTCGTTCGTGCCCTCGTGCTGGACGCCGTCCTCCTCGCCGCCGACGACGCCGATCTCGACCTCGAGGATGGCGTTGATGTTCCGCGTCTTCGCGATCATCGTCTTCGCGATCTCGATGTTCTCGTCGAGCGGCACCGCGGAGCCGTCCCACATGTGCGACTGGAAGATCGGGTTGCGGCCCTGGCGGACCTCTTCCTCGCTCGCGGCGATGAGCGGGAGGACGAAGCCGTCGAGCGCGTCCTTCGGGCAGTGGTCGGTGTGGAGGGG
>NZ_LDQC01000180.1 GCF_001475545.1 Curtobacterium luteum | reverse complement strand
TATGTGGATAAGAGACAGGCCGTCGATCCTGTCCCGACCGGTGGTGCCGCAGCATCGCCCAGTCCGGGGGGTCAGTCCGGGTGCGTCCGGCGCGCGTCAACCCGTCCGCTCGTCAGCACGAGCCCCGTCGCTCCGTCAGCCGCGGTCGAACGCGATCGTCTCGTCGTCCGGATCCTCCACCCGTCCGGTCCGCGCGAAGTCGGCCCAGACCTTCCGGATGCGGCGTCCGCGCTCGTCGACGACCGCCCAGTCCTGCTCGGGCACGAACGCCGACCCGGCCCACGCCGCGCGTCCACCGAGCAGCATCGGCAGGTCGCTCATGTGCACCGCGCCCGTCGGACGGGCCGTGGCACCCCGGAGCAGGCGGTACGAGGTCGCCCGGCCGCCGGCTGCACGGTGCCGGTCACGGAAGCGCCGGACGTCCCGTCCGTAGATGACCTCGGACAGGGGTCGGACGAGCCACCAGCGCACGAGGGAGCGTAGGGGGCGGATCCGGGTGACGGCGGCCAGCGCCGGGACGGCCCGGACGAACATCGCCGCCTCGTCGACCGCGGAGCCGATGAGCACGTCGATGCTCGGCGCCACCGCGCGCCAGCCGTCGGCCGCCCGGCGCTCGGTCGGCAGCGGGTCGTGCCCGTACTGCGTGCCGAAGGGCATGCCTCCGCGGAGGC
>NZ_LDQC01000018.1 GCF_001475545.1 Curtobacterium luteum | reverse complement strand
GTGGCGGGGCCGGCGGTGTCGATCATCGTCGTGGTCCTCTCCAGCAGCTGATCGGGTGACACCCAGCATCTGCATCGGAACCATGAGCGAACCCGGAACGGACCCGGTGCTTCGTTCGAGATCTCGAGTGAAGGCCAGCCGCGCCGACCACGTGTGGCGCAGCTCTCAGCGCCGCGGCAGCCGGACGGTCGCGACCGCTCCCCCGTCGACGCCGTTCTCGAGCGCCGCCGTGCCGCCTGCGCGTTCGGCGATGCCTCGGACCAGGGCGAGTCCGAGGCCGCTCCCACCGAGTGCCGTCCGGGACTCGTCCGCCCGCGTGAACCGGTCGAAGGCCTGCGGCAGGAAGGCCTCCGGGACGCCCGGGCCGTCGTCCGCGACGGTGAGGACGAGCGTGCGGTCCGAGTCCTGCCGGAGGCCGACCCGGACCACACCGCCGTCGGCGCCCGCCGCGATCGCGTTGGACACGAGGTTGTCGACCACGCGGGCGAAGGCAGCCGGTGCCAGACCGTAGCGAGCCTCGGGCTCCTCGATGTCTGCGGTGAAGTCGACGTCACGGGGACCCATCGCATCGATCGCCCGGGCTCGGTCGATCGACGCCATGAGCTCCGACACCAGCTCGGACGCCGGGGTGGACGGCGTCGGCCCGTCTTCGTCGAGGCGGCTCAGCTCGAGCATCGTGTTCGCGAGCGCGACGAGCCGTGCGGCGTCCGACTCGGCTGCGGTCAGCTCCCGTTCCAGGGCCGCCGCGTCTCCGGAGGACCGGTGGGCGAGCTCCAGGCGTGCGGTGAGCGCGGCGAGCGGCGTCCGGAGTTCGTGACTCGCGTCCGAGACCATCCGCCGCTCGCGCTCGGCGTTCTCGCGCTGCCGGTCGAGGAAGGCGTTCAGGGTGCGGGCGAGGCCGGCCAGCTCGTCGTCGGTCCGGCCCACCGGCAGGTGGGCGTCAGAGGACCCGGCGCTGATGGCCTCGGCTGTCCGCCGCATCCGTCCGACCGGTCGGAGCGCCAGGGTGGAGAGCAGCCACGCCGTCCCGCCGAAGGCGACGAGGGCGAGGAGGGTTCCGACGACGAGCGACCGGTCGACGCGCTCCAGGGTCTCGTGTCCTGCCCGACCGTCCTGTGCGGCCCAGACGACGTACGAGCCGGTGTCGTTGCGGACGGGGATCCCGACGACGGTGTTCCGGTGGCCGTGCACGTCGAGCCGGAGCGTGGTCTCGTGCTCCACCGACCGGGGCAGGGCATCGCGCAGGCCGTCCGGGAGCCGGTCGAGTACCCAGTCCCCCGACGATGACCGGATGCCGATGAGCAGTCCCTCGGTCGGCCGGTCGGGCGCCTCCCCCGGGTTCGACCGGAGGTCCGCGACGAACGGCGCCGCGTCGCTCATCGCCAGGGAGCGGTCGGTCTCGAGCGACGCGCGGTCGATCTGCAGGTGCAGCGCGACGGCGCTCGCGACGAGGACGACCGCGCCGACGAGCACGCTCCCGAGCGTGATCCGCGCCCGGATCGACAGGCGACGCAGCAGCCTCACGACGACACGCCCGCCACGACGACCGAGGCCGTCACGAGGCCACGACGTCGAGTGCGTACCCGACCCCGCGCACGGTGCGGATCACCACGTCGGCGTCGGCGGCCTGCAGCTTCTTCCGCACGTAGCTGACGTACTGGTCGACGATCGTCGGGTCGAAGTGCTCGGCGCTCCCCCAGACCTCGTCGAGCACCTCGCTGCGCGACCGGGTCTGCCCGGCGCCCTGCACGAGGAACCGCAGCAGGGAGAACTCCTTCACGCTCAGCGGCAGGTCGCGGCCGCGGACGGTGGCGCGGACGGCCACGGTGTCGAGCCGCACGCCACCTGCCTCGACCACGGTCGGCGTACCGGCGGCACGGCGGCGGAGGTGCGCGCGGATGCGGGCGTTGAGCTCCGCGATCGCGAACGGCTTCGTGAGGTAGTCGTCGGCTCCGGAGTCGAGCCCGAACACCCGGTCGTCGACGGCGTCCCGGGCGGTGACGAGCACGACCGGGAAGTCCTGCCCCATCTCCCGCAGACGACGGCACACCTCGAACCCGGTCATCTCGGGCAGCATGACGTCGATCGCCGCCGCGTCGAACGCACCGGACCGTGCCGCGACGAGCGCCGCGACCCCGTCGGTGACGAGCGTGACCGCGTGCCCCTCGTCACGCAGCCCGCGTTCGACCAGCGCACCCATCTCCGGGTCGTCCTCGACCACCAGGATCTCCGCCATGCACCGTCCCTTCCACCCACATCGTGCCGCATCCGACGGCCGTCGCGCTGGGCGGGTCGTCCGGAGGCGACCGCCTGGAGGCCCGGTGCCGGCCCGGCGGACCGGCTCCGGGCCTCCAGGCGGTCACCGCGGGTGCGCAGGTCAGGCGACGCCCGTCGTCCCGAGCAGCGAACCGATGACGAACGTGGCGGCGAGGGCGATCGCGCCGCCGACCACGACGCGGACGGTGGCACGCGGGACGGAACCGCCGCCGATCCGCGCGCTCGTCGCGCCGGTGAGGGCGAGCGCGAGGAGCACGACGACGAACGTGACCGGGATGCGGGCGCCGTCCGGCGGCAGGAGGATCGCCAGGAGCGGGAGGAGCGCACCGACCGAGAAGGACGCGGCGGAGGCGAAAGCCGCGTGCCACGGACTGACCACCTCGTCCTCGTCGATCCCGAGTTCGGTCGACAGGTGTGCCGCGAGGGCGTCGCGGTCGGTGAGCTCGGTGGCGACCCGCTCGGCCGTGGAGCGCTGCAGGCCGCGGGCCTCCCACAGGCGTGTCAGTTCCTCGAGCTCGGTCTCCGGGTCGTCCGCGAGCTCCTTGCGCTCCTTCTCGATGAGCGCCTTCTGGCTGTCGCTCTGGCTGCTCACCGAGACGTACTCGCCGAGTGCCATCGACACCGCGCCGCCGACGAGTGCCGCGACCCCCGCGGTGGCGATCGCCGGCACGGAGGTCGACGCGCCCGCGACGCCCACGACGATCGAGGCGGTGGAGACGATGCCGTCGTTGGCACCGAGCACCGCGGCGCGGAGCCAGTTGAGCTTCGAGGACAGGCCGCCGGCGTGCGGCTCGCCGTCGTGGTGTTCGGTGTCGGTTCCGGTGTCGGTCACGCCGGCCAGACAACCACGCGGTGAGCGACGCGTTCGTGTGTGTTTTCGAACGATGTCCGAGTGCGGTGACCGGCCTGGGGACGGGCGGGCGGCCCGTCGAGCGGGTTCAGTTGTCGGTGGACGCCGAGGCCGCTCGGCGCGGAACCTGGAAGGGCTCTCGATGAACTGGCAGTACGGGGGCATCCCGCTCCACCCACTGTTCGTCCACCTCACCTCCGTCGCCGTACCGGTCGCCGCGCTGACGGCCATCGCGGTCGCCGCCTGGCCCGCGGCACGACGGTGGCTCGCGGTCGGCGCGCCGGTCATCGGACTCGTCGCACTCGTGTCGGTGCCGCTCGCGACCCAGTCGGGCGAGTGGCTGGAGGAGCACGAGAAGGAGACCGCGCTGCTCGAGCGCCACACGCACCTCGCCGACGGACTGCTGCCGTGGTCCGTCGCGGTCTTCGCGCTGCTCACCCTCTGGTGGGCGTGGCAGCGCTTCGGTGTCACACGGGTCGACAGCAGCGGACTCGTCCGCGTCGTCGGCATCGTGGGACCGGTCCTCCTGATCGCAGCCGGCATCGGCTCGCTCATCGAGGTCGTCGTCATCGGACACGCAGGGGCCGTGTCCGTCTGGAAGGGATAGGGAACAAGATCGATGGAACACGACGAGACGAACACCTGCAGCTACCACATGGGCGGATCGCTACCGGCGGGCGGTGACCACCTCGGTGGGGCGTTCGGGCAGTCGCCGACGCTCGAGCACTGGTACCCCCAGCGGCTCCGCGTCGACGCGCTGCACCGGAACGGGGTGGACGCAGACCCGCTCGGCGCGGACTTCGACTACGCGGCGGCCTTCGCGACGATCGACCTCGAGGAGCTCAAGCGGGACATCAAGACCCTGCTCACCACGAGCGTCGACTGGTGGCCGGCCGACTACGGCAACTACGGCCCCCAGATGATCCGCATGGCCTGGCACGCTGCAGGCACCTACCGGATCGCGGACGGCCGCGGGGGCGCCGGCACCGCGATGCAGCGGTTCGCGCCGATCGGGAGCTGGTGGGACAACGGCAACACCGACAAGTCGCGCCGCCTGCTGCAGCCGATCAAGCACAAGTACGGGAACGCCCTGAGCTGGGCCGACCTCATGGTCCTGACCGGGAACTGCTCACTCGAGCTGATGGGCCTGCCGACCTACGGGTTCGCGGGCGGTCGCCTCGACGCGTGGGAGCCGGACGACGGCACGTGGTGGGGGCCGGAGGTGTGGAACCCGCACGAGGTGCACAGCATGGATGAGATGGTCTCCCGTGACGAGCGGTGGCACGGGCAGAACGGCGACGAGGACTACGACCTGCAGAGCCCGCTCGCCGCCTCGCACCAGGCCCTCATCTACGTCAACCCCGAGGGGCCGTACGCGAACGGCGACCCGATGGGCTCCGCGCGGGACATCCGGATCACCTTCACGCGGATGGCGATGAACGACGAGGAGACCGTCGCCCTCATCGCCGGTGGCCACGCGTTCGGCAAGAGCCACGGGCAGGTGGCGGCGACCGAGATCGGTCCCTCCCCCGAGCTCGCTCCGATCGAGCAGATGGGCCTCGGGTGGCACAACCCGGTCGGGACCGGCAACGCCGAGTACACCTCGACGAACGGCATCGAGGGCAGCTGGACCCAGGACCCGACCCGCTGGGACAACAGCTACCTCGAGAACCTGTTCGGGCACGAGTGGGAGCAGACGAAGAGCCCGGCCGGCGCGCTGCAGTGGACGCCGAAGGACCCGGACGCGCCGCGCACGCCCGACGCCCACGTGCCCGGCAAGGACCACGCCCTGATGATGATGACGTCGGACATCGCGCTGAAGGTCGACCCGGAGTACCGGAAGGTGTGCGAGAAGTTCCTCGCCGACTTCGACACCTTCACGCTGGCGTTCTCGAAGGCCTGGTACAAGCTCACCCACCGTGACATGGGGCCGAGGTACCGGTACCTCGGCCCCGAGGTCACGATCCAGGACGACCTCCTCTGGCAGGACCCCCTGCCCGACGCCGAGGGCGCCCCGATCGGCGACGCGGACGTCGAGGCGCTGAAGGCCGCGGTCCGCTCCGCCGGGATCAGCGCCTCCGACCTCGTGTTCACCGCCTACTCGGCCGCGTCGACCTACCGGGACAGCGACAAGCGCGGCGGTGCGAACGGCGGCCGGATCGCCCTGTCCCCGCAGAAGGACTGGGCGGTGAACGGCCGGACGGTACCGGTGGTCGAGGCACTCCAGCGGATCAAGGAGCAGCACCCGTCGGTGTCGCTCGCCGACCTCGTCGTGCTCGCGGGCTGCGTCGGGGTCGAGGACGCCGCGCGCGACGCCGGCATCGAGGTCACCGTGCCGTTCACGCCCGGTCGGGTGGACACCACGCAGGAGCTCACCGACATCGAGATGTTCGAGTGGCTCCGGCCGATCGCGGACGGCTTCCGGAACTTCCGCTCCGAGCGGTTCGAGCAGTTCGCCCCGGGCGTCGCGCTCGAGCAGGTGTTCCTCGACCGGGCGAACCTGATGACGCTGACCGCGCCCGAGTGGACCGTCCTGACCGGTGGCCTCCGGGCCCTCGGCACGAACTGGGACGGATCCGACGTCGGCGTCCTGACGCACCGGGTCGGCACGCTCACGACGGACTGGTTCGTCAACCTGACCGACACCGACCTGGTGTGGACGAAGACCGACGACAGCGAGACGGTCTTCGCCGGTACCGTCCAGGCGACGGGCGAGCAGCGGTGGACGGCGTCCCGGCACGACCTCGTGTTCGGGTCGAACGCACAGCTGCGGTCGATCGTCGACGTCTACGCCGGCAGCGACGGGCAGGAGCGGTTCGTGCGGGACTTCGTCGCCGCGTGGGACAAGCTCATGATGCTCGACCGGTACGACGTCAAGGGAGCGAAGCGGTACGGCCCGATGGCCGCCTGACACCCTTCCGGACGCGGCGCCCGCTCTGTCACCATGGTGGCGGAGCGGGCGTCGTCGTCCGCGCGGTTCGAAGGAGACCACCATGACCGTCCACCTCAACCCCTACCTGGGGTTCCGCGACTCGGCCCGTCAGGCGCTCGAGTTCTACCACTCGGTGTTCGGCGGGGACCTCCGGATCGGCACCTTCCGGGAGATGGGTGCCGACGTGGCTCCGGACGACGCCGACAAGGTGATGCACGGCCAGCTCGACATCGGGAACGGCCTCGTCCTGATGGCCTCGGACGCCCCCGCCGACCACCCGGTCGACCCCGGCAGCAGCATCTCGGTGGCCCTGAGCGGCGACGAGGTCGAGGCACTGACCCGCTGGTGGCAGGGCCTGTCCGAGGGCGCGACGATCATCGAGCCGTTCACGCAGGCCCCGTGGGGTGACACCTTCGGCATGCTGACCGACCGCTTCGGCACGACCTGGCTGGTCAACGCGACCACCACCCAGCTCGGCTGACGCGGTGCCCGCCGGACGGGAGGCCCGTGGCGGCGCCGCCACGGGCCTCCCGTCCGATGGTGGGCACGCCCAAGGCGTTCCGTCCGTCCCGCGGTGGGACGCGACGCGGACCGCGCCGTGTCCGTAGGCTCGGAGCCATGTCCTACACCGCGGCGGACGACCGCTACGACTCCATGCCCTACCGCCGGACCGGACGGTCCGGCCTCGACCTGCCCCTGCTCTCGCTCGGGTACTGGCACAACTTCGGCGACGACAAGCCGTTCGAGACGCAGCGGGCGATCAGCCGCCGCGCGTTCGACCTCGGCATCACGCACCACGACCTCGCGAACAACTACGGCCCGCCCTACGGCGCCGCCGAGGTGAACTTCGGTCGGCTCATGCGCGAGGACTTCCGGCCCTACCGCGACGAGATGGTCATCTCGACGAAGGCCGGGTGGGACATGTGGCCGGGGCCCTACGGGCAGGGTGGCGGCTCACGGAAGTACGTCCTCGCCTCGCTCGACCAGTCGCTCCAGCGGATGGGCCTCGACTACGTCGACGTCTTCTACTCGCACCGCCTCGACGCCTCGACGCCGCTCGAGGAGACCATGGGCGCGCTGCACACCGCCGTCCAGCAGGGCAAGGCGCTGTACGTCGGGATCTCGTCCTACGACGCCGAACGCTCCCGGCAGGCCGAGGCGATCCTCCGGGACCTCGGCACCCCGCTCCTCATCCACCAGCCGTCCTACTCGATGCTCAACCGGTGGATCGAGGACGAGGGGCTCCTCGACGCCGCCGGCGAACTCGGGTTCGGCGTCATCGGCTTCACCGCGCTCGCGCAGGGGCTGCTCACGGGACGGTACCTCGACGGGGTGCCGGAGGACTCGCGCGCGGCGGCCGGCAAGTCGCTCGACGCCGGGTCGCTGACCCCGGAGGTCGTCGACCACCTGCGGGCACTCGACGACCTCGCGGCCGCGCGCGGTCAGAGTCTCGCACAGCTCGCGCTCGCGTGGGCGCTGCGCGACGAGCGGGTGACCTCGCTCGTGATCGGAGCATCGCGGGTGGAGCAGCTCGAGCAGAACGTCGCGGCGCTCGGCAACCTGACCTTCACGGACGACGAGCTCCGGGCGATCGACGAGCACTCCGTCGGCGTGCTCGACGTCGACCTGTGGTCCGGTGCGCGGTCGGGCCAGGTGAGCTGAGGCGCGACGCGCCCGGTGCGGTGCGGTGCGGTGTGGTGCGGCGCGGTGGAGGTGAACCGGACCACGGAACCGACGTCGAACCAGGGGCAGGACCTGGTTCGATGTCGGTCCTGTGGTTCGACGGCGACTCAGACCGGGAGCGCGACGGGCACCGCAGCCGACGTCCCCGACACCGACGCCGACCGCGCCGCGGGGAGCGTCAGTGCCCGGTGACCGCTCATCGTCTCGAGCACCCGGACGACCTGCCGGCTGTACCCGTACTCGTTGTCGTACCAGACGTAGACCACGACCTGCCCGCCGCCGTCCGCGATGGTCGCCAGGCCGTCGACCACCCCGGCCTTCCGCGACCCGAGGAAGTCGCTCGACACGACCTCGGGCGACTCCACGTAGTCGACCTGGCGGCGGAGCGCCGAGCGCAGCGAGACCTCACGGAGGTACGCGTTGAGCTCCTCCAGGGTCACGCCGCGACCGAGCGTCAACGTCAGGACCGCGATCGACACGTCCGGCGTCGGGACCCGGATCGCACTCCCGGTGAGCTTCCCCGCCAGGGGCGGGTACGCCTTCGCCACAGCCTTCGCGGCCCCGGTCTTCGTCGGCACCATGTTGAGCGCCGCGGACCGACCGCGTCGGGGCCCGGGGTGGTGGTTGTCGGTGAGGTTCTGGTCGTTGGTGAACGAGTGGACCGTCTCCACGTGCCCGTGCGTGATGCCGTACTCGGTCTCGAGCGCGGCGAGCACCGGCGTGATCGCGTTCGTCGTGCACGACGCCGCGGCGACGACCGGCTCGTCCCCGATCGCCTGGTCGTTCACCCCGTGCACGACGTTGGGCACGTCACCGGAGGCGGGAGCGGTCAGCAGCACGCGGGACACACCGGGTGCTGCGAGGTGCTCCGACAGCGACGCCCGATCGGTCCGGACCCCGGTGCTGTCGACGACGATCGCGTCCTCGATGCCGTACGCGGTGTAGTCGACGTCGGACGGCGAGGCCGCGGCGATGAACCGGATGACGGTCCCGTTCGCCGTGATCGTCTGCCCCTCCTGGTCGACGGTGATCGTGCCGTCGAAGGGTCCGTGCACGGAGTCCCGACGCAACAGGCTCGCCCGCTTGACCAGGTCCTCCGGACCCGTGGAGCGCAGGACGACCGCGCGGAGGCGGAGCCCGTACGCGCCTCCCGACCGTGCCAGGAGGATCCGCGCGACGAGCCGGCCGATGCGCCCGAAGCCGTGGATGACGACGTCGCGCGGCGGAGCCGCGTACTGGCCGGTGCCCACGGCTTCGGCGAGGACGAGCCGGAGGTGGTCCTCGAGCTCGAGCGCGTCCTGTCCTCGGAAGCCCGCGTTGCAGACGGCGACGTCGACCACCGACGGACCGAGGTCGAGCGTCGTCAGCGCGTGCAGGACCGGCAGGACCTCGTGCGGCGACAGCTCGACGCCGTCCACGTGCCGCGCGAACCGGTGCAGCTTGAGGATCTCGTGCACCGATCGCCCGACGAGACGGCGCCCGTGGATCGTCGTCACGACGCCGTGTCGTCGGTGGAGTCCGTCGACGATCGGGACCATCGCGGCGGCGACCGACGCCCGGTCGACCCACTCGTCCAGGACCCGGTCGGTGCGGGCGCGGTTCACGCGGCGACCCCGAGGCGCGCCGGGTCGCGCTCAGCTGCTGCCGGAACGGCTGCCGCCGCCTCGAGCCGCGCCCGCAGGCTTCGGAGCTCCGCCCACACCGCGGCGGGGACGGTCGCGCCGAGCGACTCGAAGAACTCCTCGGTCCGGTCCGTCTCGTCGAGCCAGCTGACGGGGTCGACGTCGAAGAGGGCCTGGAGGCTCGTCCCCGACAGCTCGAGACCGTCGACGTCGAGCGCACCCGCCGCCGGCACCGCGCCGAGTGGCGTCGAGCGCGTGGTCGGCGCGTCCGGGTTCGCGACCCGGTCCGCGATCCACGCGAGCACGCGGGCGTTCTCCCCGAAGCCGGGCCAGAGGAACGCGCCGTCCTCGCCCTTCCGGAACCAGTTCACCTGGAAGATCCTCGGAGCGCCCGCGCCGAGCGCGTCGCCGACGTCGAGCCAGTGCTGCCAGTACGCACCCATGTCGTACCCGACGAAGGGCAGCATGCCGAACGGGTCGCGGCGGAGTTCCCCGACCGTGCCCTCCTGCGCGGCGGTGCGTTCGCTCGACACCGTCGCACCGGCGAAGACGCCGTGCGCCCAGCTCTCCGTCTCGACGACGAGCGGCACGTTCGTCGCACGACGACCGCCGAACAGGATCGCGTCGACGGGGACGCCGTCCTGCTCGTACCAGTCGTCCGCGAGGGTCCGGCACTGCTCGATCGGGCTCGTGAAGCGGGCGTTCGGGTGCGCCGCGGGAGTGCCCGTCGCCGGTGTCCAGTGCTCACCACGCCAGTCGATGAGGTGCGCCGGCGGCTCGTCGGTCAGGCCCTCCCACCAGACGTCGCCGTCCTCGGTCAGGGCGACGTTCGTGAAGATCGTCCGCTTGCGCATCGTGTCCACCGCGACCGGGTTCGTCGCGATCGAGGTCCCGGGCGCCACGCCGAAGATGCCGGCTTCCGGGTTGATCGCGGAGAGCCGTCCGTCCGGGCCCGGTCGCAGCCAGGCGATGTCGTCCCCGATCGTCTCGACGCGCCAGCCCGGCAGGGTGGGCTGCAGCATCGCGAGGTTGGTCTTGCCGCAGGCACTCGGGAACGCAGCCGCGAGGTGGAACGCCCGGCCGGCCGGGTCCGTGAGCTTGAGCAGGAGCATGTGCTCGGCGAGCCAGCCCTCGTCGCGGGCTATCGTCGACCCGATCCGGAGCGCGAAGCACTTCTTCGACAGCAGCGCGTTGCCGCCGTAGCCCGAGCCGAACGACCAGATCGCTCGCTCCTCCGGGAAGTGCGAGACGTACTTCGTCGGGTTGCTCGGCCACGCGACGTCCGGCCGCCGAGTGCCGTCGGCGTTGCGGAGCGGGTACCCGACGCTGTGCACGCCCGCGACCCATTCCGTGTCGGGTCCGATGCGCTCGAGCGCATCGTCGCCCACGCGGGCCATCAGCGCGAGCGAGACCGCGGCGTACGCGGAGTCGGTGACCTGCACGCCGAGCTGCGAGATCGCACCGCCGACCGGACCCATCGAGTACGGCACGACGTACATCGTCCGGCCGCGCATGGACTCCGCGAACAGGCCGTCGAGCTCGGCGTGCATCGACCGCGGTTCGCGCCAGTTGTTCGTCGGCCCCGCGTCGGCCGGGTCGCTCGTGCAGATGAAGGTCCGGTCTTCCATCCGGGCGACGTCGTCCGGTGCGCTCCGGGCCAGGAAGCTGTCCGGTCGGAGGCCCGGGTCGAGGCGGATGAGTGCGCCTTCTTCCACCATACGGTCGGTCAAACGGGTCCACTCCGCCTCGGAGCCGTCGCACCAGACGACCTGGTCCGGTCGGGTCAGGAGCGCCGTTCGGACGACCCAGTCGGCGAGCTCGCGGTTCGCCAGCCCGTGCCGGTGTGCACCGTCGGGCACCTCCGCGCTGGGGCACGGCCGCACCGGTGGGTACGCGTGCCGGTGGACGGTCGCGGTCGGGATCGGGCCGGTCTCGGCGTCGCCGAAGCGGCGGTCACTGGTCGGGACGGTCATCGTCATGCTGGTCTCCTCGTCGAGCCCTACGGTGGTCGTGCTCCCCAGCATGCGGGCCGGTCGACGCGCTATGCTCGCGGCCAGACGGAGAAGAACGGCAGTTCTTCACACTCCAGGAAGAGTGACGACATGTCCCACGACGACGGCTCCCAACGACTGCTCGGGCAGTGGATCCGCCACGTGCGCACGACCCGCGGGATGACCCTCGACGTCCTCGGTCGCGCCACCGACCTCGCACCGAGCCGTCTCTCGATGATCGAGAACGGGCTCCGCGAGCCGAAGGTCTCCGTGCTCACGAGGATCGCGGCGGCACTCGACGTCCCGGTGTCCACCCTCACCTCGTCGACGCCGCCGACCGAGCGGGCGCGGTTGGAGCTCGCACTCGCCGCGTACCAGGACGCACCGCTCGCGGCCCGGCTCGACCTGCCCCGCATCGACGTGCGGAGGAGTCTGCCCGACGACGTCCTCGCCAGCGTCGTCGCGCTGCACGAGGCGTTGGAGCGGCGTGTGCAGGAGTCCGCCGTGACGCAGGCCGCCGGTCGGGAGGCGATGATCGCCCTGCGGCTGCAGGGCCAGTCGTCCGACAACTACTACGAGGACATCGAGGACCAGGCCGCCGATCTGCTCGCCACGGTCGAGCGTCCGCCGGGGCCGCTCATGCACCACACGGTCGCGGCGCTGGCATCGAAGCTCGGGTACCGGCTCGTGCACGCCGACGACCTGCCTGCGTCATCGCGCACGATCACCGACCGCGAGCACGGCGTCATCTACCTGCCGCCCGCCGCGACGCCGGGTGGTCGGGGCCTGCGGAGCCTGGCGCTGCAGGCGCTCGCGCACGTGGTGCTCGGGCACCGACCGCCGGCGGACTACGCCGAGTTCCTGCGGCAGCGCATCGAGATCACGGCGTTCGCGGCGGCATGTCTCGTCCCGCGGGACGCCGCCGTGCCGTTCCTGCAGCAGGCGAAGTCCCGCCGGGACATCGCGCTCGAGGACTTCCGTGACGCGTTCGGCGTCACCCACGAGACGGCTGCCCACCGGTTCACGACGCTGGCCACCCGCTTCCTCGACCTCCCCGTGCACTTCGTCCGGGTCCGCCGGTCGGGTGCGATCGTCAAGGGCTACGAGAACGACGGCATCACGTTCCCCACCGACACCGACGGCGGGATCGTCGGGCAGGTCGTGTGTGCGAAGTGGGCGTCCCGGACGGCGTTCGAGGACCGCAACCGCTCCCGGGAGCACTACCAGTACACGGACACGCCGAACGGCACGTACTGGTGCAGCGTGCAGACCGGCACCGACGACGACGAGTTCTCGATCACGCTCGGCACGCCGTTCGCGCACGCACAGTGGTTCCGGGGGCGCGACACGACCGTCCGGCGGCAGTCGAACTGTCCCGACCCGTCGTGCTGCCGCCGGCCACCCGCACCCCTCGAAGCGAAGTGGAAGGACGTCGCGTGGCCGAGCGCGAAGCTCGGGGAGCACGTCCTCGCTCCCCTGCCGACCGGCCGGTTCCCCGGGGTGGACGACGGCGAGGTGTACCGGTTCCTCGAGGCGCACGCCGACTGACGCCGTGCCGGCGGCGGGCCGCGCGTCGGGGCCGACCCGAGCCTCCCGGCCGGTACCGTCGCAGCCATGGTCGGAGCCGACTGCACCTTCTGCCGCAACATCGCTGCCGGTTCGTTCGACGTCGTCGGGGGCGGCGACCGCACGCTCGTCGTGCTCGACCGCCAGCCGATCAACCGCGGACACGTCCTCGTCCTCCCCCGACGGCACGCCGAGGACCTCGCCTCGCTCACCGAGGAGGAGGTCGTGGAGGTCGCGCTCCTGGCGCAGCGGGCGGACCGGGCGGTACGAGCGGTGTTCGGTGGCGTGACGACGGGGACGAACCTCCTCATGTCCAACGGTGCCAGCGCAGACCAGGGCGTGCCGCACGCGCACCTGCACGTCATCCCGCGCCAGGACGGCGACGGCTACGAGTTCCGCGAGGACCTGACCCGGTACCCGCTCGCGCCGCTCGACGACGACGAACGCGACGGCCTCCGCCGGTGCATCGACGGACCGCTGACACAGCCGGACCCATCGTGGACGTGATCGTGCCCCTGCACCCCCTCTGGCGGCCGTTCGCCGCGGGCAGCAACGCCGCGCGGCAGTCGGAGCGCGTCGCCGTCCGACAGACCGAACCCGGCCCCCCGCAGCCGTACGACCCGCGGTGGCCCGAGGCGTACGACCTCGTACGGGACCTCGTCAGGGATGCGCTCGGCGCCGAGCAGCGCATCCAGCACGTCGGCTCCACTGCCGTACCCGGCATGACTGCGAAGCCGGTCATCGACGTCGACCTGCTCGTGCCCGACCTCCGCGACGAGGACGCATGGCTACCGCCGCTCGAAGCCGTCGGGTTCCGCCTCCTCTTCCGGGACGCGATCGCCGGGGACCCGCACCGGCAGCTCACCCTCGGCGAGCCGAACACGAACCTCCACGTCTGGGGGCCGGGTGCGGTCGAGCCGCAGCGTCACCGGCTCTTCGTGGCGTGGTTGTGCGACCACCCCGAGGACCGGCAGGTCTACGCCGAGGCGAAGGCGCGTGCTGTGCGGGGCGAGGACGGACTCCGCTACAACGACGCCAAGGCCGCCGTCGTGTACGACATCTACGAGCGGGCGTTCGCCGCCGACCCGGAGCACGCCCACGACCCGCGTCCGAGATCGTGAGCGCTCGGAGTCACGGAAGGACGCGACTGTGCGGCCACTGATCCTCACCGGCGGCCCTGCCGTCGGGAAGACGACGTGCGCGCGGGCGCTCGCCGCTGAACGGGAGCGTGCCGCGTACATCGACGGCGACGACGTCCGTCAGCTCGTCGTCGCCGGTGCTGCGACGCCGTGGTCCGGACCGGAGGGGACGGCGCAGCACGAGCTGGCTGCCCGGAACACCGCGGCGCTGGCGCGGAACCTCGGCGCGGCGGGCTTCGACGTCACCGCCTCCGACGTCGTCACCGCGGAGGTCCTGCCCGTGTACCGCGAACACCTGCCGGGGTGCTTCATCGTCCACCTGGCCGTCTCCGTCGACGAAGCTCGCGATCGAGCAGCGACCCGTCCGGTCTTCATCACGGACGAGGAGTTCGACCTGCTCCACCGGATGACCGCCGTCCCGCCGGCCGTGGACCTCGTCCTCGACGTCACGGGCATGACGGTCGACGAGCAGATCGAGCGGGTGCGCGGCGCCTGGTTCCAGGCCTGAACGGACACGCCGAGGACGTCGCTGCGCTACCGTTCCCCCATGGAGACGAGCAATCCCCTGGTCCCGGCAACGTACGACCTCGTGTGGTCCGTCGTGGCGGTCATCACCGTGGCGCTCGCCGTCGTCGCGTCGGTGTCGCTGAGCCGGGCCGCTCGACGCCTGTCACCGTGGCTCGCCTTCGCGTGGGCAGCGCTGATCGTCCTGGTGCCCGTCCTGGGTGCGGTGGCCTGGCTCGGCGTGGGTCGACGAACCGAGCCCGGTGTGCGTCCGCCTCGGTAGGCGAACGAGACGCGTCTGCCCTCGCCCCGCACTTGTGCAGCCCCTGGGCACGGCGTGACCGGCACCCGGCAGGATGGACCGGACCACGCGAGCGCGTCGGTCGGAGAGGACACCGTGTCGGACGACACCAGCAACCCTGACCTGCAGGCGATGATCGACCGCGCCGGGCGGCTCACGGCCGACGAGGCAGAGTCACTCGACGTCACCTGGAAGGCCGACGAGCGGATCGTGGTGCCCGAACCGAGCGCGTCGCTCGCCATCCAGGGCGGCGCGGACGGGCGCATGGTCACGAACGCCGACCTCCTCGCCGCCTGGCAGCACGCGCTCGACGCCGCCGGCGCTGCGGGTCGTGCCGAGGAGATCGAGGCGGCCCAGCAGGCCGGACGCGCGGTGCGGCACTCGGACGCCCACCTGCGGGACCGCGCCGGGGCCGAGGAAGCGGTCCGGTCCGCGGTGCTCGCGACCGGCGTGCGCGACCTCATCACGGACGACGAGTACGCCGCGCTGACGACGGCGTGGCGGACGGTGCTCGGCGAGGACCGAACTGCACGATGACCTGGTCCGGTGTCGATGACGCCCAGCGCTACGGCTCGACGGTGCTCGAAGGCGAGCGGGTCCGCTTGCGAGCACTTGAGGACGACGACCTCCCGGACCTGATCCGTTGGTGGCGCGATCCGGAGTGGGCGGTGCTGCAGCAGCTCATCGTGCGTCCGAGGCCTGCCGAGTCCGTCGGCGAGATGTTCCGTGGATGGAGCAGGGGTGAGCGCAGCGGCGAGGTGGGCTTCTCGGTCGTCGACCGGGCGTCCGACGAGCTCCTCGGCCACGTGACCCTCTTCGGGGCGGAGCTCCCGACCCGGGCAGCGACACTGGCCGTGATGATCGGGAGTGAGCACGTGGGCGTCGGTCACGGGACGGACGCGGTCCGGCTCCTGACCGGGTACGGGTTCCGTGAGATGGGGCTGAACCGGATCGAGGTGCGGGTGCACGCGTTCAACGACCGGGCGCGAGCGGTGTACCGCAGGGTGGGCTACCAGGAGGAAGGCGTCCGCCGCGACGCCACGTTCCACGATGGCCGCTTCCACGACGAGGTCGTCATGTCGGCACTCGCACGAGAGTGGGTTCCGCAGCCGTAGCGACGCGGATCCCACGGTCGTGGTCGGCCGCTGCAGGACAGCCGTCGTGACGAGGGGGTCCTGCCGACTCCGGCAGGACCCCCGCGTCACGACGTGGCAGATGCTCAGGCGCCTCAACGCTTCAGGTTCGTCAGCTCCTGCAGCACCTCGTCCGAGGTCGTGATGATTCGGGCGTTCGCCTGGAACCCGCGCTGCGCCACGATGAGGTTCGTGAACTCCTGCGACAGGTCGACGTTCGACATCTCGAGCGTCCCGGCCGCGAGCGAGCCGACGCCGGCGGAGCCCGGGCCGCCGATCGACGCCTGGCCGGAGTTCGCCGTCGCACGGTAGCCCGAGGCGCCGGTCTTCTCGAGACCCGCCGGGTTCGCGAACGTCGCGAGGGCGATCCGGCTGAGGGCGAGCGACGCCCCGTTCGAGAACGTGCCCGTGACGGTGCCGTCCTTCGAGATCGAGTAGCCCTGGAGTGACCCGGCCTCGTGGCCGTTCTGCGACGAGATGGTGGCGGTGTTCAGCGTCGCGAACCCGGTGAGGTCCGACATGTCGACCGCGATGCCACCGACGGTGAGGCTGCCACCGGACGCGACCTTGCCGTCCGCGCCGAACGTGATCGACGAGGTGGCGGTGGCGCCCTGCCCGTTCGTGGCGGTGACGTCCCAGCCCGCGGCGGTGCGCTGGTACGCGATCGACATCGTGTGCTTCGCACCGGACGCGTCGTAGACGGTGGCGTCGCGGGTGACGGTGTCACCGACGGCGGTGTCCGACGGCAGGTTGCCCGTGAGGGCCGCCGTGGTCGTGCGGACCGCGGGTGCGGCTGCGTCGAGCGGGAGCGTGATGTCGCCGAGCTGGCCGTTGGCGTTGACGACACCGTTCACGGCCGGGTAGCCCTGGACGATCTTGCCGTCCGAGGAGACCAGTCGGCCGTCGGCGTCGAAGTCGAACGCGCCGGCGCGGGTGTAGACAGTGTCGTTCCCGAGGCGGGTGACGAAGAAGCCGTCGCCGGAGATCATGAGATCGGTGGCCTTGCCGGTGGCCTGCGCGGACCCCTGGGCGAAGTTCGTGGACACTCCGGCGACCTGCACACCGAGGCCGATCTGCGCGGGGTTGGTGCCGCCGATGCCGGTCTGCGGCCCGCCGGCACCCTGGGTCATCTGCGACAGGGTGTCCTGGAAGACCGTCGACGACGACTTGAAGCCGACCGTGTTGACGTTGGCGATGTTGTTGCCCGTGACGTCGAGCATCTCCTGGTGGGAGCGGAGGCCGGAGATCCCGGAGTAGAGCGAGCGGAGCATGGTGTGTCCCTTTCAGAACGGAAGACGAAGAAGAAGAAGGAGGAGGACGGTCAGGAGGTGGTCTTGATCCCGGAGATCACGTCGAGATCGACCTCCTTCCCGTCCACGGTCACGGTCGGCACGCTCTGCGCGTAGGACACTGCGGTGGCCGTCCCCGTGATCGACTTGCCGGACGTCGCGTCGGTGTAACTGACCTGCTTCCCGACGAGGTTCGCGGCGGCGATCCGCATCTGCAGCGAGAAGTTCTCGTTCGCCGTCGTGGTCTGGTTCGTGATCTGCTCCATCATCGCGAGCTGCGTCTGCTGGCTGATCATCTGGTTGGTGTCCATCGGCGAGGACGGATCCTGGTTCCGGAGCTGTGTGACGAGCAGCTTCATGAACACCTCGGAGTCCATCGTCTGCGACCGGGAGGACGTCTGGTTCGCGGCGAGGGCCGCGGCCTGCGTGGCCTGGTCGACCGAGCCGGAGATGCCGTCGAGGGGCATGGTGTGGTCCTTTCGTGCCGTCGCTCAGGCGAGGACGTCGAGGCCCGCGGTGCGGACGATGGTCGTTGACGGAGGGGGGAGCGTTGCGGGCACGGGTCGTGCCTCCCGGTCGTCGCGGAGCACCTGCGGGCCGGGTGCCGGGCGCTCGTCGCGCCCCGGGGCGGAGTCCGGGTGGTTCTGCGAGGACAGGTCGAGCGTCGTCGACAGCCCGGTGCCCGCGGCGTCGCGTCGGAGGTCCGGCAGGACCTGGCGGACGGCCTCGCGTCCGGCGTCGGACGGCGCGAAGAGCTCGACGTGCATGCTGTGCGCGGTCACGTGGGCGCGCACGGTGACGGGCCCGAGCGCGTCCGGCGTCACCTGCACGGTGATGACGTGCTCGCCGGGCCCCGCGTGCGCGAGCGAGAACACGGGCCGCGAGAGTTGCTGGGTGAAGGTCGCGGGGGCGGCGTTCACCGTCGCGGCTCCGGGGGGCGTCGTCGCCGTCGACCCGATGGTCGTCGGGGTCGGGAACGCCGTCGGTCCCACTCCGGTGCCTGCACCGTCGACGGCCTGGAGGCTCGGCGCGGCTCCGGCACTCGGCCGCCGGTCCGTCCCGGTGCCGCGCTCGTCCGCACCGGTGTGTGTGCTGGTCGCGGTCGCCGCAGCGACGGCGGCGGCCGGGCCGGTGGAGCCGCCGGCGGCATTCGTCGACCCGGGCTGCGGCGGCGCCGTCGGCACGGCGGTCGCGGCCTCCGCTGCGGGTGGCGTCGCGGCAACGGTGGCGGTGGCGGACGCGGCGGCGACGGGGTCGGCCACGGCCGGGGGCGCGGCCGCCGGTCCCAGCGTCGTGGTCGCGGGGGCCCTCGCCGGCGACGGGGTGGCTGCCACGGGCGACGAGGTGACGGCTGTCGGGGCGGTGGTCCGTGCGGTGCCGGTCCCCGACGGAGCGTCCGCGGCCGACGTGCCCGGGGCCGTCGTGGCCGGACCCGCAGCGGTGACGGGCGTCGGTGTCGACGTGGCGTCGTGCAGCGGCGCACCGGCGCGGGCCACGGCCGTGGCGGTGCCGGACGGCCTGCCGCTCGTGGGGGTCGAGACCGCGGCGGTCACACCGGCGGGGGTCGAGGATGCCAGCGGTCCCCCGCTCGGCTGGTCGGCCGCGGCCCCGTCGGTGGCTGCGGCGGTGCCGACGGCGGCCTGCCCGTCCGTGGCGGGGACGGCCGGGGTCGTCGCGGGAGCACTCGTGGTCGTGGTCGCGAGCACCACCCCGGCCGCCGAGACGGCGAACGGCACCGCGCCGGCGGCGGACGCGCTGCTCGCGGGGACCGGAGTCGTCGTACCGGTCGCGTCCGCGGCGACGGCAGCAGCGTCCACGGCCGGCACGCCGTCCGCACCGGTCGCTCCGTGGGCGGACGAGGCGGCGGTGGAGGACCCCTCGGCGTCGAGCCCGTCGTGACCACGGCGCTGCAGCGTGGTGGTCGTCGGTCCGTGGCCCGGTGCTGCCTCCGAGGTGTCGTGGCGCCCGGACCGAGCGCCCGCTCCCGCTCCCGCTCCGACCTGCGACCCGGCGAGGACGACCCCGAACGCTGCTCCCCCGTCGCCAGGACGAGCCGGTGCCGTCCGGTCGGCCGGAGCCGACGTGGGTGCGGTGGTGGCGATCATCGTGCTCATGCGGCGCTCCCGGACTGCATCAGGGCCATCAGCGCGGCGGTCTGGAGGTCCGTGCCGGACCCCGCGGTGCCCGATCCGGCGGCACCGGCGCTGCCGACCGCGGCCGTCCGGGCGGCGTCCTGCGCGGACGGCACGATGCGGCGGATGGTCGCGATGTCGGCATCGGAGTACCAGTTGTCCACGATCCGGACGTCCTTGCCCGGACGGGGCGCGTGCAGGACCTTGCCGTCGCCGACGTAGATCACGATGTGCTGTTCGCCCTTGGGCACGATGAGGTCGCCGGGCTGCGCGTCCTTGAGCGACCCGACCGGGACGCCCATGTCCGCCTGGTCCGGCACGACCCGCGGCATGGTGACGCCGAGGTCCTTGAAGACGGTCTGCACGAGGCCGGAGCAGTCCATACCGGCGGTCGTCGTCCCGCCGAACACGTACGGGACGCCGAGGTACTTCTTCGCGTCCGCGACGACGTCCGCCCCGGTCGCGCCGCTGCCGGTGGCGACCGTGCCCTTCCCGGCGTCGACCGAGGTGGCGGGCTTCGCCCCCGCGAGCCCGGCGGCAGCGGTGAGACCGGCAGCGCCGGTGGTCGATCCCGTGCCCGTGTCGTTCGCGGTGGCGAGGGCGTCGGCGAACGCGGTCGACGCGTCAGCGGACGTGGCGGAGCCGGCCGACGAGGTCGTGTCGACCGTCCCCGTCCGCAGGGCGTCGATCTGGCCCTGGATCTCGGAGATCCGGGAGAGCACGGCGTCCACGCTCATCGGGCACCACCTTCCGTGCGGCTCCGTGCCGCGATCTCGTCGAGGGCGTTCTGTTCGGTGCGGAGTTCCTCCGCCGTGGCCGCGACGGTGTGCTGCTCCTCGAGCTTCTCGAGCCCGAGGGCGGACCGGCGTGCGGTGTTGTACGCGTCCTGGGCGCGGTCGGCGTCGGCGCGGCGGCTCTGCACCACGGCGTCGAGCTCCTCGAGCATCCCGCGCGTGGCGGCCCGGGCCGCGGCGACCGCGCTGAGGGTCGCGGCGTCGTGCACGGGCTGCGCGTCGGCCTGGTCGGCGAGGGAGCGGCGGGCGGCGACCCGGGCGTCGGCGGCGTCGCGGAGCCGTTCGTTCGCGGCGGCGAGTCCGGCGGCGGCACGGTCCTGTTCGGCGTGCCGGAGTCGGAGGAGCCCGGCGAGCGGGAACTTCCTGGCCATCAGGCTCCACCCCCGACACCGAGCATGCGGACCAGGGAGCCGAGGGCGTCCCACGACGCGGCCGCTGTGATCCGCTCGTCCATGCCCTGCCGGAGGAACGCGTCGATCGCGTCCTGGTGGTCGACCGCGGCGTCCACGAGCGGGTTCGTCCCGCGCTGGTAGGCGCCGACGTCGAGCAGGTCCTGCGCGGCACGGCGGGCTGCCATCACCGTCCGGAGCGCGGTCACGGCGTCCCGCTGCTGGCGCGACGTCACCTTCGAGGCCACCCGTGACACCGAGCCGAGCGCGTCGACCGACGGGAAGTGGCCGGTGACGGCGAGCTTGCGGTCGAGGACGACGTGCCCGTCGAGGATGCTGCGGGCGGCGTCGGCGATCGGCTCGTTGTGGTCGTCGCCGTCCACGAGCACGGTGTAGAGCCCGGTGACGCTCCCGATGCGGTCGGTGCCGGCACGCTCGAGCAGTCCGGCGAGCACCGAGAACGTCGACGGCGGGTAGCCCCGGGTGGCCGGCGGCTCCCCGACCGACAGGCCGATCTCCCGCTGGGCCATGGCGACCCGGGTGAGCGAGTCCATCATGAGCACGACGTCCTGGCCTGCGTCGCGGAACGACTCGGCGATCCGCGTGGCGACGAACGCCGCGCGGAGGCGCATGAGGGCGGGCTCGTCGGAGGTCGACACGACGACGATGGACCGGGCGAGCCCCTCCGCCCCGAGGTCGTCCTCGAGGAACTCGCGCACCTCGCGGCCGCGCTCCCCGACGAGGGCGATGACGTTGACGGTCGCGTCGCTCCCCCGCGCGATCATCGACAGCAGCGAGGACTTGCCCACGCCCGAGCCCGCGAACAGGCCCATGCGCTGCCCGCGACCGACGGTGGTCAGGGTGTCGAGCACGCGGACGCCGAGCTGCATCGGCGTGTCGATGCGGGCGCGCCCCATGGCGTTCGGCGTCGGGTGGTCGAGCGGCACCAGGGCGTCGGAGTGGAGTGGTCCGCGGCCGTCGATCGGGCGACCGAGCCCGTCGAGCACCCGCCCGAACAGCCCGGCGCCGGTCGGGACCAGCACGGGGCGACCGGTTGGTCGGACGGGTGTGCCGGCGGTGACCCCGACGAGCCGACCGAGCGGCATGCACCGCACACCGGACGGGTCGGCGGCGACGACCTCGACGGCCGTCTGCGGTGCCCCCTCCGCACCGACGAGGACGACCTCGCCGACGTGGGCGTCGAGCCCCGCGACCGTGAGACCGAGCCCGACGGCGCTCGTCACGACGCCCTGCCGCACGGGCCGTGCCTGGGCGACGGCGTCGTCGAGGAGCCGCGGTCGGAGGATCGTCGCGGTCACCGGGCACCGCCCAGGGCCCCGCGGGCGCGGTCGAGCGCGGCACCGATGCGGGCATCGAGCAGCCCGTCCGGCAGGTCGACGACGGCGTCGCCGTCGGAGAGCGACGCGTCGCCGACGACGGGGACGACCGTGTCCAGGTCGGCGATCCGCTCTGCGTCGGCGACGCTCACCCGCACACGCAGCGCGACCGTCGCGTCGACCGAGGCGAGCGCCCGCAGGACGGTGGCCTCGGCGCCGGACGCGCACGGTGCCTCCCGGCCGTCGTCGGTGGTGTCCGTCGGCCTGGAGGCACGGATCGCGTACCCCACGACCGCCTCGGCCAGGTCCAGGGCCGCGTCCGCGAGCGACGCCTCGGCGTCGCGGAGGACCGGCACGACCTGCGAGAGCAGGGCGTTCGTCGCGGCGTCGAGCACGGCGACACGCCGGACGGTGTCGGCGGTGAGCGACGCGAGGCGCTGGTCGTGCTCGGCCTGCAGCCGGACGTGCAGTGCGGCGGTCTCGGCCTGCGCGGCACGGAGTCCGGCTGCGTAGCCTGCAGCGTGCCCGCGCACCTCGGCCGCCGGATCGGCGGTGGGGACAGCGTCGGCGCCGAGGACCGGGAACGTCATGCGCCGGACGGTCTGGTCAGTCAACGAGCTCGTCCTCCTCGGCACGGTGGACGGTGATGACGCCCTGGGCCTCGAGTTCGCGGACCGAACGGACGACCTCGGCGCGGGCCTCCTCGACCTGGGACACGCGGATCGGACCCATCGCCTGCAGCTCGTCGTCCAGGAGCTCGCGGTTGCGCTCGGACACGTTGGCGCGGATGGTCTCGACGACCGGACCGGCAGCACCCTTCATGGCGGTCGCGAGGATCTTCGAGTCGATGCCGCGGAGCACCTGCTGGATGTCCCGTGCCTCGAGCTTGACGATGTCCTCGAAGGTGAGCATCCGGGACCGGATGTCCTCGGCCAGCTCGGGATCGCGTGCCTCGAGGCCGTCGAGCACCGCCTTCTCGGTCGCGACGTCCGAGCGGTTGATGATCTCGACGAGCGGCGCGATGCCACCGACGACCTCGACGCTCTCGCGGGGCGACACCACGGCACCGGCGCGCTGCCGGAGCACCCCGGCGACGATCCCGACGGCCTCCGGGGTGGCGGACCCCATGGTGGCGAACGCCTGCGCGACGTCGGTCCGGGCGCGCTCGTCGACCCCGGCGAGCACAGCGCTCGCCTGCCCGGGCTTCAGGTGGGCGAGGACGAGCGCGATGGTCTGCGGCAGTTCGCCCTCGAGCAGGGTGACGACCTGGCCGGGCTCGGCGTCGTCGAGGAAGTCGAACGACTGCCCAGCGAGGTTCGACGCCAGCCGGTCCATCACACCGGCGGCGCGCTCGGCTCCGAACGAGGCCTCGAGGAGCCCCATCGCGGTCTCCTTGCCGCCGCGCTTCTGCATGCGGCCGCTCTGGGTCATGCGGTGGAACTCGGTCATCGTGCGGTCGACGACGGTGTCGTCGACGCGACGCATCCGCACGATCTCGGCGGAGATCTCCTCGGCCTCGAGCTCGGTGAACTGCTTCATGACCTCGGCGGCGCGGTCGGTCTCCATCTGCATGAGGATGAGCGCGACCTTCTGCGCGCCGGTCAGCTGACGGTCGCCCCCGCTCGGGCCGCTGCCGCCGGGTCCGCCGGGGCTCGGGACGAGGGCGCTCACACCGACGCCCGGTCGTCGAGCAGGCCGCGGAGGAGGTCGGCGGTCCGCTTCGGGTCGCGTTCGGCGAGGGACTGGATCTCCTGGCGGCGACGCTCGGCGCTGATGTCCTCGGTGGTGAGGAGCTCGGTCGGCGCGTCGTCGACGGGCAGCGTCGGCAGCGCGACGGTCGGGGCGTCGCCGGCGCGGAGGGCGTCAGGCTCGTCCACCGCGAGGGGCAGCTGGAACGTCTCCCCCGCGAACGCGTCGAGCTCGCCGAGATCGACGGCCTCGCGCTCCTGACGCCGGGCGCGTCGGGCGATCACCCACATGACCGCGATGAGCGCGAGGAGGCTGCCGATGACGATGCCCGCGGTCCGGATCGTCGCCCAGAGCGAGGCCTGCTGGTCGGCCTGCTGCTGCGCCTTGAGCGCGGCGGCGGCCTGCGCGGCGGCGGTCGTGTCGAAGTCCATCATCGCGACGGCGACCTTGTCCCCGCGGTTCGTGTCGACGCCGGCGGCCCGGGACACGAGGTCGTTGATGCTCTGCAGGTTCGCGTTCTGCACGCTCGCGGCCTTCGAGTTCAGCGCGACGGAGATCGACTGGTTCTCCAGTGCCCCGGCCGGGATCTGCGTCGTCTCGGTCGTGTGGTCGACGGCGTTGTTCTTCGTCGCGGACTCGTTCTTGTAGTCGTTGCCGGTGCCGCTGCTCGCGGTGCCGTTCGGGACCGCGATGTTGTCCGGGCCGAGGACGCCGGTGGCCCCCGCACCGCCCGCACCCGAGCCGGCGCCGTACTGCTCGGTCGTGCTCGACTCGTTCAGGGCGACCGGGCCGCTCGTCGGCGCGGCGAACGACTCCGAGGTCTTCGTGCCGGTGTTCTGGTTCATCGTCGCCGACACGACGACGGTCGCGTTGCCCGCGCCGAGGGTCGTGTCGAGGAGGTCCTGGATCTTCTTGCTCGTCGCCTGGTCGTAGTCGGCCGCCTGGTCGGTCCCGCTCCCGGCTGCGCCCGTGCCGACGGCCGAGAGGGTCTGCCCCTTCGAGTCAACGACGGACACGTCGGTCGGCTGCATGCCCTCGACCGCGGCGCTCGTCAGGTGCACGATCGCCTGCACCTGGTCGGAGCTGAGCTGCGCGCCGTTCTTCGTGGCGATGAACACCGACGCCGTCGGGTCCTTCTCCTCCGAGACGAACACGGTCTTCTCCGGGATCGCGAGCTGCACCGAGGCGGTCTGCACGCCGTCCATCGCCTGGATCGTCTTCGCGAGCTCGCCCTCGATCGCGCGCTTGTAGGTGACGTTCTGCTGGAACTCGGAGCTCGTCACGCCCATCTGGTCGAGGAGCGAGTAGCCGCCCTCGTTGGACGACGGGAGGCCGTTCGCCGCGGCCTTGAGCCGCTCGGAGTACACGGAGCCCTGCGGCACGAGGATCGTCGCCCCGCCGTCGGTGAGCTGGTACGGCACGCCGTCGGTGGTGAGCTGGTCGGTGACGCTCGCGGCGTCCGCCGCTGCGAGGCCGGTGAAGAGCGGCGCGTAGGACGCCTTGCCGAGCCAGCTGGCGAGCGCGATGCCGCCGAGCACGAGCGCGGCGACGACGAGGATCGCGATGGTGCGCTGGGCAGCGCTGAACCCCTTGACGTAGGCGGCGAGGCGCGCCCAGACGTTCTTGACGGCGACGGGCATCAGGCCTGCATCCTCATGATCTCATTGAAGGCGTCGACGCCCTTGTTGCGGACGGCCGCGACGAGCTCGAGCGTGACCTGCGCGCGGGTGGCGGCGATCGTGGCGTCGTGGATGTCGTCGAGGTTGCCGGTGACGGCCTTGAGCGCGAGCGTCTTCGAGTCGCTCTGCAGCTGCTGGAGGCCGTCGACCGCGTTCCCGAGGCTCGCGGCGAAGCCGTCGCCGGACGTGCCGGTCGCGGTGGTCGTCCCGACCCCGGTCGCGCCGACGGCACCGGCGCCGGTCGCGGCGTCGGTCGCGCCGGCGAAGGCACGGGTCATCGCGTTGGTGGTCACACCGTTCACGGCGTCGATGGGCATCAGTTCTTCCCGATCTGCAGTGCCGCCTCGTAGGCGGTCTTGGCACGGTCGACCACGGCGGCGTTCGCCTGGTAGCCGCGCTGGGCCATGATGAGGTCCGCCATCTGCGTCCCGAGGTCGATGTCCGGCATCCGGACGTAGCCCTCGGCGTTCGCGAGCGGGTTGTCCGGGTCGTAGGTCACACGACCGGCGGCGCTGCCGAACGCGGCGCCCTTCACGTAGGCGCCGGAGACGCCGGCACCCTCCTGGACCTCGACGTAACGGGCCTGGAATGCGGAGTCGTCCATGGACCGCACGGTGTTGACGTTGGCGATGTTGT
>NZ_LDQC01000179.1 GCF_001475545.1 Curtobacterium luteum | reverse complement strand
CTCGCCCGCGCGCTCGACGTGAACCGCGACGACGAGGCGCAGCCGATCATGCCGCTGGCGACGATCTCGGTCACCGAGGACATGGCCACCGCGATGCGCCTCCACGGCTTGGGCTGGAAGTCGGCCTACCACGACGAGATCCTCGCGACCGGCCTCGCGCCGGACGACCTGCCGACGATGCTCGTGCAGCGCCTCCGCTGGGCGCAGGGCACCATGCAGGTGTTCTTCCGCGAGAACCCGCTCGTCCAGAAGGGGCTCTCGTGGGGCCAGCGGCTCATGTACTTCTCCACGATGTGGAGCTACCTGTCGGGTTTCGCCGCGATCGTCTACATCGCCGCCCCGGTGCTCTGCCTGTCGTTCGGGGTGATCCCGGTCCAGGCCTACAGCGTCGACTTCTTCGCCCGGCTCATCCCGTTCCTCGTGCTCAACCAGCTCCTGTTCTGGGTCGTCGCCGCCGGCCGACCGACCTGGCGCGGGCAGCAGTACTCGCTCGCGCTGTTCCCGGTGTGGATCGAGTCGGTGACGAGCGCCTTCGAGAACGTGTTCCGCGGCAAGCCCCTCGGGTTCCGGGTGACGCCGAAGGTCCGCGACGAGTCCGACCAGA
>NZ_LDQC01000178.1 GCF_001475545.1 Curtobacterium luteum | reverse complement strand
TCTCAGCATGCTGTTATCTACTCAGTGATTACCTGGGTACGTCCTTCCCAAGCCGTCCGAGCTCGCCGAGGCTGCGCGGATTTTCGATGACGCGGGACTCGATTGCCGCGGCCTGTTTCGCGAACGCTTGGCGGGCTTCTGCGAGCCGTTGAGCGACCGGGGCAGGCAACGGCTCACGTGCAGGCCATGACGCGTCCAGCAGCCCGCGTGCTTTCGCTGAGCGCACGTCTTCCTCGATTGCTGTCGTCGTCTGCCGTGTCAGCACCCGGATCTCCTCCATGAGCACGTCGAGGGACAGGTACGGGCGGGGACTTGGTTTCCGGAAGTGGCGTCGTACGGCTTCCTTGGCGACGTCGAAGGTGACGTCGGGTAGTTCCTCCGACCACACTTCGGCGGTCGCGTCGGACAGGGCACGGTTGTCGAAGCCGGCCGAGATGTAGCCGAGCAGGCGGCGCACTTCGGGGCGGTTCATGCTGATGCCGCCTTCCAACAGTCACATTCGAGCTCGTCGAAAATGTCGTCACTGTCACGAGGACGGATACCGCATTCATCACTGTGCGGCGCAAATGAGCAGTCGCAGTCGACGCCGCTGATTTCTAGCGAGATTGCTTGCACCCGGGAACACGTAGCTTCGTGGCGACCATCGTTGAGGAACACGTCGCTGCTTTTTGCTTTCATGCTTCGATCTCCCACTGCTGTTGGTTGTTGTTGTCGTCGCGGGTCATGAACGCGAGCAGTTCGTCATCACGGCGAGTTCCACGAGACATCTGCACAGGCGGCCTGCCCTGACGTTGCTGAGCAAACTGCGCATCCTTCTGCAGCCAGTTCGTGAACGCCGTGTTCCAGTTCTTCTGCCGACGGTGGTTGCGGCGAGCGTGGTCAACGAACCGTTCGAAGGTTCGCTGCTTGTCGAGGTGCAGCGAATCGGCCAAATCGATGTGCTTCTGATTGGGTCGCCAGGAGTCATCGAGCAACGTCCCGGCGTCTGACGCGTCAGCGTCAGACAAAGGGTTTTCAGTGTCGTGTAGTGACGTGACGTGACGTGTAGTGACGTGGGACGCGGAATCCGAGTGGATTCCGTCCGGATTCCGCTCGGAATTCGGGGCTACTTCCGCTTGTTTCCGGGCCTTACGTTCACGGTCACGACGAAGCGTCCTGCCGATTTGTTCCGCACTCTTGTTCCACTTCAGGTACGAACGCACCTGGAACCCGCCGTCAACTCGCAGCAACAAGCCGACATCGAGCAACGTTTCGATGCGCTTCTCGACGCTGCGGAGGTTCACGCCGACCGCGTGACGCATCTGCAGATCCGAAATGAACCCGTCCGAATCGCCGGTAGCGAGGAACGACAAGCAGCGGACGAACAGCAGCTCGGCGTGCTCCTTCGCCTCGAGGATTGAGTCGTCGAGGAAGTAATTAGCCGCGAGTGGCGTGTACGGGCCGTTGGACTTCGGTCTTGCCACGTTCTCTCCTTCCTGTCATGCCCCGTCGTCCGCTCGTTCGAATGCGCCGCGGAGAAACGAGATGGGTACGTGTGTGCGTGTGCCGTCGAGCAGCAGCAGATCCACTTGCCCGTCCTGGTGCACGTTGGTGACTTTGATGAGTTCCCACCGGTCCGTGATGCGACGCAGCCACGTGTTCGGGCGGAGGTGGAGGACGGTCATTAGTCGTCGCCCCAGATGGCTGCGTGGATGAGCCGTTCGACGTCGCGGATGTCGAGGATGACCTTGCCGATTTCCTTGAGCGCGTGTTCGTCGATCTGGTGTCGGATGCGGCGAGTGACGTCGGTGATCGTCTCGGTGTTAGGCATTTGTCGGCCCTCCGAGTAGCTTCACGAGGCCGTCGACGGTGAGTGT
>NZ_LDQC01000177.1 GCF_001475545.1 Curtobacterium luteum | reverse complement strand
TGTTTGGTTATAGTATCCTTGGATTTTTTTTTTAGTGAGACGCCTACGACCAGTACTTATCTCTTTTGAATCGTCGGCAGCGTCGGTTGTGTATAAGGGACAGGACCTACACCGTGGCGCACGACGTCGAGGTGCCCGTCACCGCGATCGACGGCGTCTCGACCACGACCACCGTGGTCTCGTACCCGACCGTCGTGACCCGGTTCGGCGTCACCACCGCCCAGGCCGAGTCCGCGATCTCGGCGGCGCTCTCCGCCGGGGGCGACCGCGCGACGATCCTCGCGACCGCGCTGCAGTACCTGGGCGACCCCTACGTCGAGGGCGGCGCCTCCCACTCGGGCATCGACTGCTCGGGGCTGACCATGGTCGCGTACGCCGCCGTGGGCATCCCGCTCGTGCACTACGTCCCGACGCAGGACGCCGCGGCGACGACCATCCCCGAGTCGGAGGCGAAGCCCGGCGACCTCGTGGTCTACGACAACGAGGACCACGTCGGCATCTACCTGGGCCAGGGGCTCGTCCTCCAGGCGCCGCACCCGGGCGAGGTCGTCGACATCGTGCCGATGTACCCGGCCGCGCACCACTTCGCGCGCCTCCTGCCCGCCGGCGCCTGACGCGCACCAGGCGACCCGTGGAGGGCCGGACCGCCCGTCCTGCAGTCGTGTCGCGCCTCCCGTAAACTGGAGTGATGGCCTCCGAGACCCGCACCCCGTTCGAAGAGCAGCGTTCTGCTCGTCCGCAGGTGCGCCCGCGCACCGAGGGCTGGACCCAGGCGCAGGACTCCGCGGGTCGCCCGCTCCTGCAGTTCGCGTCGCCGAAGCGGGGAAAGCCGCCGGTGCACCTCGCCGACCTCACGGTCGCGGAACGCGTCGAGAAGGTGAAGGAGCTCGGGCTGCCCGGGTTCCGCGCGAAGCAGCTCTCGACCCACTACTTCACACACCACACGTCCGACCCGGCGAAGATGACCGACCTGCCCGCCGCGCAGCGCGACGAGCTCGTCGCCGGCATGCTCCCGCCGCTCCTCACCGAGACCCGACGGCTGGCGACCGACAACGGCGACACGATCAAGTTCCTCTGGAAGCTCCACGACGGAGCGCTCGTCGAGTCGGTGCTCATGCGCTACCCCGGCCGCATCACGCTGTGCGTCTCGTCGCAGGCGGGCTGCGGCATGAACTGCCCCTTCTGCGCCACCGGACAGGCCGGGCTCACGCGGAACATGTCGACGGCCGAGATCATCGAGCAGATCGTCCGGGCGAACGCCGCGATCGCCGCAGGGGAGCTCGGGGGCGACCCGCGCAAGGGCGGCAAGGACCGCGTCGACGCCGAACGGGTGACGAACATCGTCTTCATGGGCATGGGGGAGCCCCTGGCGAACTACAAGCGCGTGATGGACGCCGTGCGGACCATGGTCGCGCCGCAGCCGAACGGCCTCGGCATGAGCGCCCGCGGCATCACCGTCTCGACCGTGGGCCTGGTCCCCGCGATCAAGAAGCTCGCTGACGAGAACATCCCGATCACCTTCGCGCTGTCGCTGCACGCACCTGACGACGAACTCCGCGACGAACTCATCCCGGTGAACTCGCGGTGGAAGGCCGACGAGGCCATCGACGCCGCGTACGAGTACTTCGCGAAGACCGGTCGCCGCGTCTCGATCGAGTACGCGCTCATCAAGGACATGAACGACCACGCCTGGCGAGCCGACCTGCTCGCCGAGAAGCTCAACGCGCGTGGTCGGGGATGGGTGCACGTCAACCCGATCCCGCTCAACCCGACGCCCGGTTCCGTGTGGACCTCGTCCGAGCCCCACGTGCAGGACGAGTTCGTCCGCCGCCTCAACGCCGCCGGCATCCCGACCACCCTCCGCGACACCCGCGGCAAGGAGATCGACGGTGCATGCGGCCAGTTGGCTGCGGCTGAGTAGTCGGCTGGTCAGGTCGGCCTGGAGGCACGGTGCGGTTCCGCACCGTGCCTCCCGTCGTTCCCGGGGCCGCGTGACTCGACCTGGAGGGGGTGAGGTACCCCGACTCCCGCGTGTTCCCGGGGAAGTCGGGGGACGACACGCCCGGGATGCGACACGTGTTGGCGCTGCCGTTCACCTCTGCGTAAAGTAATCACTCGTTGCCGCTGAGGCGGAGAACGGAACGGCCGGAACGGTCACCTCCGAGTCTCGCCCGGGCAACGAACCAGCCTCTCTGATGACGTCCGCTGAACTGCGGGCTGAGTGGGGAGTGCGTCTGGTCCTTGAGAACTCAACATCGTGCACATTGTCAATGCCAATTTATTGACCCCGTTGCCTTCACTTGTGGAGGTACGGAGACAATTCCTTTTGGATAGACAGAATTGTCAGTTGACA
>NZ_LDQC01000176.1 GCF_001475545.1 Curtobacterium luteum | reverse complement strand
CATGCGGCCAACGCTAGCCGTGGCGTCCGCCGAACTCGCCGCCGTGCCTGGTAGACACGGTGCATGGCCTCGCTGCGCACCCCCGACCCCGACTCCGGCTGGCTGTCCGACGAGGAGCTCGCGAACATCCGCCGTCGTCTGCCGATCTGCTACGTCGAGGCGATCCCGGTCCGTACGGACGGCCTCGGTGTCGTCACGGAGGTCGGGGTGCTGCTCCGCGTCGCTCCGAGCGGTTCGATCGCGCGCACGCTCGTCTCCGGCCGCGTGATGTACGGCGAGTCGATCCGCACGGCGCTGTTCCGGCACCTCGAGAAGGACCTCGGGCCGATGGCGTTCCCGCAACTGCCCTCGAGCCCGACGCCGTTCACGGTCGCCGAGTACTTCCCGCTGCCCGGTGCCTCCGTGTACACCGACGAGCGGCAGCACGCGATCTCCCTCGCGTACGTCGTCCCGGTGACGGGGACGTGCGAGCCGCGCCAGGACGCCCTCGAGCTCACGTGGATGAGCCCGATCGAGGCGGCATCCGACGCCGTCGCCGACGAGATGGAGGGCGGCCGCGGGGCGCTGCTCCGCGCCGGCCTCGCGTCGGTCGGCGCCCTGCACTAGCGGCGCCACTCGGCCGCCCGCCAGCGCTCGGCCAGGGCGGTTCGGCTCGCCTGCGCACGACCAAGGTCGCTTCGCACCGCGCGAAACCGTGGTGCGAAGCGACTTTGGTCGTGCGGACCTCGGACCGCGGCCGCGACGCACCCCCGCGCGA
>NZ_LDQC01000175.1 GCF_001475545.1 Curtobacterium luteum | reverse complement strand
AGGTCGCTGCCCGCCGGGTCGACCGGCCAGAGCACGAGGTGGTACCCGCGCTCGGAGGCCCGCTCGGCCGCGCTCATGAAGAACTCCGACGTCGTCGGGCTGAAGCGGTTGCCCGTGGTCGGGAAGAGCAGGGCGATGATGCGGGTCCGGCGGCTCGCGAGCGCCCGGGCGACGACGTTGCCCCGGAACTTCAGCTCCCGCATGGCCGTGCGGACGCGGGCGGTGGTGGCGGGGGTGACATACTTCGTGCCGTTCACGACGAACGACACCGTGGCGATCGAGACCCCGGCACGGTCGGCGACCTGCTGCATCGTTGCCACTGCCACCCTCCCCACCGCTCCGGACGCGCTCGATCCGGAGCCGCTCGTTCCGGACCTTCTCAGCATAGCTCCCAGGTCCAGAAAAAAGCGCTTTACGAGTGAAGCGCTTATCTGTTAGCGTCTCGCCCCAAGGAACGCAGGGACGACGACGTCAGCGAGTCGTGGTCGTGCTCCCGAAGTCCATGACCTCACCAAGAGAAGAGCTGTGCAATGAAGCAGAAGTTCCCCTCGTCGCCCCGCCGGATCCG
>NZ_LDQC01000174.1 GCF_001475545.1 Curtobacterium luteum | reverse complement strand
TCGCGGCGGCGATCCTCGAGCACGAGACGGTCGAGACGGACGCCGGCCGGATCCTCCTCGCCGGTCCCTGGGCCGACCAGGAGCCCTACCGGTACGACGCCTCCTACGCCTCGCCCGCCGCGTACCGGATCCTGGCCGGAGCGACCGGCGACGACCGGTGGCAGGAACTCGAGCAGGGGTCGCGCACCGTGACCGCCTCGCTCCTCGCCGCCACCGACCTCCCGAGCGACTGGTCCCAGGTGCACGCGGACGGCCGGGTCGAACCGATGCCCGCATCCGCGGACGACGGACGGGTGCTCTACGGCTACGACGCGATGCGCCTCCCGCTGCGGTACGCCGAGGCGTGCACCAGCGCCGACCGGAAGCTCGCTGGGTCGATCGCGCCGACGCTCCGCCGCTCGACCCAGCTCGCGGCGCAGCTCGACCTCGGCGGCACCGCGGTCACGGGTGACACGAACGCCCTCGCGTACGCAGCCCGGGCCGCGGCCGAGCACGCTGCCGGCAGCACGTCGGCCGCGCGGACCGACCTCGAACGGGCGGACCGGACCGCGGCCACGACGCCGACGTACTACGGCGACGCATGGGCGGCACTCGGCGCGACCATGCTCACGTCCGACGTGCTCGGCGGCTGCGCGGCCGGTTCCGGGAGTGACTCGTGAGCCGCCGGACCGCGTCGCACCGGACGCCGGACGCCCCGCGCTCGCCACGCCGCCGGGTGCTCGCCGTCGCGGTCGGTGTCGCGGTGCTGCTCGTCGGCGGCACGGTCGCCGGGGTCGCGGTCGCCGCCTCGAACAGCGGGACCTCCGCAGCCACCGCGACCGCCAGCGCGGGTGCGACCCGCGCTGCGGGTGCAACCGCAGGGGAGGGCAGGGCGGACTCCGCGACCGAGGGGTTCCAGGACCCGGCGGCCCCCGCGGCGACCTCGACGGCGACGCCCGTCCGCGTCGAGATCCCCGCGATCGGGGTGTCGAGCGGCCTGGAGGACCTGCACCGCGGTCCGGCCGGCGAACTCGACCCGCCGGAGGACTGGGACAGCGCTGGATGGTTCAGTGACGGCATCGTGCCCGGACAGGTCGGCCCGGCGGTCATCGCCGGACACGTCGACTCCCCCACGAGCGCCGCCGTGTTCTACCGGCTCGACGAGCTCGTTGCCGGCGACCGCATCACCGTGCAGATGTCCGACGGCAGCGACCGGGTGTTCCAGGTGCAGCGCTCCGAGCGGGCCGCGAAGTCGGCGTTCCCCACCAGCGACGTCTACGGCACCTCCCCGACCCCGGCGCTGCGGCTGATCACGTGCGACGGCACGTTCGACACCGCCACCGGTCACTACACCGACAACCTCATCGTGTTCGCGACCCTCGTGCACGACTGACCGACCGACTGAACGACAGGAGACCACGGTGCCCGAGTCACTGGTCATCATCC
>NZ_LDQC01000173.1 GCF_001475545.1 Curtobacterium luteum | reverse complement strand
TGCGCTGGGAACTCATCGCGGTGATCGGCGTCAACGTCTGGCTCGGCATCCCGTTCAACACGACCATCCTCTACAGCGGCCTGCAGTCGGTGCCGCCGGAACTCTACGAGGCGGGAGCGCTCGACGGCGCCACCGGGTTCAAGGCCTTCTGGTACATCACCTGGCCGAGCATCCGGAGCGTGGTGAGCATCGTCATCGTCCTCGGGGTGGTCTACACGCTGAAGGTCGTGGACATCATCCTCGGCCTGACGGGCGGCGGGCCCGCGAACTCGACGCAGACCCTCGCCACGAACGCCTACCACCAGTCGTTCGTCAACTTCCAGTTCGGCATCGGAGCCGCGGTGAGCAACGTCCTCATCGTCGTCTCGTTCGTCTTCGCGATGGTCTACATCGCGATCTCCCGGAAGGCGGTCGACGAATGAGCGTCGGACTCGCGAACCAGACCGTCACCGCGACCCGCGCCCTCACGACGAGGCGCACGGCGCGCGCCCCTCGCCCGAAGCGCGGCGTGAAGGGCATCCCGCTCACGATCCTCGGCATCGTGTTCCTCGCGATCATGGTGTTCCCCGTGTACTGGATGGTGAACACGAGCCTGCAGGCCACGTCCGGGGCGGCGACCGCCACCTGGTTC
>NZ_LDQC01000172.1 GCF_001475545.1 Curtobacterium luteum | reverse complement strand
GGGAGGGGTGGGTGCCCCGTGCGTTTGCTTGCGTGTCGCTCTTTGGAAGCCGTGTAAGGCAATCTGACGCGTTTTGGTGTGCGTCTTGCTCGTCACCAAGCGGTAGGCGTTGCTATGGCCTTACGTGGCCGCTCAATCGTCTGCCCGGCACGTTTGGCTTTGGCTTCTGCCAACGTCATTGTTGACTTCCACCGGTTACATGCCCTGTGCATGAGGTGACAGTTGCTTCTTTGTGTTGGTGAACCACCACGAACGCGTGGCACATCTTCGTCGACGACTGCTGACTCGGGATGCCAGGCACAGCCGGCGCAGTTGATGCGTGGGCACTTTGGTCCGTGCTGTCCTGCGATGCGGGCAAGTGTCTTGTCTACTGGCTTGTCGCAGAGGGCGCACCGGGTTTCTTCTGCCCTCACCCGCTTGACTAGCTCACGTCGCCGGTGGCCATTGGCGTTGGTGCCCGCCATACCCTACCCCCGTCAGGTACCCCCACTCCGGTAGCACATCCCGGTATCGCTGTAGGGGTGGGTACTCGAGTGGCTACCCCCACCACCGTTCGTCATCCCAGGGCCGTTGCTCGTCGGTGCAGCATCGGTCGGCTGCAATACCTGAGTTGTATTCCTTGCCGCATCGTTCGCATCTCACCATGCCGCACCTGCAACCATTGCGACTGCGGTGACGAGGATGTAGGCAACGAGGACAACAGCAAGAACGACGCCGACCGTCTGCCAGATGCGTTCGCGTCGCATGTACTTCTTGGCTGTCTCGTGTGCGTCGAGCCATGCGTCGTCGTAGCTCATCAGTCCTTGTCCTGGATGGTGTCGGTGAAGATGTCGTCGACTGCGACGATCAGGGCAGCTGGTGCGTGGAGTGGTTCGGGCCAGCGGTTGGACCTGACTCGGTGGGAGCTGAGGTCGGCGGGTTCGTTCACGATCAACCTCCGTTGGTTGATATCGCAGCAATCAACCTGTCTCGGTTGATGAGGTAGTACCCATCCGGCTCGAACCGCGGTGTTCGACATTGCGCGACGCTCGCCCGCATGTGACCGCGTGGATCTTGCAGGGCGTCGCTGGCCTGTTGTGTGTCGGTCGGCCGGATGGGAAGTTGTTACGCCTTCTTCGCTCGACGAACGCGCTGCTGGTTCATCGCGCACGTCTTGCACTTTCGGCTTGGATTGCCAGTTGTTCGGCCAGCGT
>NZ_LDQC01000171.1 GCF_001475545.1 Curtobacterium luteum | reverse complement strand
GTCATCGTGTTCGCCGTCCTCCTCAACGCGGTCCAGTACAAGCGGCGTCCGGCACGCGCCGGCGGTGCAGCGGGCCCCCGACAGACCTCTCCCACCGACACCGAGCCCCCGGCGGTCGTCGGCGAGAAGACAGCCGTCTGACCCTCCCGTCACACGGTCCACAGCGAAAGGAAACCCACCATGAACCGCAAGCTCGCAACGGTGCTCGCAGCGGGAGTCGGACTGAGCCTGGTCCTGACGGGCTGCTCCGCCGGCGGTGCCGCCTCCGGCGGCAACGGCTCGTCGAAGAAGGGCGGCCTCATCTCCATCATCGTGAACGACCCGTCGAACCCGTACTGGAAGACGGAGGGCGACGTCGCGTCCGCTGAGGCGAAGTCGCTCGGCTACAAGTCGAACGTGTCTGCGTCGAAGGGTGACACCAACACCGAGAGCAACCTCATCGACACCGCCATCACGAACAAGTCGGTCGCGATCATCCTCGACCCGGCCAACGCGAGCGGGTCGATCGGCGCCGTGAAGAAGGCGGACGCCGCGGGCATCCCGGTGTTCCTCGTGAACGCGGAGATCAACCAGGCCGGACTCGCGAAGGCCCAGCTCGTGTCGAACAACGCCCAGGGTGCGGCGATCGGCGCGCAGCAGTGGGTCAAGTCGGTCGGGGACTCCGGCAACTACGCGGAGCTGTTCGGCGCGCCGTCGGACAACAACGCCCAGACCCGGTCCAACGGCTACAAGACCGTCCTCTCCCAGTACCCGGACCTCAAGGAGGTCGCCAAGCAGGTCGCGAACTGGGACCGGACGCAGGGCCACGACAAGACCCAGTCGATCCTCCAGGCCAACCCCGACATCAAGGGGATCATCTCCGGCAACGACGAGATGGCGCTCGGCGCGATCGCGGCCCTCAAGGAGGCCGGGAAGCTCGACCAGGTGAAGGTCGGCGGCTTCGACGGCTCGCCGGATGCGGTCGACGCCGTGAAGGCGGGCGAGCTGCAGTACACGGTGCTCCAGCCGGTCGCGACGTTCGCCAAGAAGGCCGTGCAGGAGGCCGACGAGTACCTCCGCACGGGCAAGACCGGCGCGGCGCAGGAGAAGCAGGCGTTCGACTGCGTGCTCATCACGAAGGAGAACGCGGACAAGGTGACCTCGCCGTTCACGCTCTCCGAGTGACGCGTCCCTGACCGCGGACGTCGGCCCCGGTCCTGCACCACACGGTGCGGGACCGGGGCCGACGCATGTGCTCCCGGAGAAACATGCACCGGCACCGGCACCGGCACCGGCACCGGCACCGGCACCGGCACCGTCCAGGCGGTCGTGGCCGGAGCCCCGGCGACCCGACGGACGCCCCGTAGCGACTTTCTCGTGTACACATCTCCGAGCCCA
>NZ_LDQC01000170.1 GCF_001475545.1 Curtobacterium luteum | reverse complement strand
CCCCGACGCCCCGTCCCCGTGCGGCTCATGGACTGGAAAGAGGTCTACGAGCAGCAGGAGTCCGGTGCGCTCAAGCGCCAGGCCGGCCGCTGCATGGACTGCGGCGTGCCGTTCTGCCACCAGGGCTGCCCGCTCGGGAACCTCATCCCGGAGTGGAACGACCTCACCTGGCGCGGCGAGGGCCGGCAGGCGATCGAGCGGCTGCACGCCACCAACAACTTCCCGGAGTTCACGGGTCGGCTCTGCCCGGCCCCGTGTGAGGCGTCGTGCGTGCTCGGCATCAACCAGCCCCCGGTGACGATCAAGCAGGTCGAGGTCTCGATCATCGACGAGGCCTTCCAGAACGGCTGGGTCACGCCGCACCCGCCGGAGCGCCTGACCGGCAAGACCGTCGCCGTCGTCGGTTCCGGCCCGGCCGGGCTGGCCGCCGCGCAGCAGCTCACCCGCGCCGGCCACACGGTCGCGGTGTACGAGCGCGACGACCGGATCGGCGGCCTGCTCCGGTACGGCATCCCGGACTTCAAGATGGAGAAGCGCCAGATCGACGCGCGTCTCGCCCAGATGCAGGCCGAGGGCACCCGTTTCCGCGCGGGTGTCGAGATCGGGCGCGACATCACCTGGGACGACCTGAAGTCCCGCTACGACGCCGTCGTGGTCGCGACCGGAGCGATGGTCCCGCGCGACCTGCCGATCCCGGGTCGTGACCTCGCGGGCGTGCACTACGCGATGGACTACCTCGTCCAGCAGAACAAGACGAACGCCGGCACGACCGTCGACAACCAGACCACGGCGGAAGGCAAGCACGTCGTCGTCATCGGCGGCGGTGACACCGGCGCGGACTGCATCGGCACCGCGCACCGGCAGGGCGCGCTCAGCGTGACGAACCTGGCGATCGGCAAGCAGCCGCCGCTCGAGCGTCCGTCCGAGCAGCCGTGGCCGATGTTCCCGACCGTGTTCGAGGTCACGAGCGCCCACGAGGAGGGTGGCGAGCGGCACTTCCTCGCCTCCACCGTCGAGTTCCTCGGCAACGAGGCCGGCGAGGTCCGTGCCCTCCGCGTCGCGGAGACCGAGTACCTCGACGGACGCCGGGTCCCGAAGGCCGGCACGGAGCGGGAGATCCCCGCCGACCTCGTCCTGATCGCCATGGGCTTCACCGGGCCGGAGACCGACACGATCGAGCCCCAGCTCGGTCTGCCCACCGCCCCGTCCGGCGCGCTCGCCCGTGCGGCCGACTACTCGACCAACGAGCCAGGCGTCTTCGTCGCCGGGGACGCCGGTCGTGGACAGTCCCTCATCGTGTGGGCGATCGCGGAGGGCCGTGCCGCGGCCGCGAAGGTCGACGAGTACCTCGAGGGCTCGACGATCCTGCCGGCACCGGTCAAGGCGACCGACCGGGCGATCACCGTCTGATGCACGAGGCGTGAGCGACTGGCCACCGGCACTCGGTAGGGTGCTGGTGGCCTCGCTTCGTTCCGCGCGGCCCCACAGCGCGGAAACCCAAGCACCATCCACCACCAGAAGGAATCCATTGAGACGCGCAAAGATCGTTTCGACGCTCGGACCGGCAACGTCGGAGTACGAGACCGTCAAGGAGATCATCGAGGCGGGCGTCGACGTCGCCCGACTCAACCTCAGCCACGGTGACTACAGCGTCCACGAGGCCAACTACGAGAACGTCCGTCGCGCCGCCGAGGAGCTCGGCAAGCCGGTCGCGATCCTCGTCGACCTGCAGGGTCCGAAGATCCGCCTCGCGAAGTTCGCCGACGGTCCGCACGAGCTCGCGGTCGGTGACGTGTTCACGATCACGACCGAGGACGTCCCCGGCTCGAAGGAGATCTGCGGGACGACCTTCAAGGGCCTGCCGCAGGACGTCAAGCCCGGCGACCCGCTCCTCATCGACGACGGTCGCGTCCGGCTTCGCGTGCTCGACACCGACGGGGTCCGCGTCCGGACCGAGGTCGTCGTCGCCGGCACCGTGTCGAACAACAAGGGCATCAACCTCCCGGGTGTCGCCGTCAACGTCCCCGCGCTGAGCGAGAAGGACGAGGCCGACCTCCGCTGGGCGATCCGTCAGGGCGCCGACCTCATCGCGCTGTCGTTCGTCCGCAACGCCGCCGACGTGCAGCGCGCCCACGAGATCATGGACGAGGAGGGCAAGCGCCTCCCCGTCATCGCGAAGATCGAGAAGCCGCAGGCCGTCGACGCGCTCGAGGAGATCATCGACGCCTTCGACAGCATCATGGTCGCCCGCGGTGACCTCGGCGTCGAACTGCCCCTCGAGGCCGTCCCGATCGTGCAGAAGCGCGCGGTCGAGCTCGCCCGCCGCATGGCGAAGCCGGTCATCGTCGCGACGCAGATGCTCGAGTCGATGATCTCGTCCCCGATCCCGACGCGCGCGGAGACCTCCGACGTCGCGAACGCCGTGCTCGACGGCGCGGACGCGGTCATGCTCTCGGGTGAGACCAGTGTCGGCGAGTACCCCGTGCAGACGGTCCGCACCATGGCCAGGATCGTGGAGTCCACCGAGGACCACGGCCTCGAGCGCATCGCGCCGCTCGGCACGAAGCCCCGCACGCTCGGTGGTGCGATCACCCTCGCCGCCGTCGAGATCGCAGAGTTCACCGAGGCGTCGTACCTCTGCGTGTTCACCGAGTCCGGCGACTCGGCACGCCGCATGTCGCGCCTGCGCCACGGCCTGCCGATCATCGCGTTCACCCCCAACGAGGCCACGCGTCGCCGCATGGCACTCACCTGGGGCGTCCGTTCGTTCCTCGTCGACCGGAAGACGCACACCGACGAACTGTTCTCGCAGGTCGACGACGTCCTCCTCGAGCACGGCCTCGCCGCCCCCGGCGACCGCGTCGTCGTGACGGCGGGTTCGCCTCCCGGCATCGAGGGCTCGACGAACGACCTCCGCGTGCACCGCGTCGGCGACGCGCACGCCGAGGCCGCACCGGCCTACGTGCGCGACTGACACCGGTCGCGTCCCGACAGGGCGCGGACGGGAGGCACGGT
>NZ_LDQC01000017.1 GCF_001475545.1 Curtobacterium luteum | reverse complement strand
ACGAGGCCGATGCCGACCGCCCGGGGCTGGACGCTGCTCGCGGTCGGCATCGGCCTCGTCGGGGGCGGGCTCGTCGGCAGCACGAGCGTCGCCGTGTCGGCAGGGCTGCTGCTGCTCGTCCTGCTCGTGCTCGGCACCGTGATGGCGTTCGTCGTGGCGGCACCGCTGCGTGGGAGTCGGAGTGCCGCGCGGGCAATCGTCCAGGTCGGCGAGGTGTACCGCGAGCGTGTCACCCTGCGGGGCACCGCCCTGAAGTTCGGACCCCGGTCCACCCTGCTCGTGCGGGAGCGACTCGACGACGTCTTCGCGAGCGTGTCCGACGCCGAGACATACGCGACCGTCGGGCCCCGGACCCCGCCGGCCGTGCTCGACGTCGAGGCGCTGGCGATGCACCGCGGGCGTGGTCTCGTCGGCCCGGTCACCATCCGCGTCGAGGACCCGTTCGGACTCCTCCGCATCGACCGACCGGTGGTCCGCGCCGAAGAGGTGGTCGTGGTCCCCGCGTCGACGCCGCTCACCGCCATCGACACCGGCGCCCTCGCCGGTGCGGTGTCCGCGGACGAGGGCCGGGTCGGCCAGGGGGGTTCCGCGGACGACAGCGAGCTCCGCCCGTACCGACCGGGCGATCCGATCCGCCGCGTGCACTGGGGACAGAGCGCCCGGCGCGGCGAACTCCACGTCCGTCAGACCACGCAGGCGCAACCGCCGGAGGCCGTGATCGCACTCGACGTCCGACGGGAGTCCTACCAGGCGCTCGGTCGCGACGACCTCGCCGAGCTGTCCGACCTCGGCGGCGACGCCGCGTTCGAGCACGCGGTCGTCGTCGCCGCGAGCGTCGCCCGCGCGCTCGCAGCACGGACGTCGCGCGTCCTGCTCGTGAGCGACGACCCGGACGGCGTCACCCGGCACGCGGGGGACGCCGGTGGCCTCACCGACGTGCTCGTCGGTCTCGCCGACGTGCAGGTGCGATCCGACGCCCGCGACGTGACCGAGGTGCTGCCGGACGTCCGTGGCCGGGACGTCCACGGCATGACGGCGGTCGTCACCGGCCGGTGCACCGCCGAGCAGGCCGCCGAACTCGTGTCCGCGACCATCGGGTCGAGCCGGGGGATCCTCGCGACCATCGTGCCGCCGGAGCCGGTCGTGCGCGGCATCCTCGACCGCGGTGGCTGGCGCACGCTCGTCGTGCCGGTCGCCGGAGCGTCCGCTCCCGGGAGCATCCGGTGACCGGAACGCAGGCGCCCGCTCGACGGGGCGGAGTCGACGTGCACGAGATCCTCGACCGACCGGACGAGCAGCGTGACGTCCCGAGTGCGTGGATCACCGCCCTCGCGCCCGTGCCCGTCCTGATCGCCGCGCTCGCGCTGCGCCCGCTCGTGCAGGGGATCGCGTGGTGGGTCGGCGGCGTGGTGGTCGCGGCGGTCCTCGTCGCCGTGGTGCTCGCCGTCCGGCGGCGCGCACCCGGAGTCCGCTTCGTCGCGCTCGTCGCCGCCGTGATCGCGTGCTCCTGCGCCGCGGCCCTCGTCAACGACGTGCAACCCCTCGGGTGGCTCGACCGGAACGGCGCGCTCGGCCAGACGATCGCCGCCATCCGGTTGAACCCCGCGCCGCTGCCGCAGACGGACGCCATCCGGCTCATCGTGGTCGTGGCGATCGCCTGGGTCGCCGCAGTGTCGCTGTTCCTCGCCGCCGTGGCACCGACGGCCGCCCTCGCCGCGACGCCGGCGCTCGTGATCCTCATCGTCCCCGGCATCATCACCGGCACGCCCGCGCCGCCCGTGCTCGTGGTGCTCACGGCCGTGGCGTTCCTCGCGATCCTGTGGCTGTCGGTCCGGCCCGTCCAACGCGCCCTGCCCGCGGCCGTCGTCGGTGCGATCGGCCTCGTCGTCGCCATCGGTCTGCCGTCCGTGATCCCCCTCAACGCGAGCTGGCTCTCGGGCGTCACGGGCGCGATCCAGTCGCCGATCCAGCCCGGGCGGCCCGGCACGCTGCTCAACCTCGGCCAGGACCTCCGCCGGCCGAACGCGCTCGAGGTCTTCCGGTACCGGTCGTCGGACGGCCAGCCGGAGTACCTCAAGCTCGCAGACCTCGACGAGTTCGGCACCGGCGACTGGGTCCCGACGGTGACCGACGCGAGTCAGTCGGAGACGGCCGACCAGCAGCAGTGGGCCGTCGGGGTGAACCCGCGACTCTCCACCCGCGGCGACGTCACGATCCGGATCACCGGGCTGTCGAGCAACTACCTGCCCGTGCCGTCCGGCGCCGTGTCCGTCCAGGCGCGCTCGACCAACCTCGACCTGCAGCAGTGGCGATGGATGGGTCAGTCGAACACGCTGCGGTCCACCGGTCAGGCCACTCCACGCGGCGCGACCTACGAGGTGTACGGCGCCTCGACCTTCGCCAACGAGTACCTCGACGCGTTCGCCCGCACGGGCATGCTCGCGCGCGCCGACGGACGCGGGTTCGCGCGGCCGTCCGAAGCGCAGCTCCGGACCGACCTCACGCTCCCGAAGGACCTCCCGAAGGACATCGCGTCCACGGCGTCACGCGTCGCAGCCGGAGCGGGCAACGACTACGAGGAAGCACGCGCGCTGGAGCAGTGGTTCCGGAGCGACCTCTTCACCTACTCCGAGACGGCCCCGGTCGAGCAGGGTTACGACGGCGACAGCATGGACGTCATCAACACCTTCCTCCGCGTCCGGGAGGGGTACTGCGTCCACTTCTCGTCCGCCATGGCGGTGATGGCCCGCACGCTCGGCATCCCGTCCCGCATCGCGGTCGGCTACCGTGCCGGCACCGACCAGGCCGACGGCGAGTACACGGTCTCGAACCGGCAGCTGCACTCCTGGCCCGAGCTGTACATCCAGGGCGCCGGGTGGGTCGCGTTCGAGCCGACGCCCGACTCGGACGAGGCCGCGCAGCCCTCGACGGAGCCCTCCGCGTCCGCGACCCCCGGGACGCCCGACACGCCGCTGCCGGCACCGGACCGCTCCGCGCCGGCCGAGACCGAGCCCTCTGCCACCCCGTCCGCCTCGACGGCGCCGGGTGCCGCGTCCACGTCGGACACCGGCGGCGGGAACGGAGCGCTCGGCCTCGCTGCGGGCATCGTCATCGCCGCGGCGCTCCTGCTCGCACCCGGTGTGGTGCGCGCACTCCGCCGGCGCTCGCGGCTCGCGGCGGTCCGGTCAGGTCGTTCCCCGGCGACGGCTGCGTGGCGGGAGGTCCTCGACGACGTCGCCGACCACGGCTACGCGCCGGGCCTCGCGCCACCGGGCGACGCCGCAGCGGCTGCCCGCACTGCCCGCGCCGTGCTCGGCAGGTTGCGAGGCGGGTTGCCACCGAGCGTCGTCCCGGCGCTCGACCGGGTGGTCGACGCCGTCGACCACGAACGGTTCGGCGTGGCCGGGGCCGGTGCGAGCGACCGCGACGCGCTCGAGCGGGCCGTCCGGGAGGCCCGTGGTGCGCTCGACGCGTCGGTGTCCGCCGGACGTCGGGTCCGGTCGCGCGTGCTGCCGCCGAGCCTGCTGCCGTCGTCGGCGTGGTCGCACGAAGGACGTCGGTCGCGTCGCAGCCCGGCGTAGCGCGGGGCCGCGCGCTGCGAGCGGTCGCGACGCGGCATCCGGTCGTGCGTTCGCTCAGCGTGGGCGGACGACGGCCTCCACGAGCGCCGCGACGACCTCACCGGGGTCGATCCCGGGAAGGGCGGGCGCGTCGAACACGAGGCCGACGTTCGCCGCGATCAGCGCGGTCGCGAAGGTGTCGAGGGGGATGCCCGGGTCGATCTCCGGGTGGGCGCCGAACCACAGGTCGACGAGCTCCTGCACGCCGTCCTGCAGGCTGCGGCGCTGCGCCACGAACTCGGGCATGAGCTCGGGATGCCGCGTGGCGTAGCCGCGGAACTCCGACAGGAGGGCGAACTGCGCGCTCTGGTCGTGGCGACCGAACGCCTGCCGGACGACGTCCCCGATCTGCACGGAGGCGATGTCGGCGTGCACGAGTTCCTGCAACGAGCCGAGCACGAGGTTCGTCGCACGCCGCATGACCTGTGCGACGAGGTCTTCCTTCGAGCTGAAGTTCGAGTAGACGGCACCCTTGCTGAACCCCGCGCGCGCGGCGATGTCGTCGAGCCGGGACTCGTGCACGCCCTGTTCGGCGAACACCTGGGCGCCCGCGGTCAGCAGTCGTTCCCGGACCTCTGCCCGAGGGGTTCGCGAAGTGGGGGAAGCTTCGTCGCTCATCTGATCCTGGTTCGACGGTGCCCCTCGCTCGTCGTCGGGTCGACGGACGTGGAGCGTGTGGTGGTGGTCGGGACCATTCTGGCGGGTCCGACGACCTGTCCGACACACTCGCGTGATCCTGACGTCCCCGGTCCGCGGAGACCTGCCGCGCCGCGCGTCTGATCCCGCGCGGCATCAGCGAAGCCCCCTCGGCACGGTGCTCGTGAACCGCCGCGTTCGGGTCGCGTCGGTGCTCGCTGCTCCGTGCGCCGGACTCGATACCCGGCGGTCTCGATGCTACGCCCGCGCGGCCACACGACGGTAGTCGATTACGTGTCCTGGCTCTCGGCGTCCGCGTCGTGGTGCTCGTGCACGCTGCCGACCCCTGAGCGACGGCCCGGCCGGCGGAGGAGTCGCAGGGCGTCCGGACGCACGACCCGGAGGCCCCGACCGCGGCGGAGCAGGGAGCCCAGCGTCGACTGCGGCTGCCAGTCACGACCGTTCGGCAGCCCCCAGCCGCGCCGCACCGCGCCGTACCGCAGCGCGAGGGAGAGCACGATCGCCGCGACGATGCCGATCGAGGGTGACCCGAGGAACGACGCGACCACCATCACGGCCGAGGCGGCGACGGCGACCGTGGCGTAGAGGGCGTTCCCGCCGAACACCGCGGGCACGCGGCGGAGCAGCAGGTCACGCATCGCACCGCCGCCGACCGCGGTGATCGTGCCCATGATGATCGCAGCGGGCCAGCCGAGTCCCGCGTCGAACGTCCGCTGCACGCCGACGACGGACCAGATGCCGATCACGGCCGCGTCGAGGATCGTGAAGAGGCGGTCCCACGTCAGCTCGGAGAACGACACGAAGAACGCCACGAGCGCGCCGGCGATCGCGACCGGCACGTAGAGCGGGTCGACGAGCGCGACCGGGGGGCCGTTCTGCAGCAGCGTGTCGCGGAGGATGCCGCCGCCGAGGCCGGAGACGAACCCGACGACGAGGAACCCGAAGAGGTCGAAGTCCATCGTGCGGGCGATCGACCCACCGAGCAACGCCGACGCGAAGACACCGGCGAGATCGAGCACGTTCGTGACCGATGCCAGGCCCTCGGCGGTCAGCAGGTTCATGAGAACCATCAAACCCCACGCGGCAGGAGTGGCGAGCCGGGGCTGGGTTAGGTTAGCCTCACCTACGCCATGCTCGCCACACTCGTCATCGGCCTCCGCGAAGGCCTCGAAGCAACGCTCATCGTCGGCATCATCGCCGCGTTCCTGCGTCGCAACCGTGTCTCCCTCACGCCGATGTGGCTCGGCGTCGGCACGGCCGTGCTGCTGAGCGTCGCGGTCGGCTTCGGGCTCCAGCTCGTCGAGCAGGCGCTGCCGCAGGCCGAGCAGGAGGGCATGGAGACCGTCATCGGCGTCGTCGCCGTCGTCTTCGTGACCGGGATGATCGTCTGGATGCGGTCGCACGCGCGGTCGCTCGGGAAGGACCTCGAGGCCAGTGCCACCGCAGCGCTCGGTCGCGGCACGGCATGGGCCCTCGCCGGCATGGCCTTCCTCGCCGTCCTCAAGGAGGGCTTCGAGACGGCGGTGTTCCTGCTCGCGACGTTCCAGGCGTCGAACGACACCGGCTCGGCCGCCCTCGGCGCAGTGATCGGCATCGCCGCGGCGGTGCTCATCGGCTACGGGATCTACACGGGCGGCGTCCGGTTGAACCTGTCGCGGTTCTTCACCGGCACCGGGGTGTTCCTCGTCTTCGTCGCGGCGGGACTCGTCCTCACCGCGATCCGTCACGCACACGAGGCCGGCTGGGTCGTCATCGGTCAGCAGCGCACCGTCGACCTGTCCTGGCTCGCGCCGAACGGCTCGGTCCAGGGTGCTCTCGTCACCGGCGTGCTGGGGATCCCGGCGGACCCCCGCGTCATCGAGGTGCTCGGCTGGGTGCTCTACCTCGTGCCCGTGCTCGCGCTGTCCCTCTGGCCGCGTGCCTGGCGTCCGGCCCCGGCGCGGGTGCCGGTCGTCCGGACGGTCGTCGCGGGTGGTCTGGCGGTCGCCGCCGTCGCGCTGGCCGTCGGCGTCCCGGTCACCGCTGCCTCCACCCCGCGCCTTTCCGACACCGTCCGGCTCGACGGCGACCAGACGAGCCTCACGGCCGAGGTGCACGGGACGGCCGCCGCACTCCGCACCCGGGGCAACGGCTCGCAGTCGGAGGTCGAGCTGCCCGCGTCGACGCACCGCCGTGTCACCCGCGACGGCGTCGCTGCCGACCGCTGGCAGGTCGTCGATGCCGGCGCCTCCGCCGAGCAACCGAGCAGCCTGACACTCGACGACCTCGTCGGCCTGTTCGGGCGCATCCCGGTCGGCATCTCGCCGTCCACCAACCCGGGCCCCTTCACGGCGGAGTGGGCCACGAAGCGGACCACCACCCTCTGGACCGCAGCCGACGGCGTCCTGGACGCGACCGCCTCGGAACGCGACGTGCTCACGCTGAGCGGTGGGGGCCTCCCGTCCGCTCGCACCACGACGCTCGACCGCGACGTGTGGCGCGTCCCCGACGCTGCCGCCCAGCGGGCCGCGGCGACCGCAGCGTCCGCCGCGACCCGGGGCGCCGAACTGCAGCTCTGGGCGGCCTGGCTGCCGCTCGCGCTCGGCATCGCCGCCGCAGCGCAACTGCTGCTCGCGGTCCGCGACCGTCGTCGCACCACAGCCACCCCTGCGCCCGACCCCGACACCACCGCGTCGCGCGGCCCACCCGCCGACGACCCCACGAGGAGCCCCGCGTATGCCGCTCGGTAAGTCCACCGTCCGTCCCCTGATCACCCTCGGTGCCCTCGGCGCAGTCACCGCGCTCGCGCTGACCGGCTGCGCGTCCGGTGCGTCCTCCGCGTCGAGCGACCCGTCCGCATCCGGCAAGGTGGCGCGCGTGACCGTCACGCTGACGAACGACGGCTCCGACGCCTGCGCCGTGTCGACCACGAAGGTCCCGGCCGGCCCCGTGACCTTCACGGTCAAGAACGAGTCGTCGACCGCCATCACCGAGGTCGAGCTCCTCCAGGACCAGCGGATCCTCGGCGAGAAGGAGAACCTCGCACCCGGACTCGACCCCGTGCACTTCACCGCGACGCTGAGCGGCGGGAAGTACCAGGTGTACTGCCCCGGGGCCACGACCGAGCTCACCGACTTCACCGTGACCGGCAAGGTCGCGAACACCGCGAACAGCAGCGCTGCGACGCTCCTCGCGGACGGTACCGAGGGCTACGCGACGTACGTCGACGGCCAGGTCACCGACATGGTCGCGGCCGTGGAGCAGCTCCAGGCCGACGTCGACGAGGGCGACCTCGCCGCCGCGAAGACCGACTACGCGAACGCCCGGCCGTTCTACGAGCACATCGAGAGCGACGTCGACGGCTTCGTGAAGAAGGGCTTCACGGCCACCGACAACGCGGGCAACCTCGACTACCTCATCGACATGCGGGCCTCGAACCTCGACGAGTCCGTGGGTTGGAGCGGCTTCCACGCGGTCGAGAAGGACCTGTTCGAAGGCGGCGCGATCACGGCGTCCACCAAGAAGACCGCCGCGGCGCTGACCGAGAACGTGCACCTGCTCGCGAAGCTCGTCCCGACGCTCGACTACAAGCCCGAGGACCTCGCCAACGGTGCGGCCGGCCTGCTCGAGGAGGTCCAGTCGAACAAGATCACCGGCGAGGAAGAGGCCTACAGCCACATCGACCTCGTCGACCTCGCCGCGAACGTCGAGGGCGCTCGGCAGGCCTTCGCGTACCTCAAGCCCGGACTGACGAAGACGGACCCGACGCTGACGAAGCAGATCGCGAAGCAGTTCGACGCGACGAACGCGCTGATGGACGGCTACCGTGACGCCGACGGACTCGGTGGCTTCAAGCCGTGGACGGGCGAGCTGAAGCGCCAGGACGCGAACGCGATCTCGCAGCAGGTCCAGGCGCTGCAGGACCCCCTGTCCCGGCTGGCCGAGAAGGTCGCCACGGCGTGACGAACGAGCACGAGCACGGCCGGGGCGGCGTCTCCCGCCGCGGGCTCCTCGGCGCCGGCCTCGCCGCCGCCGGGGCCGGTGTCGGCGCCGCGGTCGGCGTCGCCGGCGCGACCGCGGCCACCGGGGTGAACCCCTTCGCAGCGGCCGCGAACGGCGACGAGTCGATCGACCTCTCCCAGGAGCACCCGTTCTACGCGACGTCGTCCGGGCAGCCCCAGGGCGGCATCCGGACCGTTCCGCAGCGGCACTGCGTGTTCATGACGTTCGACCTCTCGACGTCGGTGACGACGGACCTCCAGGTGCTCCTCGCCCGGTGGTCGGCGGCGATCGCGCAACTGCAGGCCGGGAAGACCGTCGGCAGCGTCGAGCCCGCCCACGGGAACGGCGTCGGAGCGGACACGGGGGAGGCCCTCGACCTCGGTCCCGCGTCCCTCACCGTCACGGTCGGACTCGGCCCGGGTGTGTTCGACGAGCGCTTCGGCCTCGCCGACAAGCGACCGGCGCACCTCGCCGCGATCCCGACGCTCCCGAGCGACAACCTCGACGAGCAGCTGACCGGCGGGGACCTCTCGTTGCAGGCCTGCGCGGACGACCCGCAGGTGGCGTACCACGCGGTGCGCGACCTCGCCCGGATCGCCCGCGGGACGGCGACCGTCCGCTGGACCGTGCTCGGCTTCGGACGAGCCTCCGCCGGCCCCTCGCAGTCGACGCCGCGGAACCTCATGGGCTTCAAGGACGGCACGCGGAACGTGTCCACCGACGAGGAGTTCAGCCGCTTCGTGTGGGTCGACGACCCGGGCGACGGTGCCGCCTGGATGCGGGGCGGCACCTACCAGGTCGTCCGGAAGATCCGGATGAACCTCGAGACCTGGGACGCCGACAACGTCGCCGACCAGCAGCGCGTCTTCGGCCGGACGAAGATCGAGGGCGCCCCGCTCTCCGGCGGCTCCGAGCACACCACGCCCGACTTCCACGCGGTGCACGGTGACGGCACGACGAAGATCGACGTCCGCTCGCACGTCGCCCTCGCGGCGCACGAGGCGAACGGGGGCGTGAAGATCCACCGGCGCGGGTACAACTACACCGACGGGCTCAACCAGTACGGGCAGCTCGACGCCGGGCTCCTGTTCGCCGCGTACGTGAACGACCCGGAGCACTTCACGCGGTTGCAGCGGAAGCTCGGTGCCTCGGACCGGCTCAACGAGTACGTCTCGCACATCGGGTCCGGCGTCTTCGCGATCCCTCCGGCGCCCCGGAAGGGCTCGTACATCGCGGAGCAGCTCTTCCGCTGATCCGTCGGGTGCCGCGGTGGTGGGTGCCCTCCGTCGTTTCCCTGGAGACGGAGAGCACCCGCGCCGCGGAGTCCGCACCGAGCGGAACCACCGCCGGCGGATGAGAGATGACCCGGCGCGACGCGTCGCTGTGCGACACGGCCGAGGATACGCTGCTCCGCCCCGGAGGGACAGTGACCTGAACGGACTGGATGGCGGACCGGAGGCGCGGTGCCCGCTGGCACCGCGCCTCCGGTCCGTCCTGGTCGCGCCTCAGTCAGCCGTGCCCGCTCCTGCGCGCAGTGCGCGGCGTCGACGTGCGACCACCAGGCTGGCGATGCCGGCGAGGAGCAGCAGCCCGGCCGCCACGGCCGGTCCCGTGAGCTCGGCGCCGGTGAAGGCGAGTTCGCCGCCGGCCCGGTCCGGGACGACGACGTCGACCGTGCTGTCACCGTCCGTGTCGACGCCCGTGCCGGCTCCATCGTCGACGTCACCGCCGCTGCCGGCACCGGGCGTCGTGCCCGGGTCGGCGGGGTCGGACGGGTCGGTGCCCGGGTCCGTTCCCGGGTCCCCGGCCTCGGCGGCGACCGGGATGGTCACCGCGAGGGTGATCGACTGCCCGTTCGGCAGCTCCACGACGAGTGGCGCGTCCGTCGTGGCCGCCGCGCGCGTCGTCAGGGCTGCGCGCGCCACCCCGGACTGCTCGTCAGCGCTGCCCGGGACGCGGAACGTGAGCGTGGCCCTGCCCTGCTCGTCGGTCTTGTCCTCGATCGTCGGATCGATCGCGGACGAGGCGAGCTCGTCCCCGGCGGCGCTGATCGAGACCGAGCCCGCCTCCGCGGGGTCGTCGGACGAGAAGACCAGTGAGGACAGTCGCACCGTCACCTCGTCTCCCGGCTCGAAGCCGTCGGCGGGGGTCGGGGTGACCGTGACCCCGACGGCGCGCTGGTCAGTCGGTGGCGTGACCACGGGGTTCGCGGTGAAGTAGTCCACCTGGGCCTGCAGGTCGACCTGCCCGGAATCGGCGATGTTCTTGCCCGTCGTGAAGGCGGAGAACTTGTCACCGCCGGTCGACAGGAACGAATTGATCGTGACCTTGAGCGTGTCGGTGAGCGCGATCGGCTCCTCGTTCAGCGTCATGCCCGTGATGCGCTCGCCCCGACCCTTCGACGGGTCGTAGGTGTACGCGAAGCCGTTCGAGACGCCGAGCTTGAGGAACGGCCGGTCGGCACCGTCGGGCTGCCACTGCTGCTCGAGGGCGTCCTTGATCTGCTGCCCGGTCATGTCCTCGGTGACGAGCGTGTTCGCGAACGGCTGGACGAGGGCGGCTTCCTTGTACGTGACGACGCCGTCGGAGTCGTTCGCACCGCTCGACGCGTACAGGATGTCGGTGCGGAGTCCGCCGGGGTTCATGAACGCGACCTGCGATCCGTTGCGCTCGGTCGCGGCCCGCTGCACCTCGGCGATGTTGTTGCCGAGCACCGACTCGCCGCCGCGGTTCTCGGACGTGCGGTCGGACTGCACGGCGCGTCGGAGATCGCCCGTGATGGTGCCGAGCTTCTCCGCGCCCTTCTCGTCGGCCACGGTCTTCGCGTCCGCGACGATCTTCGCGACGTCCTCCGCCGGCTGCGTGTCGGTCGGGACGAGTGGGTCCGTGTTGACGGGCTCCACGTCGGCGGTGATGCTCGTCAGGTTCTTCGCGCTGTCGACGGTGAGTCGCAGGTGCCCGTAGTTCATCCCGTAGGACCCGGTCTGGATGACGGGGCGCAGCTTGCCGGTCGGCCCGGCGACGTCGTGGTCGTAGGAGAAGTGCGTGTGCGCCGAGACGATCGCCGAGACGCGCTCGTCGACGCCCCTGGCGATCTGGGCGAACTTGCTGGTGCCGGTCACGTCGGCGATGTCGCTCGACGCCGCGCCCTCGTGGACGAGGAGCACGAGGACGTCGGCCTCGCCGTTGTCCGGATCGTCGTCCGTGAGCTGCTCGGCGTACCGGTTCACCTGGCTGACGATCGGGGCCATCGCGAGGCCCTCGACGCCGCCGGGGCTGACGAGCCCGGGGATGAGGTCTTCCGTGGTCGCGCCGATGAAGCCGACCTTGACCCCGTCCTTCTCGATGACCTCGAACGGCTCGAAGGCGGGCTCGGTCGTGCCCTCCTGCACGATGTTGGCGGAGACGTACTGCCACTCGGCCGCGGTCTCGATGCGGTCGGTGAAGTCCGTCTGCCCCTTGTCGAGCTCGTGGTTGCCGATCGCACTGACGTCGAGACCCATGGCGTTCAGCGCCTTGATGGTCGGCGCGTCCTGCTGGATCAGCGACGTGAAGGTCGAGGCACCGACGTTGTCCCCGGCGCTCGTGAAGATCGTGTTCGGGTTCGCCTCGCGGTACGCCTGCACGACGTTCGCGAGCCGCGCGGCGCCCGCTGCCTTGTCGGCGGTCGTGCCCTCGGACTCGATGCGGCCGTGGAAGTCGTTGATGTCGACGATGTCGATCGTGGTGTCGCCGTCGGCAGCGCTGGCGACCGACGGCACGGACAGCGCGACGAGGACACCGGCGGTCGCGAGCGCGGCGCCCGTGACCAGGCGCCCACGACGCGTTCGGGAGTGGTGGGAAGTGTTCATCGGCGACGAACCTAGGAGGACGCACAGGCAACACGCCAGACGCCCCCCGAACGCGTCACACGATGTTCACACGAGCAACATGTTCAGTCCCGTCCGAGCGCGCCCTTCACCCGCTCGACCGCCTCCGCGGCCATCGCCTTCGCCGAGTCCTTCACGACGTCGAGCTCGACCGGGTCGCCCTTGAGCAGGCTCTTCGCGGTGTTGATCGCGTACTCCGCGGTGATGTGCGGCGGGAGCGGCGGCACGCTCCGGCTGACGTAGGCGTCGATCACCGTCACGCCCGGGTTCGCGAACGCCCGCTCGACGGCCGCCTCGACCTCGGCGTCGTCGTGCACCGCGATGCCCGTGAACCCGAGGAGTTCGGCGTAGCCGGCGTAGTCCATCGTCTCGACGTCCTGCGAGCCCCGCCACATCGGGTTGCCGTCCTCGGTGCGCATCTCCCACGACACCTGCCCGAGGTCGTCGTTGTGCATGATCACGATGACGAGCTGCTGGTCGGGCCAGTTCGCCATGTACTTCTTCACGGTGATGAGCTCGTTCATCCCGAGCATCTGGAACGCACCGTCGCCGATCGTGCACACCGCCGGCGCGTCCGGGAACGCGAACTTCGCGGTCACGGCGTACGGCATCGCGGCGAGCATGGTCGCGAGCCGGCCGGACATGTCGCCGTGCATGCCCCGGCGCAGACGGATGTGGTGGCCGTACCAGTCGGCCGTGGTGCCCGCGTCGCAGGTGACGGTCACGCCCTCGGGCAGCCGCTCGTTGACCGCCGCGATCACCCGGCGGGGGTTGACGCCGTCGCTGTAGGAGACCTCCGCCTGGCGGGCCATCTCGGCCTCCCACTCGCGCATCTCGTCGGCGAGCTGCTCCTGCCACGAGCGGTCCGCGGTCTGCTCGAGGAGCGGCAGCACGGCGTCGAGCGTGGCACCGACGTCGCCCCACAGGTTGAGCTCGGTCGGGTAGCGCAGGCCCAGCTGCTCGGGCTTGATGTCCACCTGCACACCGCGGGCCTGTCCGCTCTTCGGCAGGTACTCGCCGTAGGGGTAGTTCGTCCCGAGGAGCACGATCGTGTCGCACTCCTTGATCTGCGTCAGGCTCGGGCGTGACCCGAGGAGTCCGACCTGCTGCGTGTGGTACGGCACGTCCGACGGCACGACGTCCTTGCCGCGGAGGGCCGTGATGATGCCCGCGCCGGTCTTCTCGGCGGCGGCGAGGACCTGGTCGGTCGCGCCGCGGGCGCCTGCCCCGACGAGGAACGTGACCTTCTCACCGGAGTTCAGGATCTCCGCGAACTTCCGGATGTCCTCGGCCGACGGGGTGATGCGGGTCGAGGCCGGGACGTCGCTCGAGCGTGACACCCAGTGCTCGGCGGCGGGCTCCTCCCACGCCATCGCCTGCACGTCGTGGGGGAGGACGACCACTGCCGGCTGCTTCCGGAGCATCGCGGTGCGGAACGCGGTGTCGATCACGACCCCTGCGGCGTCCGGCGAGGCGACGGTCTCGACGTAGCACGCGACGTCGGCGAACACCCGCTCGAGGTTCGACTCCTGCTGCGTGAACGACCCGATCGACGCCAGGCCCTGCTGCCCGACGATCGCGACGACCGGCTGGTTGTCCATCTGTGCGTCGTACAGGCCGTTGAGCATGTGGAAGGCGCCGGGGCTCGACGTCGCGACGCACACCCCGACCTCGCCCGTGAACTTCGCGTGCGCGGTCGCCATGAGCGCCGCTATCTCCTCGTGCGTCGGCCGGACGTACTCGAGGGCGCGCTCGCTGCCGTCCGCCTTGCCGAGGGCCCCGTCGAACGCGCCGATGCCGTCTCCCGGGTAGCCGAACACCCGGGTCACACCCCAGGACTTGATGCGGTCGATGACGAAGTCGCTCACGGTCGTACCCATGCGACCAGCGTGCATCCCGGAGGCTGTACGCGTTCAGACCGGAGGCCCGGACCACGTGACCGACGTCGGTCACGTCACCCGGGCCTCCAGTCCGGCGCGGAGCGCTCCGCGTGGCGCGACCCTCGGTCGACCGCGCGACGCTCAGTCGATCGGGTGCCAGGCGCGGTCGCGCGCGCTGTCGAGGACCGCCGCGATGATCGCGGCCGCCCGCGCGCCGTCGGCGAAGGTGGGCAGGCCCTCGGGCGACCCGCCGCGCACGGCGTCGTAGGTGTCCGCGACGAACGCCGTGAACGCGTCGAGGTACCCCTGCGGGTGCCCCGCCGGCACGACCGCGAGGCGGCGCTGGTCCGGGGCGCCCTGCGTCGGGTCGCGCACGATGATCTGGGCGCCACGCTCGGAGCCGAACCAGGCCGACTCGGGTTGCTCCTGGTCGAACGCCGCCGACCCGAGGGTGCCGTCGACCTCGAACCAGAGCCGGTTCTTGCGGCCCGCGGAGACCTGCGAGACGACGACGTTCCCGATGCGTCCGGCCTCCGTCCGGAACGTCGCGACCGCGGTGTCCTCCGTCGTGACGTCGGCGCGCTGGGCGGCGTCGGCGACCGGGTCGGGGTCGGGGGAGCCGGAGAAGGAGGGCCCGGACGCCGCCGGACGGGTCGGGTAGACGACGTCGGTGGCGGCGGAGACCTCGACGAAGCGCTGACCGATGACGAACTCGACGAGGTCGCACCAGTGCGAGCCGATGTCGGCGAACGCGCGGGAGGCTCCGCTCGAGGACGGGTCGACCCGCCACGAGGAGGCGTCCTCGTCGAGCATCCAGTCCTGCAGGTAGTGCCCGTGCACGGCGAGCAGCCGACCGAGCTCGCCCTCTGCCACACGGGCGCGGATCTCACGGACGACCGGGTGGTAGCGGTACACGAACGGCACGGTCGCGACGACACCGGCCTCCGCGGCAGCGGCCACGAGCTCGTCGGCCTGCTCGGGGTCGAGCGCGAGGGGCTTCTCGCAGACGACGTGGATGCCGGCGCGGATGACCGCGAGTGACTGCGGGTGGTGCTGGCCGTTCGGGGTGCACACGTGCACGACGTCGGGAGCGTCCGCGATGACATCGTCGAGCGACGCGTAGCCACGGGGGAGTCCGAGCTGGTCGGCGACCTGGGCGGACCGGTCCGGAGTGCGCCCGAGGACCCCGAGGACCTCGGCGCCCGCTGCCGCTGCCGCGCGGACGTGGACGCCCGCGATCATGCCCGTGCCGATCACCGCGACGCGGAGGCGTCGCCCGTCGTGCTCACTGCTCATGGTGCTCCCTCGCGCCGGACTGCCACCACCGTAGCGGCGCGACCGCGAGCACGCCCGGAGCGGCGTGGGGCGAGCGCGACCCGACGGGAGGGCTCCGGACCCGGCCACCTGCAGGACTCGTGAGTACGGTCTGGGGCATGTCGAGCCTCCAGACCACCCTGCTCATCCTCGGTGCCAGCGGCGACCTCTCCAAGCGGCTGCTGCTCCCCGGTCTCGCCACCCTGCTGGAGGTGAAGGAGGACTGGGACGTGCAGCTCGTCGGAGCCGGCACGGAGGACCTGTCGGACGACGACTGGAAGCGCCTCGTGCACGACGCGTTCGAGAACGCACAGGCCTCGAAGAACGAGGAGGACGAGGGCGCGCACGACGGGTCCGAGCGGCTGAGCGCCCGACTCCGCGCCGTCGTCGAGGCGTCGAGCTACCGCAAGTCCGACGTCACCAGCGCCGATGACCTGAAGGCCCTGCTCGCCGACTGCCACCACGACCCCGCGGTCTACTTCGCGTTGCCGCCGGCCGTCACCGAGAAGAGCTGCGAGGTGCTCGCCGGGCTCGACCTGCCGAAGGGCATCCGGTTCGCGCTCGAGAAGCCGTTCGGGACCGACGCCGCGAGCGCCGAGCACCTCAACGACGTGCTGCACGGGTTCCTGCCCGAGGATCGCATCCACCGCGTCGACCACTTCCTCGGCCGCTCCACCGTGCTCAACCTGCTCGGCCTGCGGTTCGCCAACCGCATCATCGAGCCGCTGCTGTCCTCCCAGCACGTCGAGCGCATCGACATCGTCTACGACGAGACGCTCGGCCTCGAGGGACGCGCCCGGTACTACGACAAGGCCGGCGCCCTCGTCGACATGATCCAGAGCCACCTGCTGCAGGTCATGGCCGTCGTCGCGATGGAGGCTCCCGCATCGATCGACGCCGACGACCTCCGCACGCAGAAGGAGCTCGTGCTGCGCGCCGTCCGCCCCTGGGGCGGCGACGTCGTCGCGGCCGGCAAGCGGGCGCGGTACACGGCCGGGACGATCGGCGACCGGAAGCTCCCGAGCTACGTCGACGAGGACGGCGTCGACCCGTCGCTCGGCACCGAGACGCTCGCCCAGCTCACCCTCGAGGTCGCGAACTGGCGTTGGGCAGGCGTCCCGATCACGCTCCGGTCGGGCAAGGCGCTCGGGCAGCAGCGCCGCGAGATCGTCATCACCTTCAAGGACTCGCCGCACGTGCCGAACGGGCTGACCGGCGCTGAACGGCCCGACCGGCTCCGCATCTGGATCGCCCCGGACGAGATGCAGCTCGAGCTCAACGTGAACGGCCCGGGCGACCCGTACACGATCGACCACACCGCGCTCGCCGTCACCTTCAACCCCGGACGGCTGAGTGCGTACGGCGAGGTGCTCGCCGGGGTCCTCGAGGGCGACGCGACGCTCTCCGTCCGCGGGGACAGTGCCGTGCAGGGCTGGAAGGTCGTCGAGCCGTTCCTCGAGGCCTGGCGCGACGGGAAGACGCCGCTCGACGACTACGCCGCCGGGTCCGAGGGGCCGGACGGCTGGGACAACATCGACGCCTGATCGACCGACCACCGGACGCCGCTCGTCGGCCAGCGCCCGGCAGCGCGCGGGTCCCGGGCGTAGCGTCGGATCGTGACCACCACCGACGACATCCTGCAGATCGTCCCCGATCCCGCCGGCGCCGACGTGCGCGTCGAGACCGTTCGCTACGACCACGAGGGCACGACCCTCGAGGGCGTAGTCGCGAAGGACCTGG
>NZ_LDQC01000169.1 GCF_001475545.1 Curtobacterium luteum | reverse complement strand
GAGCGGGACGGGGCGCTGCGTCGGTGCGAGGCGCTGCACCAGGGGTGGGCGATCTGCGTCCGGGCGGCCGACCGTCGCCTACGCTTGGAGCATGGCCCGCAGCACCTCCCCGTCGTCCACCGCCGCGCATCCGGACGGCTGGCCCGGCAAGGACCTCGGGCTCCCGGAGGAGGGCCCCCGAAGCGTCGGCCGCATCGGTCGCCGGGTCGTCGCGCTGCTCATCGACGGAGCCCTCGCTGACCTCGTCGCGTACGTCACGGGTGTGTGGTCGCCGGTCAACGGTTCCGGGGACATCGCGCACTCGTGGGTCCAGATCGCCATCTTCGCCGCGCTGCAGGTCCTCTTCATCTGCCTGCTGTCCGGTTCGTTCGGGCACATCTGTGTCGGCCTGCGCGTCGTGCCGATCCGCGGTGGCTACGTCGGGGTCTGGCGCCCTGTGGTCCGGACGGTGCTGCTCTGCCTCGTCGTGCCGGCGCTCATCATCGATCGTGACAGCCGCGGTGCCCACGACCGGATCGCCGGGACGGTGCTCGTGCGCCGCTGAACTCCGCGGTCACCGCGAGCAGAACGCCCCCGGCCGGTGCGGTCGGGGGCGTTCTGCGTGTACGGGGTCCGGAGATCAGCGCGGACGGCCGGCGCGCGCTCGCATCGGGTCCATGCCCTTCGGGATCGAGGCGGCCGGGCTCTGCGTCAGCGAGTCGAGCCGGTTGGCGACCGCGAGTACCTCGTTGCGGTTGAGTGCCTTCTTGAACTTGTTCATCGCGCGGGGGAGCTTGTGCAACGTCACGGCGTCGTCGCCACCACCGACGTGGACCACGTGTACCGGCACGTTCGGGACGATGCGCTGTACCTTGCGGCGCTCCTCGTCCACCTGGCGGGTCAGGTTGCCGAGCTGGCCCTCGGTGATGAGGACGACGCCCGGCGTGCCGACCGCCCGGTAGACGGCTGCCTGCGAGCGACCGTGCACGGCGACCGGCATCTCGCTCGAGCGCCACTGCCGACGCAGCGAGTTCGAGAGCACGGCACCGACGGCGCCGGGCTGACCCTCGATCTGCGAGTACGCGGCGCGCTCAGCGAGACGGCCGAGGACGATGAGGAAGAGCAGCACGCCGAGCAGCACACCCGCGACGATCCAGAGGACGACCGCGAGCCAGTTCTGACCCGGGAGCAGCAGGGCGAGGAGGACGCCCAGGACGACGGGGACGACGAACGCGAGGGCGAACCACCAGACGGACGACGGGTCGGCCCGACGGGTCATCTGGAAGACCTGGTACATCTGCTTGAGACGACCGGGCTCCTTCGCCTTCGTGTCGGAAGAACTGCTGCGTGCCATGCACACAGGATACGGCCTGAGCGGGCGCTCCGAGACCGGCTCGGAGCAGGCTGTGGGCGAACGGCGCTGCTCCACAGTCGCGCGTGCGGAAGCCTGCGTCGGAGCGGCCGGTACGAGCATGGGAGTCGTGGACACGGACGAGGAACGCAGGACCTGGTGGACGGCTGCGTCCGAGGACGCTGCGCTCGCCTGGGTCGCCGCTCGTTCGGCCACCCCGGAACGGCACCTCGGCCCGGTGCACGCCGTCGGTCGCACCGGGGCAGGGGCCCTGGTGATCGAACTGCTGCGACCCGCGGGTCCGTCGATCGCTGTGGCGCTCGACCGCATCGGGACACCCAGCGTCGGGGTCGCCGTCACCCTGACCTCGCCGCTGGTCGACCTCGCCGTCGACGCGGTGCGCGGGGCGGTCCTGCTCGGACCGGCTCGGTCCGACGACGTCGTCGTGGACGACTCCGGAGCCGTCGTGCTCTGCGACCGGCCGACGGATGCCGCGCCGCTCGGGGACGGGTCGAGCGTCGAGTCCGGTCTCGCCGAGGGCATCTCAGCACTGCTGCTCGCCGTGCGGATCGTCTGGGAACGCGTCGACCCGCAGGAGCCGTGCCGACCCGGGATCGACGCGGCGATCGTCGCCGCCCGGTCCGGCGATCCGGACGCGCTCGTCGCGCTGCGTGAGGCCGTGCGGGACGCGGGCGCGCCGAGGCCGGTCCGCTGGGACCCGCCGGCGGGACTCTTCTCGTTCGAGGAGGCGGTGTCGCCGGCCCCGGGGCCGGAGTCGACAGGGTCGGCGGTCGATGCGGTGATCGGTCGGGTGCGGGACGTCGTCGAACGCGGGGTGCCCGTCGGTGGTCGCTGGGTGCCGGTGCGACAGGTGGGCGTCGGCGTGGTGGTGGCGGTCGGGGTGGTGGTGTCCGCGGTGATGGTGCTCGGCAGATGACCGCCGGGAGCAGCGAAACGGGAGGACCTGTCGCGGATGCGGATGCGGATGGGGATGCGGATGCGGCGGGTGCGGATGCGGAACGGCCCCGCTCCCTGGGGAGCGGGGCCGTTCCGTCGAGCCGCGCCAGCGCCGGGTCCGAGGACCCGGTGGCTGTGCGTCAGTACCCGAGGTTCGGGGCGAAGTTGCCCTCCTCGAGGCGGTTCTTGACCGCGACGAGGTACCGCGACGCGTCCGCGCCGTCGATGATCCGGTGGTCGTAGGACAGCGCGAGGTAGACGAACGAACGGATCGCGATGGCTTCCTGTCCGTCGACCTTCACGACTGCCGGACGCTTCGTCACGATGCCCGTGCCGAGGATCGCCGACTGCGGGAGGAACACCACGGGGGTGTCGAACAGCGCGCCACGCGAACCGGTGTTGGTCAGCGTGAAGGTGCCGCCCGCGAGCTCGTCCGGCTTCAGCTGGTTGTTGCGCGTGCGCTCGGCCAGGTCGGCGATCGACTGCGAGAACTGCGCCAGGTTCAGGGACGCAGCGTCCTTGATCACCGGCGTGAGCAGGCCGCGCTCGGTGTCCACCGCGATCGAGACGTTCTCGGTGTCCGGGTAGACGATCTCGTCGCCGTCGACCGTCGAGTTGATCTTCGGGTGCGCCTTGAGCGCCTCCGACGCCGCGAGGGCGAAGAACGGCATGAAGGAGAGCTTCGAGCCGGTCTTCTCGAGGAACTCGGCCTTGTGCGCGTCGCGGAACTGCGCCACCTTCGTGACGTCGACCTCGACGACGCTCGTGAGCTGGGCGGTCGAGGTCATCGACTGCACCGCTCGCTCGGCGACGACCTTGCGGAGACGGGTCATCTTCTCGCGGGTGCCACGGAGCGGCGACACCTCGGCGACGAAGGGACCGGACGGCGCGGCCGCAGCCTGACCGCCGGCGGCCGGCTTCGCGGCAGCCGCAGCGGCAGCGAGGACGTCCTCCTTGCGGATGCGACCGCCGACACCGGAGCCGGTCACGGTCGAGAGGTCCACGCCCTGCTCGTTCGCGAGCTTGCGCACGAGCGGGGTCACGTAGCCGGAGGCGGAGCCGTCCTGTGTCGGGTTCGGCACCGAAGCCGACTGGCCCGAGGCGGCAGGAGCGGCGGCCGGGGCCGGCGCTCCTGCCGCCTCGGGCC
>NZ_LDQC01000168.1 GCF_001475545.1 Curtobacterium luteum | reverse complement strand
CCCGCTGCGCAACCGCTCCGTCGAAGACCTGGAATCGTCCGGAGACGCACGGGCGGCTATGTCCCGCGATGCCGAGTCGGACGAGCCGGAGGATCAGGCACCGTAGGGAGAGGCAATGGTGGGGTACTATGACCCGTACGAGCACGCCGACGCGTTGGGCATCGAGGTCATCCACCGAAAGCTCAGGACGGCCAACGGCTTCTGGTACCCCGACCACAGCCTCATCGTCATCAGGCAGGGCATGCGCGCCGTGCACGACAAGTCAGCGCTCGCGCACGAGCTCGCCCACGCGACGCTCGGGCACCGCGACTCGACGCCGAAACACGAGAAGACGGCCGACCGCTTAGCGGCCGGCCGTCTCATCAACGCGGGGGAGGCTCTTGCTGTGTGCCAGTGGACTGACGACCCGGCGAAGATCGCTGCCGAGTTAGGCGTCAGTCAACGGCTGTGGTCCGTCTGGTTCAGTACCTACGGTGAGCAGCTTGGACATCTTGGTGAGGGCGTCGCGTAGTGCACGCTGGTTGCCACGTGACCGGTACCGCCGCGACATGCCGATGGTGGAGTGCCCCACGATTTCGGTGATGACTGCTTCGGGCACTTCGGCTTCGTAGAGCAGGTCAACGGTGGTGTGACGGGCGTCGTGCAGGCGTGCGTCATTCACTCCTGCGCGTTCGAGTAGGGCATGCCACGCACGGTTGTCGACGCCGGGATCGAGGGGTGAGCCGTCCAGGGGGAGTAGGACGCC
>NZ_LDQC01000167.1 GCF_001475545.1 Curtobacterium luteum | reverse complement strand
CGAGGACGACCGCGACCAGCACGATCCGCCTCGTGACGCGACGGTTCCGTGGGGGCTGGACCGCGCCGGCGGCGGTCATCGGTCGGCCCCGTCGCGGACGGCTGGGGCCGTGCGGCGGCCCGGGAGGCCGTTGGCGGCCCGGGCTGCGTCGGGTCGCCGGGTCCTGTGGTCGGCTCGCGTCATCGCGTGCTCCTCGTGGTTCGCTCCGTTGCGTCGATCCGCCTACCCGGACCGGCACCACCAGCGTGGTGCAAAGCAGAAATTATGTGCGTAACGAAATTTCTGCAAGTGGACGCGCCGGATCGATCCGGTTCGGACAGGGCGGTCGGCTTCCAGAAATCTTGTTCTTGACTTTTGTTCTGCGTCGCGTAGTGTCGCCCTCGCCGCGATGACGCGGTGAGACCACGACCCCTGGAGATCCTCATGTCCACGACGACCGAGACCCCCACGAGCAGCGGCTCCGCGACCATCCCGGCGACCATGCGCGCCGTCGTGGTCCACGGCCCGGGTGACTACCGGCTCGAGGAGCGCCCCGTCCCGACACCAGGACCCGGCGAGCTGCTCCTCCGCACCGACGCGGTCGGGATCTGCGCATCGGACCTGAAGTGCTACCACGGCGCGGCCAAGTTCTGGGGCGACGAGAACCGCCCGGCGTGGGCCGAGACCGACCGGATCCCCGGGCACGAGTTCGTCGGCACGATCGTCGCCGGTGACGAGGACGCCCTCACCAAGCGCAAGCGGTGGCGGGGCGCACGCAGCGCCTATGAGCCAAACACTCCACGGAGGGA
>NZ_LDQC01000166.1 GCF_001475545.1 Curtobacterium luteum | reverse complement strand
CCGGACCGGCCGGCTCCCTCCCACCACTCCAGGAGAGGAACCCGCATGAGCGCCTCGACGCAGGCACCCACACGCACACCGTCCCGCCCCGCGACGCGGACCACCGTCGCCCCGCCCGTCCGTCCCGGTCAGCGCCGTGCGCGCCTCCGGACCGGCATCACCCGCTGGCTGTTCGTCATCCCGGCCGCGCTGTTCGTCGTGGTGTTCTTCGGCTACCCGGTCGTCAAGAACATCCTGATGTCCTTCCAGGACTACACGACCGCCACGTTCTTCACCGGCGAGGCCCCCTGGGTCGGGCTCGCGAACTACGTCTCCGTCTTCACGAGCTCGGTCTTCACGACGAGCCTGGTGAACACCGCGCTCTTCACGGCCGGGTCGATCGTCCTGCAGTTCGTCATCGGCCTCGGACTGGCGCTGTTCTTCCGACGGCACTTCCCGCTGTCCGGCTTCCTGCGGGGGCTGCTGCTCCTGCCGTGGCTGCTGCCCCTCATCGCCTCGAGCGCGGTGTGGAAGTGGATGCTCGACCAGGACAGCGGCGCGCTCAACCAGCTGCTCGGTCTCGTCGGGATCGCCCCGGTGCCGTGGCTGGTGAGCCCGAGCCTGGCACTCATCGCGGTGATCGGCGTCAACGTCTGGCTCGGCATCCCGTTCAACACGACCATCCTCTACAGCGGCCTGCAGTCGGTGCCGCCGGAACTCTACGAGGCGGG
>NZ_LDQC01000165.1 GCF_001475545.1 Curtobacterium luteum | reverse complement strand
TCTCGTTGTGTGTCTTTTACTTTTGTTTTGACCGTGCCGGCAGCCACCGTGATCTCCACCTCTCTATTCGTCGGCGGCGTCAAGTGTGTATAGGGGCCAGTGCTCGGCAGGGGCAGTGGCGGACGGGGCCGCAGCGGTGGTCCCACCCGCCGCGACGTTGCCCGCGCGCTTCGCCATGTCGAGCGCGAACGCGATGAACGCGATGACGTAGACGGCCATCGCCGAGTACGTCAGGACGACCGAGTAGCTGGCCAGAGTCGCGGTCATGTTCACTGGGGCATCCTAACGCCGAGGTCTGACACGTGCCGCTTGGCGATGTCCGCGACCGCACGTTCGAGGTTGGGGTCCTCGCCGCGGGCGAGCCCCGCGTACTCGAGGTCGTACTCGCCGTGCTCGGCGCCCGTGCGCGGGACGGCCTTCACCCACACGCGACGGCGGGGCACGAACAGCGAGGTGAGGAGGCCCAGGGTCGAGAGCAGCGCGAAGCCGCCGACCCAGAGCTGCGACGGGTCGTGGTGCACGTCGAGGGAGACGTAGCGCTTCACCCCGTCGAACGTGATCGACCCGGCACCGTCCGGGAGCTGCTTCGTCTGGCCCGGCTTCAGCTGGACCGAGGCCGTGTCCGCCCGGGTCCCCGCGATCTCCTTCAGCCCGCTGGTGTCGAGCGTGTAGACGCTCTGCGGGACGCCGTCGTCGAGGCCGAGGTTCCCCGTGTAGACCTGCAGGCTGAGCAGCGGGTTCTCGGTGTCGGGGTAGGTGCTGGTGAACGCCCCCGTCGACATCTCCTGCGCGGTCGGGTAGAAGAAACCCTGGATCCCGAGCTGGTCGGGCTTCGCGTCCGGCACCTTGATGACGCCGACCGACGTGTAGTTCGCGTCCTGCGGCAGGAACGGCACGACGTCCTTGAACGCCACGTTGCCCTTGCCGTCCCGGACGGTC
>NZ_LDQC01000164.1 GCF_001475545.1 Curtobacterium luteum | reverse complement strand
ACGGGCGGTTCGTTCTTTACTCCGACGGGGAATGGATGGCGTTCTCCCGTGACAGCAAATCGTGGACAACCGGCACCCTCGACAGCCGCGACCTGTCCACGCTCATCCAACACCTGCCCGTTATGGCAGACGAAGCACTGAAACTCTGGGAGGACGTGACATGACGGCACCGATTGAGCATGAACCCGGGCGACCAATCAGGTTTGTTGAAAATGCCATCGCAGACGGCGATGAGGCGGCTCGCTATGGCGAGTGCGGTGGTCCCGAAGACTGCACCCTCTGGCAGCGAGTTGCGGAGGGTAAGCGCCGTGACTAACTCCGACGAACCCATCTACGAAACCGCTGACGGTGAATTCGCGCTCTACGAAGACGGCTCCTGGGATGCGCTCCAAGACGGCCGAAGAGTGCACAGTGGCGCATTCGACCGCGGCGACATGTACGGACTTGCGGAAGAACTACTCAGGGTCGCGCAGTCACGGATCGGGTTGCATGACCTCGATCGAATCGAGGCGCACTGATGCCCACCGAAGTCCGCTTCTACGAATGCACCAACTGCTACGAACAATACGAATCCTGGTCACAAGCAGAAGCATGCGAGTGGGAGCATCAGGAAAGGAACGCAGATGGCTGAGCCGACCGTGCAGATGCCCGTGTCGCTGATCGAGGATGCATTGGAGTTCATCGAAGCGCGCGCAACGCTCGGTACCCCAGGGGTGGCGCGCCGGCTTCGCGCCCTGCTCTCGCAGCAGCCCACGACCGCCGAGCCGATGAGCGCTGCCGAGTTCTC